>NZ_JANUCR010000018.1 GCF_024807655.1 Methanococcus voltae | reverse complement strand
AAGCTAGAAATAAGACTATAGTAGATTTGAAACAAAAATTTAGATGTGGATGTTAATATATTTTTTAAGCTAGAAATAAGACTATAGTAGATTTGAAACACGGATGAAGAACTCGAAGAAGTAAAAGAAGAATTAGCTAGAAATAAGACTATAGTAGATTTGAAACTCGGAATTAGATGGATTAACAGACTTAAAAGACAAGCTAGAAATAAGACTATAGTAGATTTGAAACGAAAATTCATTAATTGTAGTTTCTTACAATAACGTAGCTAGAAATAAGACTATAGTAGATTTGAAACAAAAAACAATAGAATTAAGAAAACCAACGCTTAAGCTAGAAATAAGACTATAGTAGATTTGAAACATTACTGTCGATAAAAATAATAGGATATTTGATTTGCTAGAAATAAGACTATAGTAGATTTGAAACATTATATTTATCTGAGGACTGTACGTCATATCCATAGCTAGAAATAAGACTATAGTAGATTTGAAACAAGGAGGCATAATATGGATAACACCGACGGAGTTGGCTAGAAATAAGACTATAGTAGATTTGAAACGTCTTACTGGTTAAGATTGGAAGGTTTGCATCTTTTTGCTAGAAATAAGACTATAGTAGATTTGAAACATTTATTATTTACTACTTCAACAGGGTTAAAATCTTTATGCTAGAAATAAGACTATAGTAGATTTGAAACTATTTAACAAGATTTACGAACCATAAACAGTTAAAAAGCTAGAAATAAGACTATAGTAGATTTGAAACAAGGGAAGAAAAAAGAGAAAGTTCCAGGAAGCACACGAAGCTAGAAATAAGACTATAGTAGATTTGAAACCTAATCACCTACTCGTTGACGGTGAATATAGACCAGGCTAGAAATAAGACTATAGTAGATTTGAAACTCACAATAGAAATCAAATACTTCATTTGGATTATTAAAAGCTAGAAATAAGACTATAGTAGATTTGAAACTTCCAATTGTTAACCATTGGAACCACCTTAAAACATAGCTAGAAATAAGACTATAGTAGATTTGAAACTAGCTCCTGCTATTATTATGAATACTATTGCACAGATAAGCTAGAAATAAGACTATAGTAGAT
>NZ_JANUCR010000017.1 GCF_024807655.1 Methanococcus voltae | reverse complement strand
GAATCATTCAACGAAATGGCCGATAACGTAGTTAAGTTGAATAAAACATTAGATATGGATAAAGCTAAGTTAGCAGAACTATTGGAAGAAGTAAGCTCTGTAATGCACGGTGTTGCAGAAGGAGACTTAACTGGAAGAATGAGTAATGCTGACGACGAAAAGAGTTTGGAATATGTTATAAACGCAGGTATTATTAGTACTGGTGAATTAATAACAGAACTCAAAGAAGAGATTACTATATTAGATAATGAAGTACATAAAATAAGAAAAGAACTTGAAGACGCTAAGGAAACGTCTGAACAAGTAAGTGAAGCAGCTTCACAGGTAGCCACCGCTTCATCAGACCAATCTATTAAATTACAAGACGCAACTGACCAGTTAGAATTAACCAGCCAGATTGCAAAAGATTTATACGGTAATGCAGAAGATACAGTACAGTTAAACACTGAAATTGAAGATAATTCACAATTAGGTGTAAAAAAAGTAGAAAACGCTGTAGTGACGATGCAAAAGATTACAAACGTAATCGACAACTTAGGTAAATCAATCGAAGAACTCGGCGAAGAAAGTAAGAAAATAAATGAAGTAACTACATTAATTAAGGATATTGCGGAGCAAACCGGTTTATTAGCACTCAACGCAAGTATTGAAGCAGCGAGAGCAGGAGAAGCAGGTAAAGGTTTCGCAGTTGTAGCAAGTGAAATTAAATCATTAGCAGAAGAGATTCAAAAGTCCGTAGAAGATATTAATAAAACAATCGTAGGAATCAACGGAAAAGTGACTACAACGATTAAATTAGGAACTACCGGACGAGAAGAAGTAGACAAAGGTGTAATTGCAATTGATGAAGTAAATAACGCATTCATGCAAATTAAAGAAAGCGTTAACAGAGCAACAGCTGCTGTAAACAACATCAAGGAAGATTCTAAAAAAGCAAGCGTAAGTACAGATGATGCACTTAGAAACGCTCAAGACATCGCTTCTATCTCAGAAGAATTCACAGCAACTGCTGAAGAAGTAACTGCTTCAACAGAAGAATTAGATAGAGTTATTTCAGAAATCGAACAGATTGCAAAAAAAGTTGTAGAAGTTGCAGAAAGAGTTGAAAAATCAGCTGAAAGATTTAAAATTGAATAATTAATTAAAATTATTAATTTTAAATCATTATTTTTTATTTTTAGATTATAGTTTTATTTTA
>NZ_JANUCR010000016.1 GCF_024807655.1 Methanococcus voltae | reverse complement strand
GTAAGCCCACAATCTTGTGAAACCTATTAACGACCAAGTCATTTCCTTTAAATGAAATACTGACCGACTCCACGAGAGTAGTTGCTTATCCGTAAGCAACTAATTCCGGTTGATCCCGCCGGAGGTCACTGCTATTGGAGTTCGACTAAGCCATGCGAGTCTATGGCTTCGGCCATGGCGGACGGCTCATTATCACGTGGTTAACTTACCCTCAAGTGGGGCATAACCTTGGGAAACTGAGGATAATACCCCATAAGAAAAAAGGTTTGGAATAATCTTTTTCTGAAAGCATATGCGCTTGAGGATAGGACTGCGCTCGATTAGGTAGTTGGTGGGGTAATGGCCCACCAAGCCTACGATCGATACGGGCCTTGAGAGAGGGAGCCCGGAGATGGGGACTGAGACACGGCCCCAGGCCCTACGGGGCGCAGCAGGCGCGAAACCTCCGCAATGCACGAAAGTGCGACGGGGGGACTCCAAGTGCCTATGTAACTCATAGGCTTTTAGTAAGTGTAAATAGCTTAAAGAATAAGGGCTGGGCAAGTTCGGTGCCAGCAGCCGCGGTAACACCGACGGCCCAAGTGGTGACCACTCTTATTGGGTCTAAAGCGTCCGTAGCCGGTTTAGTAAGTCCCTGTTTAAATCCTCTGGCTTAACCAGAGGACTGGCAGGGATACTGCTAGACTTGGGACCGGGAGAGGACAAGGGTACTCCAAGGGTAGCGGTGGAATGTGTTGATCCTTGGAGGACCACCTATGGCGAAGGCACTTGTCTGGAACGGGTCCGACGGTGAGGGACGAAAGCCAGGGGCGCGAACCGGATTAGATACCCGGGTAGTCCTGGCCGTAAACTCTGCGAACTAGGTGTTAGGTAGGCTCTGTGCCTATCTAGTGCCGAAGGGAAGCCGTTAAGTTCGCCACCTGGGGAGTACGGTCGCAAGACTGAAACTTAAAGGAATTGGCGGGGGAGCACCACAACGGGTGGAGCCTGCGGTTTAATTGGATTCAACGCCGGGCATCTCACCAGGAGCGACAGCATTATGATGACCAGGTTGACGACCTTGTCTGAAGCGCTGAGAGGTGGTGCATGGCCATCGTCAGCTCGTACCGCGAGGCGTCCTGTTAAGTCAGGTAACGAGCGAGACCCGTGCCCTATGTTGCTAGTTTCTTCTCCGGAGGAAACGCACTCATAGGGGACCGCTGGCGCTAAGTCAGAGGAAGGAGCGGGCAACGATAGGTCCGCATGCCCCGAATCTCCTGGGCTACACGCGGGCTACAATGGCTGGGACAATGGGATGCTACCCTGAAAAGGGACGCAAATCTCCTAAACCCTGTCGTAGTTCGGATCGTGGGCTGTAACTCGCCCACGTGAAGCTGGAATCCGTAGTAATCGCAGTTCATAATACTGCGGTGAATGTGTCCCTGCTCCTTGCACACACCGCCCGTCACACCATCCGAGTTGGGTTGAGGTGAGGTTTTGGCCTTCGGCTAAGATCGAACCTGGGTTCAGCGAGGAGGGTGAAGTCGTAACAAGGTAGCCGTAGGGGAACCTGCGGCTGGATCACCTCCTAGAAAGTTAAGATGATAGGTCGTTAATAGGCACTAAAAGATTGTGGGCT
>NZ_JANUCR010000015.1 GCF_024807655.1 Methanococcus voltae | reverse complement strand
ATTATCATTAATTGTTGCATTTATTGTAAATCCGGTGTTTACTGTTGAATTATTAACTGGTTTTAAGTTTGTAATTGTTGGTTTAGTCGTATCTACAGTAAATGTGTTTGGCTTAGTACCGTTTTTGTTGCCTAAATCATTTGTAGCAATAGCAGTTATATTATACGTACCTTCTGCTAAAGTTCCAGTAGTTCCCACATAACTGTTTGTACCTTTTGTTAAACTAACATTCTTATTTACCCCTGTTGATACAATATTAGCGATTAAACTAACATTTGAATCCGCAGTAATGTTTATTGTAATATCTGTTTCATTATATTTTGAATTATTGGATGGATTTATTATTTCCAAAACTGGTTTAGTCGTATCTACTGTGAAAGTAGATTCATTCGTATAGCTATTATTGTATAAATCAGTTGCAGTTATTTTTAATGTATAATTACCTGCATCCAAATTTGTAAGTAATTTTGTATGCAAATTTGAATTATTTGTATCTTCAGTTAAATTATATTTTAATATATCAATTCCTTTTATTAATGACATATTAATTTTTGATTTTTCATTAACTAAAACTTGAACATTTGTTGAAATACCCACTGTCGAATTATTAACTGGTTTAATAGATATAATTTTTGGAGCAGTTGTATCTACAGTAAATGTATATTCACTTGATACATTTGTATTATTTATATTATCCATAGCATAAACTTTCAAACTGTATTTATTATCCGTTAATGTTTTATTTAATGTATAATAGCTACCATTAATGTTCATTGTATAATTAGTTCCGTTTATGTTAGCTTTTACTTCTTTAATGCCCCTTGCATCATTAGCGGTTGCGTTAATTAATATATTATCTGTATTATATACATTATTATTTAATGGGGTGTTTATTGCTACATAAGGGTCTGTTGTATCTATTACAATCCATAGTTTTTTAACCGCCCTATTTCCTGCATTATCAAAAGCATAGAATATTAAAGAGTGATTTCCCTCATCTAATAGATTATAGGATGTATAATAAAATGTAGGGTATTCTGCAAGTGTAATGTTCCAATTACCATAAAGTTCAGATACTATTTTATCTACACCACTACTATCTGTAGCAGTTATGTTTACCATAAAATGGTTTACATTAAATATTGATTTATTTTCTGGGGAATGCACTGTAAAAGTTGGAGCAGTTGTATCAACTTTAAATGTATATTCACTTGATACATTTGTATTATTTATATTATCCATAGCATAAACTTTCAAACTGTATTTATTATCCGTTAATGTTTTATTTAAGGTATAATAGCTACCATTAATGTTCATTGTATAATTAGTTCCGTTTATGTTAGCTTTTACTTCTTTTATGCCCCTTGCATCATTAGCGGTTGCGTTAATTAATATGTTATTCGTAGTGTACACCGTATCATTTAATGGGGTGTTTATTGCTACATAAGGGTCTGTTGTATCTATTACAATCCATAGTTTTTTAACGGTTCTATGTCCTAAATTATCAAAAGCATAGAATATTAAAGAGTGATTTCCCTCATCTACGCCAGTATAGTATATATAATAATATGTAGGGTATTCTGCAAGTGTGTTGTTCCAAGTACCATAAAGTTCAGATACTATTCTATCTACACCACTACTATCTGTAGCAGTTATGTTTACCATAAAACGGTTTACATTAAATATTGATTTATTTTCTGGTGAAACTATATTTAATATAGGACCTTGAGTATCAAATACTAATGGTAAGTAATCTACATTTCCTAATGAGATGTTATATATTTCATCACAAAAACCATCGCCGTTT
>NZ_JANUCR010000014.1 GCF_024807655.1 Methanococcus voltae | reverse complement strand
CAGTTTGCGATTATATGGTTGTAAACCGAGGATCTGATTTAGATGATGATCATGCATAAGCTCTCATATCTGGTGTTATCCAGAATATCTATTTATCAAATACCCTACTTGGGGAATGGCTTGGCTTGGAACGCCGACGAAGGACGTGGTAAGCTGCGATAAGCTTAGGCGAGGTGCATACAACCTTTGAACCTAAGATTTCCTAATGGGACTTCCTACTGTAAAGTGATCCGTAAGGATTGGGAACGCGGGGAATTGAAGCATCTTAGTACCCGCAGGAAGAGAAATCAAATGAGATTCCGTGATTAGAGGCGATTGAAAGCGGATTAGGGCAAACTGAATCCCTTCGGGGAGATGTGGTGTTATAGGGCCTTTGTTCAATGATTTGATGAGAACTGAAGTTGACTGGAATGTCATACCATAGAGGGTGAAAGTCCCGTAAGTGAATCTGATATGATTTATAAGGTTCCTGAGTACCGTGCGTTGGATATCGCGCGGGAAATTGGGAGGCATCGACTTCCAACCCTAAATACGTTCCAAGACCGATAGCGTATTAGTACCGCGAGGGAAAGCTGAAAAGTATCCTTAATAGGATGTGAAAAGTGCCTGAAACCAAGTAGGTATGGAATGGCATGGCCCCAAAGGCAACTATATCGAAGGAAGCTACTGCGAAGTAGTGTTACGAGGTATAGAGCCAGGGTTGTGTCGTCCGTTTCGAAAAACGGGCCGGGGAGTGTATTGTTGTGGCGAGCTTAAAATCTTTAAGGTTGTAGGCGAAGGGAAACCAACAAGTTCGCAGTTTATCCAGGAACGGGGTCTTAAGGGCCCGGAGTCACAGCGATACGACCCGAAACCGGGCGATCTAGGCCAGGGCAAGGTGAAGTCCCTCAACTGAGGGATGGAGGCCTGCAGAGGTGTTGCCGTTCGAAGCACTCTTCTGACCTTGGTCTAGGGGTGAAAGGCCAATCGAGCCCGGAAATAGCTGGTTCCCCCCGAAGTGACTCTCAGGTCAGCCGAAGTTTAGATAGTCGGCAAGGTAGAGCACTGATAGGGAGGTTAGGGGAAGAAATTCCTCGCTTTTCTGTCAAACTCCGAACTTGTCGTCGTCGTATACTTCGAGTCAGGGCATACGGGTAAGCTGTATGTCCGAGACGGGAATAGCCGTGACCTGGGTTAAGGTCCCTAAGTGCCGATTAAGTGTGAACACGAAGGGTGTCCTTGGTCTAAGACAGCAGGGAGGTTGGCTTAGAAGCAGCCATCCTTTAACGAGTGCGTAACAGCTCACCTGTCGAGATCAAGGGTCCCGAAAATGGACGGGGCTAAAATCGGCCACCGAGACCCAGGAGTACCGTAAGGTAATCTTGTAGGGGGGCGTTCTGCGAGGGCAGAAGTTCGGCTGTGAAGTCGAGTGGACCTCGTAGAAATGATGATCCCGGTAGTAGTAACAGCATAAGTGGGGTGAGAATCCCCACCGCCGAAGGGGCAAGGGTTCCACAGCAATGTTCGTCAGCTGTGGGTAAGCCGGTCCTAACTCTCGAGTTAACCTCTTTGAGAGGAAAGGGAAACAGGTTAATATTCCTGTGCCGTTCAAATACATGTGGCAACACAAGGTCAATTTCTGACGCTTTGGGATAAGTTTTGTACTTTTGTCTGAGTATTCAAGCTTATAAGTCCGAGGAGAATTGTAATAATGAGAATCGGATGAAAGAGTAATGAGTTTTCCTTTAGGAGAATTTAACTGATTCCTTGAGCCCGTGAAAAGGGAATTGACATGGATTTTGAACGTCCGTACCCAGAACCGACACTGGTGCCCCTAGGTGAGTATCCTAAGGCGTAGCGGAATAATCTAGTCGAGGGAAGTCGGCAAAATGGCTCCGTAACTTCGGGAGAAGGAGTGCCAGTGATCTTTAACCGGATCGCTGGTCGCAGTGACCAGGGAGGTCCGACTGTTTAATACAAACATAGGTCTTAGCGAGCCTGAAAAGGTGTGTACTAAGGCCGACGCCTGCCCAGTGCTGGTACGTGAACCCCGGTTCCAACCGGGCGAAGCGCCAGTAAACGGCGGGGGTAACTATAACCCTCTTAAGGTAGCGAAATTCCTTGTCGGGCAAGTTCCGACCTGCATGAATGGCGTAACGAGACCTCCACTGTCCCCGACTAGACTCCGGTGAACCTACCATTCCGGCGCAAAGGCCGGAGACGTCCAGTGGGAAGCGAAGACCCCGTGGAGCTTTACTGCAGCCTGTCGTTGGGGCATGATTGTGGGTGTACAGTGTAGGTGGGAGCCATCGAAACTTTTTCGCCAGGAAAAGTGGAGGCATCCATGGGACACCACCCTCCTATGATTATGTCCCTAACCCTTATAGGGGACACCGGTAGGTGGGCAGTTTGGCTGGGGCGGTACCCTCCTAAAAATGCATCAGGAGGGCCCAAAGGTTGGCTCAAGCGGGTCAGGACTCCGCTGTTGAGTGTAAGGGCAAAAGCCAGCCTGACTTTGTTGCCAACAAAACGCAACGAAGAGACGAAAGTCGGGCCTAACGAACCTCTGTGCCTCACCGATGGGGGCCAGAGATGACAAAAAAGCTACCCCGGGGATAACAGAGTTGTCGCGGGCAAGAGCCCATATCGACCCCGCGGCTTGCTACCTCGATGTCGGTTTTTCCCATCCTGGGTCTGCAGCAGGACCCAAGGGTGGGGCTGTTCGCCCATTAAAGGGGATCATGAGCTGGGTTTAGACCGTCGTGAGACAGGTTGGTTGCTATCTGCTGGATGTGTTGGCTGTCTGAGGGAAAGGTGGCTCTAGTACGAGAGGAACGGGCCGTCGGTGCCTCTAGTCGATCGGTTGTCTGACAAGGCATTGCCGAGCAGCCACGCACCAAGAGATAAGGGCTGAAAGCATCTAAGCCCGAAGTTCATCCTGAAAATAGACAGCCTTTTCCTTCGGGAACAAGGACTCCCATAGAACATGGGTTTGATAGGTTAGGGGTGTAAGTGCCAAGGTTTTCCGAGGCATTAAGCCCGCTAATACTAATAGTTCAAGTGATAAAAGATATTCTGGACACTTAAAGATATGAGAG
>NZ_JANUCR010000013.1 GCF_024807655.1 Methanococcus voltae | reverse complement strand
CTATGTTTAATAATACTACAACAGGAAACAGTTTCAAATCTACTATAGTCTTATTTCTAGCTTTCCAATGTATCGCCACCCTGTAATATTGTATATTGTTTCAAATCTACTATAGTCTTATTTCTAGCTGTGAACGACAGAGTGCAAATGTCTACATCTGACGAGTTTCAAATCTACTATAGTCTTATTTCTAGCGTATGCCCAAGTTGTCAACACGTATATATTGACAGGTTTCAAATCTACTATAGTCTTATTTCTAGCAATTCTTCTACAATAGAAAACAAGAGCGCTCCGCCGAGGGTTTCAAATCTACTATAGTCTTATTTCTAGCACCCGTGACATCACCAGACGTCATTTCTACACCTTTGTTTCAAATCTACTATAGTCTTATTTCTAGCTTATATTATATTGTGAGTCTATATTTGCCTGGTTTGTTTCAAATCTACTATAGTCTTATTTCTAGCATTGATTTGGAATTTCAAAATCAATATGAATATATGTTTCAAATCTACTATAGTCTTATTTCTAGCTTTCCTGTGAATGTATCATCCAAATAAGTCCTACAATGTTTCAAATCTACTATAGTCTTATTTCTAGCTCAGTTTTATTACCATTTACATATGTTTTACATTTGTTTCAAATCTACTATAGTCTTATTTCTAGCTCCATATGTTACACCTTTACACCGTTTTATTATAGAATGTTTCAAATCTACTATAGTCTTATTTCTAGCTTTAATATATATTATAGTGATCATTAGCTTTAGTTAGTTTCAAATCTACTATAGTCTTATTTCTAGCAAAATAAGATATATAAAGCAAGAATACTATGTAATCGTTTCAAATCTACTATAGTCTTATTTCTAGCCCACTTTCCATCCTTCTCCTCGTTTTGTGCCTGTGTTTCAAATCTACTATAGTCTTATTTCTAGCCCATCAAAAGACATTAAGATTGATTTGGTTAATATTGTTTCAAATCTACTATAGTCTTATTTCTAGCTGCTTCTGCTTCTGTTTTAAATTCAGAATATATAAGTTTCAAATCTACTATAGTCTTATTTCTAGCCCCCGCATCTACAAGATTTCATTTACCTGTAAAGTTTCAAATCTACTATAGTCTTATTTCTAGCTGTATTGATACCTCTATGAGCTCCGTATAACTTTTGTTTCAAATCTACTATAGTCTTATTTCTAGCTTGACTGCACCGTATCATCATTTGGATACATCATTGTTTCAAATCTACTATAGTCTTATTTCTAGCATTTATATCTAAATCCCCTTCTTTCCATACTTCCGTGTTTCAAATCTACTATAGTCTTATTTCTAGCGAAGATACATTCTGTAGGGATACAGATAGAAAGACCAAAGTTTCAAATCTACTATAGTCTTATTTCTAGCGAAAAGTAGAAAAAAATACTATCGATAGGGGGTGAAAAAGTTTCAAATCTACTATAGTCTTATTTCTAGCTAAAATAGAACAATATAATCCAAACATGTTAAAAAGGTTTCAAATCTACTATAGTCTTATTTCTAGCACTGTCCAAGTCCAATATTGAAGTCAAAACTAATTAAAAGTTTCAAATCTACTATAGTCTTATTTCTAGCGAAAAACATTAGGTACTTTTATGATTGCAATCGTCAATGGTTTCAAATCTACTATAGTCTTATTTCTAGCCTCATAGAATCAAAGTATAATGAAGGTTATTATAAGTTTCAAATCTACTATAGTCTTATTTCTAGCTCAACAATTAATACAGTTCGTAATGTACTTGGTAAGTTTCAAATCTACTATAGTCTTATTTCTAGCCAATTTTTCAACATCTAATTGTTGAGGGTCAGTAATGTTTCAAATCTACTATAGTCTTATTTCTAGCTTATTTTTAATTATTTTAATTTCCCACCTCAAAACAGTTTCAAATCTACTATAGTCTTATTTCTAGCTAAATGATTTAAAAACAGCTAACACGACAGAAAACAGTTTCAAATCTACTATAGTCTTATTTCTAGCTCCCAGTAAGTTAGAACCTTCGTAAACGGAAACACCGTTTCAAATCTACTATAGTCTTATTTCTAGCTTTTTAAAAAATAATTCTTTTTGTTCTTGGGTAGTTTCAAATCTACTATAGTCTTATTTCTAGCGCTGCTGCTGCTTTGGGTGTTGGAGCTTTATTATATGTTTCAAATCTACTATAGTCTTATTTCTAGCTGAACGATATCTTAATTATGAATCACTACATGAACGTTTCAAATCTACTATAGTCTTATTTCTAGCTTTTCTATCGATATAAAAGGTTCTAATAAAGTATAGTTTCAAATCTACTATAGTCTTATTTCTAGCTTGCAATTTGGATAGCTTCAGACAAAAATAGTATAAGTTTCAAATCTACTATAGTCTTATTTCTAGCCTTGTTCATATTTGTCTTTTAATTCTTGATCCGTGAAGTTTCAAATCTACTATAGTCTTATTTCTAGCATAAAATCGCCCATATAGTATTTTAATTGCTGAAATATGTTTCAAATCTACTATAGTCTTATTTCTAGCTAAACCGTACCCTCCAACCCTTGAACTTTGATGACTGAAGTTTCAAATCTACTATAGTCTTATTTCTAGCGTTATCAATGCATCAAAAACAAAAACTTGCTTAAAAAAGTTTCAAATCTACTATAGTCTTATTTCTAGCCCCTCGCTTACATTACTTACAAAAGTCGATACTTTGTTTCAAATCTACTATAGTCTTATTTCTAGCTTGGTATTTTATAAACATAAACGTGTAGATACCTTATTATGTTTCAAATCTACTATAGTCTTATTTCTAGCTATCAACAATGAATTTATTATTAATCCCACATATAGGTTTCAAATCTACTATAGTCTTATTTCTAGCTCATCACCAACGCTTCGACCAGGGGCTTTTGTATTAGGTTTCAAATCTACTATAGTCTTATTTCTAGCGTAGGGATAAATTAATATTTGGTATAATTTTAAAGGGTTTCAAATCTACTATAGTCTTATTTCTAGCACATTGCGGTAGAATAGAAGACCATTCAATGTATCAACTGTTTCAAATCTACTATAGTCTTATTTCTAGCAACGGAGCGGAGCCTAATAATTTATTATTCTTGTATAGTTTCAAATCTACTATAGTCTTATTTCTAGCTATGAGTATAGAATACAAATCATTCTATAAAGAGTCGTTTCAAATCTACTATAGTCTTATTTCTAGCCAATTAGAAGTTGCAATAGATACTAATATTATGTATAGTTGTTTCAAATCTACTATAGTCTTATTTCTAGCTCTATGAATGCTGTAGTTACCGCCCCAACTGCAACAAGTTTCAAATCTACTATAGTCTTATTTCTAGCGCTGACTGACAACGCAGAGATATACAGTCCAAAACCGTTTCAAATCTACTATAGTCTTATTTCTAGCCTCAGATAAGTGTTCAATGAACGCATATCTTAAAGATGTTTCAAATCTACTATAGTCTTATTTCTAGCTAAAAAAAGCAACGTCTAAGGAAGAGGTTGCAGAAATTAGTTTCAAATCTACTATAGTCTTATTTCTAGCAGGAAACACGGACACAATCACAACAGGAAACACAAACGTTTCAAATCTACTATAGTCTTATTTCTAGCTAGTTTATTATAAAAATTTAAAAGGGGGGTAATATGTTTCAAATCTACTATAGTCTTATTTCTAGCAGCCCCACAAGTGCAATATATAAGCGTGTTGCACTCGTGTTTCAAATCTACTATAGTCTTATTTCTAGCTTTGATTTTATTTCTTTAAAGCGGTCTTCTTCTATGAAGTTTCAAATCTACTATAGTCTTATTTCTAGCATTTCTTTTTCGAAATTATATTTCATATCCGATAGATACGTTTCAAATCTACTATAGTCTTATTTCTAGCTCTTCGGATAATTTATATTCTAAGTTTTCAAGTTGGTCGTTTCAAATCTACTATAGTCTTATTTCTAGCTATTTCCTCATCAGAATACATTTCTTTAATTTTTTCGGTTTCAAATCTACTATAGTCTTATTTCTAGCAAACTGCTTCTTTTAATTCTCTATATCCAAATTGTTTCAAATCTACTATAGTCTTATTTCTAGCTGCACGGAGGTGAATATGAAGATAAACATGGTAGTGGTTTCAAATCTACTATAGTCTTATTTCTAGCTATGTCCGAGAAATAAGGGTCATTTTTCATCCATTGTTTCAAATCTACTATAGTCTTATTTCTAGCTATATTATCAAAAATAATAGGGGAAGCGTATAAAGTTGAGTTTCAAATCTACTATAGTCTTATTTCTAGCACGTAGACAGAGGCGAAGTAGGGTTTGGATATGCCCATGTTTCAAATCTACTATAGTCTTATTTCTAGCTATGTTCCTTTTTTTGATTTTCCAATTTCTAACCCTGTTTCAAATCTACTATAGTCTTATTTCTAGCAATTGGTATGCCCATACCTTGCCTAAACTCTCCAAAGTTTCAAATCTACTATAGTCTTATTTCTAGCATATGGATAGATTAGAGTACAATGTGAAAACTGAAAAATGTTTCAAATCTACTATAGTCTTATTTCTAGCATAATTATTTCTTTTCCGATTGTTAATATTTCTTCTGAAGTTTCAAATCTACTATAGTCTTATTTCTAGCTAAAATAATGAGTAATGCGTTGACCAATAATATCCCGTTTCAAATCTACTATAGTCTTATTTCTAGCGCAATTAAAGCTATTATATAAAATTGAGTTTTGTTAAAGGTTTCAAATCTACTATAGTCTTATTTCTAGCTAAATCAGA
Organism: Methanococcus voltae; assembly: GCF_024807655.1. NCBI lineage: Archaea > Methanobacteriati > Methanobacteriota > Methanococci > Methanococcales > Methanococcaceae > Methanococcus > Methanococcus voltae. The sequence goes on along the minus strand of NZ_JANUCR010000013.1, from coordinate 323 downwards.
CAATATATATTTTTCAAAAGAAAAATCGTTTCAAATCTACTATAGTCTTATTTCTAGCTATTAGCATTCAGTGCACTGAAATAAGACTGAATGACTAGTTTCAAATCTACTATAGTCTTATTTCTAGCCCAATATTTACACCAAATTGCCAGTTTTTTACGATGTTTCAAATCTACTATAGTCTTATTTCTAGCTCAGCAGATAAATCACCCTTTGCAGCATTTTCCCAGTTTCAAATCTACTATAGTCTTATTTCTAGCTAGCCTCTGCAAGTCTGTATATGCTGTCTTTCAATCTGTTTCAAATCTACTATAGTCTTATTT
>NZ_JANUCR010000012.1 GCF_024807655.1 Methanococcus voltae | reverse complement strand
ATAACTGCGATAGCACAAGTGCGACGTTACAAAAAAGTAATAACAATAACAAATTTACGGGCTTCAATGATAAAAGAAACTGGACATTCAAGAAAGCTCACCAAATAGTAACAGATAATAACTATTTAGACATAACAAACGACGAACACAAGAAATCAAGATACGATTTAAACTTTTTCTTTGTTGAAAACGTAAGGGACGCCCTCGAAAAGAAATTAATTTTAAAATTAAAGGAAGATTTTAAGTTTTTAGACGTAACCAAGTTTAAAATCTTACCTTTTAAAACTCGATTTACAGACGTTAATAGAATAAATGCAAATTTAAGAGACTTCAACAAAAAATTTGACGCTATGAGCAACAGACACGATAAAGCGGTATTCTTAACCCTAACCTCTGACCCGTCGCTATTTGACAGTATTCAGGAAATGGCGGACAATTTACACAAAAATTATAAAAAGATTTTTGACCGCATCCAAAAAAGATTTATTAGAAAAACCAACAGAAAATTAGAATATATTTATTCTTTCGAGTTTTCACCTAAAAAAGCCCTCCCGCACCTCCACGTTGTTATATTCGGCACCGATTTTTTAGATTTACGAGATTATAGAAAAAACGCCAAGAACTGGACAGAGCAAGAGACAACAAAAACAGTTTTTAAACTCTCTGAATGGTGGCAATCCTACGGGCAAGGTCGAACCGTTTATATTTATGGAATTAAAAGAACCTTAGACAAAAAAACAAAAAATTACAAATGGGTTTATAAAAACCCAAATAATAAACCTAAAGACAGTACAAAAAACGATGTTAAACATTATATTAAAAAATACTTAATTAAGTCTTTTTACTCAATGAAAAGAATATTAGGAATATTAGAAGATATAAAGAGAAATGCAAGCCCTACAAATAACTTTAATGCAAGAAAAGGAGAAATATATAAAAGCGTTGGGCAATTGCCTTTTTATTATGCTACAAATAAAAAATTTTGGAATTCTTCCAGATGTCCCGATGAAGACGAAGACCCGCAACAACAAGACATACAACTTGAAAAAATAGGAATTTACGAACCTATGATGGCGTGTTACTCCTCTGCAGTTCCTCAATTTGTTTATGAAGCCATACACAACGATATACAAAACTCTAAACGTAGACGGGGCGGTTTTGGAAGTATGGGACTATCTACACCTTTAATCGATTATTCTTAAATCTTAATGGTGATAAAATGAACGAAGAGAAATTATATAATTTATTCAGTAGCAACCAAAACCCTAAACAAGAATTTAGTTTAAATATCGATAAATACCTTAAAGACTTTGAAAAAGAACGTAGGTTCGACGGTAGGAAATCAAGCACTATAAAAGGCGATTTAATCAAAACTAAGGTTTTTTTAGACTTTGTGAATGATACTATTAAAAAGCCTTTAAATGAGTTAAATTATAAAGATTTCGTCGAATTCTTCTATTATTTGCAAGAAGACCGCAAAGTATCGAGAAATACCCAAAACAGATATTATAACATATTAAAGGTATTTTTCAGAATAAACCGCTTAGACGTTATGAATGAGTTTATAGAAGACAGTAGCGAAAGAAAACGGTTTAAAAGAATTGAATATAAACATTATGATGTATGTACTAAACGAGAGTATGAGGCTATAATTAACCAAATACTACATAAAACATCGTCTAATACAAGATTTAGAAACGCATTAGTTGTTAAACTACTTTGGGAGACTTCTGCGAGGATAGGGGAAATACTTAACGTAAAGATTAAAGACGTTAATTTTAAAGAAAATACAATTAGATTGACTGATACTAAGGGATACGAGGAACGAATAGTCGTATTTTCTAACGGTAGTTTAGAACTTATTAAAACTATTCTTAATGTCGATAAAAGAAATAAAGAACGCTATTTATTCGAAAGTGAAAAGAATAACCAACTTTATAAAGGTAGTGTAAATAGAGCATTTAAGGAAGCTATTAAAGTTTTAAAAGAAAATGGAACTATTGACAGCTCCAAAAGAATTGTTATTCATTCTATCCGTCACGGTCGTATATCTGAATTGTTAGATACTTTACCGATTGACCTTGTAAAGGAGTACGTAGGGCATAAATCGGTTAAAACTACAATGATATACGCACACAGTAAAGAACGGTTAAACGCTCAATTAAATGAAGTTAAAAAAACACTATAAAAAGTACAACGGGACTAAAAACCCGTTAATATGTCGAATAAATAACCACATTAAAACAGGTGTTAATTTTGATAAAATTTAATTTTAAAAAGAATACGCGGAGACCGCGATTTGAACGCGGGTTGAGCAGAGCTCAACGGGATTAGCAGTCCCGCGCCGTACCAGGCTGGGCCATCTCCGCACTTACATGTGATTTCATTTAATCACATATATAGGAGGGCATTTCTACTATATAAATATTTCGGTTAAATTTATAAATTTAGATTATTAAAAATACGATAAATTAAATAATATAAAATATAATGGGTTATTAATATTTATTTTTGGATTTAGAAACTGCATACAATATGAAAAATAAAATTACTCCGATAATAATTATATAGGATTGATAATCTTGAAAATTATACATATTAATCAGTAATTTGGGAAATCCGGTGATTATAAGTAAAAAATATACCAAATATTTGGATAATTTATACATATTAGTATTCCCATTAGGGGTATTCTTTGCATTATCTTCAATAGTGGTATCCCCCTTATTTCCATCATATTCTTTATCATATTCGTTACCATTATTTTTAGAAGTAAATTCATCTTTTAGCTTATAGTTTTCGTGCAATATGCACAAAACACTAAATAAAAAGATAAATTGACCAAATAACGCTACATAAAATCTTAAATCCAAACCTAATAATTCAAAATTTGCAAGATACGAATAAAAATCATAGTAAGCTAATAAACCCAATAGCAAGCCTAACGGCAATAGTACATAACATTTATACGTATATAATGGTTTTATATTACGTTTAATATAATTTCCAGTGATTGAAAAGTAAAAATCTACAATTGCGAAAAGTAAAAGTCCGATTATCATAAAACTTGAGATATATTCCATAATTTCCCCCTATAGTTAAATCTAATTTCTCTGTACATACAATAATATATTTTTCTTATTTTTTATTTGTATCATAATTATTGAAATATGGTGTAATAAATATATATGTATTAAAATTAATATTTTGTGAATATTGTGGGATAATTTATATAATATATAAAATAATATTAAATGGTAAAAATAATCAATTAATAAATAAATAAATTAAGTAATAACCTGATAAAAAAATAAATATAAGTGATTATATGCCTGACAAAGAAGTAAAAACTATCGAAGATATGATATATTACCAATATGCTAAGATAATGGCAAAAAGTGCCTCCAGAAATGGTAAAAAAATGGGTTATGGATTTATAAAAACCAAATTTAGGGACTTAAAAAGTGGTAAAATTTCATGGTCAAGTATTATGCGAGAAGACCTGCAATTTGTTGAAGCTGAAAAAAAGTGTATATATTGTGGTTGCACTGAAAATCTTACTAAAGACCATATTATCCCCAAATCAATTAAAATAAATGAAAGATGTAAAGATTGTGATAATATACAAGGAATTCACAATATAATTTGGGCGTGTAAATCCTGCAACAGTAAGAAAGGCAAAAAAGGACTTTATGAAGTTTATAATCAAATTTATAAAGATGATGATAAATTTTTTGATAAAATACCCCCATTAGTTGAAAAAAAGTATTTAAAACTTGTTTACAGATGTTGCAATTGTGCAAATAAATTAAATTGTGAAATAGACCAAAAAGACGGTTCAGTATTAGATATAGATTGTTGTTTAAAAGAATTTAAATAAAAATTATTATTTTATTATTATTATTATTATTATTTTATTTTTTATTTTATTATTTTTTATTTTCATTAATTTCCTTAGAATTATATTCTCCCGATAAAATATCCTTTAATGTATCATAATTCGTTTTTCGTAGGAAATAATCTAAAAATTCTATGCCATTACCATAATTTACAGCTTTCGGATGAATTGACAACGTAAACTGATTATTTTCTTTTAAACTGTTTTTATAATCTACTATAGAAACATTTTTGGCAATTTCTGTACAATTTTCAGGCATATACCACGTATACTCTTTATTTGTAATTATAATCTTTTCAATGCCGTCAGTTCTATTTTTTAAAATGTAATAATCCATAATTATTGTGAAATTCCTATTTAAAAAGACATTTGCCGAATCTTTGGATAATTTATACCTTGGAGTAATTACATAATTTATGGTATTCGTATCAAATTGGCAATTGTTTAGTATCTTAATGGATTCATTCAATTTTTGCTTTGCGACACTTTCATTACAGTTATATTCTCCTGCGATATGGTCATAACCGTGATATTGAATATGATAACCTTTTTTATCCAATTCGTGAAGGTATTCCACAAATTCAGGGTAGTCAGTTAACTTATTTTCATTTGCGTGATTTACTATTACAAATAAGTATGTTCTTGTTGAATAATGATTATTATCAAGTATTTCAGTGATTTCTTTCATTTCATCGATATATTTGGGGCTTACATCGTGTATCAAAACTATGGGCGTTGAAGCGTTATAATAACATCTGTCATTTGATACATCTTTTAAAGGGTCATATTTTAAATATTTACCGTGATAATCTGCAAAAAACATTGTAGAAACTAACAATACTAAAACTAAAACTATTAATAACAGTAATGTAGAGTATTTTGATGATAACTTAGATTTTTTTACACTTTTCATAACACACCATTTTAAAACAATAAATTTAGTTTTATAATACAGGATATAAATATATATCCATTTAATGGACTAAAAAAAGAAAATAGTTAGGAATTTAACAAATATCTAATGATTACTTTCGTTTTTTGTATGTTTAACACAGCAAGCCAATCTAAAGATGATATCAACGGTAAATATAATTAATAACAATATGGCAAATAATAATGCAGATATTTCTGTTTCAAGGTATTTAGCAACTAACCAAGCTATTAAAAGTACGGAAAGAAGTCCAACTACTCTTGCATAATGTGATTTATCGATTTTGTTCATACTACCCCCTTAAGTCCTGTAATTAACTTATGAAAATCATTATATATAAATATATAAACTCAAATCATTGAATATATGGATTTATAAAATAAATTATAAAATATATTATAAAATAATAAAAAATAAACAAGCTAAAAAAATAGAATAAAAATAAAGAAGAAATTAATTTAATTATTCCATATATATTGCTATTTTATAAGGAATTGCAAATTTCTTTTTATTCATTATGTCTTCGCCATTTACGATAATTTCAGCGTCAAACTCGGAAGATAAAAATTCTTTTGCATTTTCAAGTATTTCATCTTCATTAATTGTATTTTTAACACCAATTTTCATAAATTCATTGATAAGTTTTACAACAGCTTTACCCTGTTGTTTAAACTCAACGTTTTGCATTACAAGTGGTATTATTTGTTTAACGTTTTTATCCTGGTTATCGTGCATAAATTCCATTAAATTATATTTCCAGTCATCCGCGGTATATACATATATTTTAGATGGCTGAATTTTTGCAACTGATAATATACTTCTTGTATCTTCCATTGTTGATTTAATAAATTCCTCTCCACGTTCTAAATCATTATTTAAGAATTCTTGCTTAATTATTGGGAATTTTTCAAGAGATACAAAACCTTCATAACCTAATTCTTGCCAAATTTCTTCACATAAATGAGGCGTTATTGGCATTAAAAGTTTATTCCATACTGCGATTACTTCCCTAAGTACGCTTTTATTTTCTCCGCCTCTTCTTTTGTACCATCTTAAATCATTCATTAATTCATAGAATAAAATACTGATTTTCCTAAGTTGAAACTCTGTATAAGCTTCATCTGCAATAATTACGGCGTTGTAAAGTTTATGTAATAACCATTTATCAATCCTTGACAATTTAGTTTCTTCAACTTTTAAACTTACATCTTTTAAATCCAAAGCCATTTCATAGAATTTTGTTAAATTATCCCTTGCTTTTTCCATTTCTTTAAATTTAATGTCTGCATCTTGCGGTAATTCTGCACAGGTTGTAATATAAAACCTACCAACGTCAGCACCGTATTTTTCAGCAACTTCCATAACTGGTAAAACGGGTCCTTTCGATTTAGACAATTTTTTACCTTCGATTGTAACATAACCGTTTACTTCAATTCCTCTTGGCCATAAACCTTTATTTTGTTCCCCGAATATTGCAACGTGGTTGAATATCATAAAGGTCAAATGGTTAGGTACGAGGTCTTTTGCGGAACACCTCCAGTCTAATGGGTAGAAATAGAGGAATTCTCTTCTCATATCTAGTATTGTCTCCTTTGATATGTTTGTAAGTCCTGAAACGTCTTCAAGTTCTCCTTTTCCTAAAAAGACGTAATCAAATAATTCGGGCTTTAACTGGTCGATTGAGATATTTTGAACGTTTATAAACCTTGCAATTGTATAGTAAGCCATATAAATTGTACTGTCCGATAAACTTTCAATCATCCACTCGTTATCAAATGGTAATCTTGTACCTAAACCTTTTCTCCTTGCACAAGCTTTATCTTTCATCCAATCAACTTTATTATGGAATTCTTGCCTAAAGCTTTCAGGTTTAAAGTTCATACCGTCAATACATTCGTGAGCGAGTCTTTTCCACTCATCGTCTGAATATGTGATGAACCATTGACCTTTAACGGTTTTTATGATACATTTTTGACCACATCTACATACAACGTTTTGCTCTGAAAACTCGTACATTACCTCTGCAAATCCATTTGCAATATGGTCTTTGGTTAATTTCTCTTTAATATCCTTTACAGGGATTCCTTCGTAAATTCCACAGTTTTCATTTAATTTTCCTTTGTGGAATTCATCTTTATAAATTTTACTTGTAGCTTGCTCTAATAATTCATCGTCGTCTTGGTTTTTAATTCCTAATTTTTCCACGATTTCTTTTGCAGGGAATTTTCCATATCCGTCAATGTTAATAAGACCGATTAAACTTACTTTTCCGTTTGCTTCATCACTTGGCGTTTCAGCAATTGCACCGAGGTCTTTTAAGGCGATATAATCGTAAGGGGCGTGAGCTGGTACACTCATAACGCAACCAGTACCGATATCCATTTCTACGAAATTTGCAGGGAAAAGTGGCACCATTTTTTGAGAAACAGGGTTTTTAAGCATTACATTATTCTCAATAAGTTCGCTACCTTGCATTTCCTTAATTATATCGATTTTTTTATCTTGTTCAGATAATTTATAAGCGCATTCTTTACCCATTATCCAGTAGCCATTAAATTTAGTGTTTATTTCTTCGCTATCCATTTTTTGAACTTCGTCGTAAACTTCAGCGAGTATATACGTCTCATTAGGATTTACCCACGCATTAGTAACTCCGAATACGGTTTCAGGTCTTAAAGTTGCCATTGGTACAATACACTCTTTATCGTCATATTTGGTTGTAAATTTGATAAGAGTATATTCAACGGTTGTAGCTTCCTCACCGTGTAATAAATCGTGGTCTTCAACCGGATTATCACAATTAGGGCAGTATCTAACCGGGTGAGAACCTTTTGAGATGTATCCTTTTTCTTTTAAAGTGCAAAATTGCCATTCAATGAACTTAGAAAATACTTCGTCATCGGTTTTAAAATTCCTTCTCCAGTCTAATGAAAAACCCATTTTTTTAAAAGCTTCTGTAGCTTTTTCAGAGAAACAATTTACAATGTTTTGAGGCGTGTTTAAGGTTAATAACTCGTCCATAAGTATTTTGTGGAGGTTATTGTATGCCCAGATTGTATGCTCATTTCTGTTTTTGATTAGCTCTGCGAGACCTAAAATAGGGGTTCCAGTAACGTGGTATCCAAAAGTCCAGAGTACATTTTTATCCTTCATTCTGTTGTATCTTGCAAGTGTCTCAGGGATTGTAAAAGTTCTTAAGTGTCCTGCGTGTAATACACCATTTAAGTATGGGAAAGCTGCAGTTATGAAAAATTTTTCCTTAGATGGGTTTCCATCAGCGTCAGCGTATTTATTATATTCTGTTTCAAATATTTTGTTTTCATCCCATATTTTTTGCCATTTATCAGCAAGTTCTGTAAAATTTAGCTTTTTTACATTTTCTTTTTCGTTTTTTTCGTTTTTTTCGTTGCTTTTGATTTCAGTATTCAAAATTTCACCATAAAGGACATTTGATAAAAATAACATTTGATATGATTTGATATGAATAGTTTATAAAAATTTTATAAAGATTGTATGCATATTTTTATAAATAATACGAATTATACAGATTATACGAATTTTTGAGTATATTCGACCAATAATATATATTTTATTAAAATATAAAAATATACCCTTTAAATTTATTTAATCAGTTATGGAATATAAAATATTGTATTTATATTGAAAAATAATAAAAAAAATAAAAATTAAAAATAAAAAATAAAAAATAAAATAAAACTTATATAAAGTTTAAATATTCTTTTTTCTATTTTTAAGATTTAATTTTGGCTTTTTTGTGATTAAAGGCGTTCTTTGAATCTCTAATTTGTCAACCGTGGGGTAATATTCAGAAATATACGCACTAAACTCCTTTTCAGGTACAAAACCAGTTTCTTTTAAGTAATCAACAATTTCCTCCAATAAAATTGGATTAAGATAAATTTCTGATTTGGATAAATTAACTTCATAATCAATTCCTGATTTTAATTCATTATATTCTAATAATTGTATAAAATCGTTTTTTTCAACCCTATCCTTAACATTACTCGTATTTTGATTTAATTCGCCTTCTGCATATTTTACAATTCCCTTTATAATCAAACCTTCATCGGTGATTATTTCGTACTCTTTTGCTACGTTTTTCGCTCGATTAATGAGTCTATTCTTCATTTGTACACTATCTTTTAATGTCGACGGACAATAGTGCATTTTTAAATTTACATTTGATTTTAAGGATAAATTATTATTTAAGTCTTTTTTAGCATTATTTATAACATTTAAGGCTGTTTCTTGGCTTCCGTTTATACGTGAAGAATAGTCATTCTTCTCAGAAAATCCTCTTTTTAACAATTCTTCGTAATTTGTTTCAGAATATTCTAATTCATTTAAATTAATGAAATCCACAGGTATTTCATTAATTTTTTTAACTAAAAGTAATATTTCATCATCCATAGTCGGAATAGCAGGTATTTCAACGCCTACCTTTTTAATATACTGCTTACAAAGTTTTAATTTTTCAACGAGTTTATTCAATTCCAATTCTTTTTTATTAACGTCGTTATTAATACCATTATCTTTTAAATTTTCCATTCGTGGATGTAGTCTTATTTCGTCGAGTCCAGCTTCTTTTAACTTTTTAAGGTGCTTTTCTTCTATTTCCAATGTGGTATATAGATGAGCGTGAAAATCCTTTCCAAAATGTTCTTTTAAAGCTTTTAAATATTTGCAAGTCCTGTCTATTTTTAATATGGGATTTCCGCCGGTTATGCCTACGCCTTTACTACCGCATATTTCAGCTTCCTCAATTGCTTCATTTATCGTACTGATTTTACGCTCATTTGCATAAATTACGTCCCTATTTTTACGATTTTCAGAAAGTGGGCAATAATAGCACTGTCTATTGCATATACCAGTAATAAAAAGTACGAGTTTCTCGCCCAAAATACAAAATTTGCAACCTTCTGTTAATTCATCGCATTTTAATTCATAATCTTCAAATTTAATATTTTTAATTCCGCTAATGTTATCACCAAAATAATTATAAGTCCAATTACGTCAAGTAATTATAAAAAATATAATTAATACTCAAATAGTATATTCAATTTAAACCCATATGATATATATACTTTAAAATTAAATTAGAAATTAATTGCAATTAAATATTTCACACAAAATAAATCGGTATTTAGGTGTTTTAATGAATCAAAAAATGTCAAAATTTGCACATATTACTAAAGTACATCCTTGCTACAATGAAAAATTACACGATAAAATCGGTAGAATACATTTACCAGTAGCTCCAAAGTGTAATATCGCTTGTAGGTTCTGTAAAAGAAGTTTGGGGGATGAATCACTTTGTGAAGAGAGACCAGGGGTAGCACATCACATATTAAAACCTGCAGACGTAGAAGACTATTTAAACGATTTACTTAAAAAAATGGACAATATTAAAGTAATTGGTATTGCAGGACCGGGAGACAGCTTATTCAACAAAGAAACCTTTGAAACTCTCGAAATTTTACAGGAAAAATTCCCTGAAATGATAAGATGTTTATCCACCAACGGGTTATTACTCCCAAAATATGCAAAAAGACTTGCAGATTTAGGTGTAAAAACAGTTACCACCACAGTAAACGCTGTAGACCCAAAAATACAAGCTCAAATATGTGATTGGATATATTACGAAGGCAAAGTTTTAAAAGGCGAAGAAGGAGCGAAAGTTTTAATTGAAAATCAGATTGAAGGAGTTAAAAAAGCTTACGAGTATGATTTAGCAGTTAAAATAAACACTGTTTTGATACCTGAAATAAACGGCGAGCACATTGTAGAAGTTGCAAAAACGTTCAAAGATTACGCATTTGTTCAAAACATAATCCCACTCATTCCAATGTATAAAATGGAAAATTTAAGAAGACCTACCTGTGATGAAATTAGCGGTGTTAGGGACAATTCTGAAGAATTTATGACCCAATTTAGGGCTTGTCAACAATGTAGGGCAGATGCTGCTGGTTTATTGCATCAAAAAAATCATATCGAACAGGAAAAAGGTAAAAATTTAGATATTTACGACTTAAAACATTTTTCACATTAAATATATGTTAAAATGTGTATGTATGCCAATATACTAAATAATATATTATTTAATATACTAAATAATATATTAAATAATATATTACTTAATAAATAACATATCAAAATTTTATTTTTAAAGTTCTCTGTAAAAATTCACTTCTGCTTTTTTTGAATAATATTTCGATAATGAATCAGACATTTCTTTATATTCTTTTGAAGCAACATATTTTTCTAATTTATCCATATTTTCCCATTTGGCAACCATTACTATTATTCTGTCGTCAATAATGTCTTGATAATAACTTACATCAATATAACCGTCGCCTTTTTTGGCTTTTTGCTTTGCAACCATACAAGCATCGATATAAGCATTCAAATTTTCTTTTTGAATATAGTGCTTTGCAATAATTTTTACGATATTATTAACCATCTATCCACCCAAATTATGTTATATCAATATATTCAATTTATATAATTCATTCTTTTTATGGGTAATTACGTAATATTGTATTCTATCAAATTAATTATTAAATTATTAAATTATTAACTTACAAAATCGTTAAATACATATATAAATACCTCAATAGTAATTATTATAACTAAATTGGTAGAATCATCTATTAATTTAAAAAATTATTATTAAAATTTACATAAAAAAAGCTTAAAAAGCATTTACGAGAGGGATTAGTTTGAAATACGGTAAAATTTTACTAATTACCTTACTAAGTTTATTTGTGGTGTTTGCAGGGTGCACAACCAAATCTGATACAAATGTTAACAATTCAGATACTTTAAATACCTCATTAAACGATAGTACGGTCTCAAACATTGTAAACAATTCAACTAACAATGTTAATGAAAGTGTTGATACCACAATAATATTAGAAAATAGGTCTATGACCATTATTACAACAAATTTACCTGTAGAAATCGTTAAAGGGGAAATTGTAAAACAAATATTGGAAAATAACGGATATACAGTAAGTATTTCGCAAATGTCGACTGATGATATGTACAGTACAGTTTATTCAGGAGATGCTGACATTATGCTTTCTGGCTCATATCCTACAACAGATAGCTCATTTGCGGGCAAATACAGTAATAATTTAAGTAAAGTAAAAGAAAACGTTGAAGATTCCTGGATTGGTCTCGCAGTTAATAAAAACGCATACGATAACGGCGTAAAATCTATTGACGATTTGAAAAACCATTCTGAAATGTTCGACAATACAATAGTATGTCTTGAAGAAAATACTGGAGTTGCAGAAAACACCAAATCAGCATTAACAACGTATGGTTTATCTAATTACACAATAAAATACGTAAATCCTAAAGAATTATATGCATTAGTAGACGAAGCTAACGCAAACAATGAAGATATTGTTTTCGTAGCGTGGGAACCTTCCGCATTATTCGAAAAATACCCTGTTGAAAAATTAGCGGATAATGAACATATATACGCTGGTAAATACGATAAAATAACTACTGTTTCAAGACCTGAAATGTATGTTTGGGACTATGAAGCATACCGATTCTTAAAAGAATTCCAAGTTTCAAAAGATGTTGCTAACAGCTGGGCTGTTGAATATGTTTATGAAAATAAGTCTGCCGAGGAAATTGCATCAAAATGGATTGACGCTAACCAATACGAAGTTGACGAATGGAACGAACTTTTAAAATAAAATACCAAGTAATAACTAATAATTTATATTTCTATTTTTTTTAGGTTATTTTTTTATTTGCGTATAGTCTTTTCAAGTTTTTTGGACAATATAACGTATATTATTTACAATATCTAAATTTAAGAATAATAATAATAATAATAATAATAATACTTAAAAGATTAAAAGATTAAAAGATTAACGCAGGTTAACTTCAAATTTTATATATAAAACGGCAACGTAGGTATTATTATGAGTCGACTCAAAATTTCAATAGGACAATTCTCACGTATGACAAACTTAACTAAGCGAGCTCTTCGATATTACGACGAAAAAGGTCTTTTAGTGCCTGAAAAAAACATTATAACCAATTATAGATACTATACGGTTGAAGATTTTAAAAAAGGTATAAAAATCAACTCCCTTGTAAAAGTAGGTTTCAATGTGGACAATGTTAAAAAGATACTCGAAGCTGAATCGCACGGTGATATGGATTACGTGAAAACGAAATTAAAAGAAAGATGCAAAGAAGTAAATAACGAAATAGAAAAATTAGAGGGCATAAAAAGAATGCTTTTAAATTCAGGTTCTATATTGGAGGTTGTTAAGATGACAAACGAACCTGTGATTAAAACCATTGAAAAAGTCCGTGTGCTCTCAAAAAGAGAATTCGGTACATATGGTACTTCATGTACTAAATTAATCGCTGATTTGATGCATATGATATATAGTGCTGAAAACCGCAAAAAAGATATTAAAATAGTGGGTCCACCTATGATGTTATGCTATGACGGGGAATACGTTGAAGAAGGCGCAGATATTGAAATGGCAATCCCAATATCTGGTAATATTGAATTAACTGACGAAAAAATGGAATTAAAATATTTACCAAGTGTTGAAGTCGTTTCCATTATTCATAAAGGTCCATACAGTACCTTGTGCTCAAGTTATGCAAAAATTATGGAATATGCTGAAAAGAATGATTTAAAACTTGTAATACCTGATAGGGAACTATATTTCAATAGTCCAATGGATACGCCTATTGATGAACTTGAAACTGAAATTCAATACCCATTTATTCGAGAAAATAAAATAAAAGAATAATAATGTTAATACCAATTAAAATAATAAGATAATAAAATAAGTATAATGGAAATTTCCATTTTTTATATTATTTATTATTTTATATTATTTTTACTTATTTCTACGTTATTCAATTTTAACAGTTGCATTTAGGAATACAGGACCTCTAACGTCAACCATTTTTGAATTACTCATTATTTGCTTCATTGCTAAGTCATCAACCTTCAAATTGATATCACTTAAACTTCTAACGATTGGTATTTTAATTTTAAACTCTTTTGTATTGCTAATAAGAGCTTCTTCGATTTTTGAAGCTATTTTTAAGCTTATTGCTTCAATATAAGTAATATTTGTATTAACTCCGTTATCTTTCCCATTTTGCAAAAATTCCTTAAATTCTTCCTTTACACCATCAAAACTTTCAGGAATTCCAATAATATTACCATCATAAACGTAAATCTCGTTTAAAATTGAAGGACCCAATAATTTCTTTCCTTCTTCTTTTTCAAACACATTTATGATTATATTTTTAGAAATTTCTCCGAATTCGATTTCTTTTTGAAGAATAAACTCACAAGGTGCAATTTCGTCCTTATTTTCTATACAAATATTTGTTAACTCATTTGATAAATTGTATATTTCATCGATTACCGGCATTTTATCGACATTTATCATTGAAGCCATATCCCTGTCGCTTAATTTGTATTCATAGAATTGTGGGTAAACCATTTCCCTGACGTCTGTAAATTTGCCCTTAATCATTGCGAGCCTTTCCACACCTAAACCAAGGTTCATTACAGGAACGTCTATACCGTACTTACTTAAAGCAATAGGCGAATAAATACCGAATGTAGCAACTTCTATCCATTCTCCGAGTTCTTCGTGGTATGCGTAAACTTCGGTTTGAGTTTCAGGTGTATAATACTTTGATTTTTTGTCATCAGGTATAAATTTGAAGTTTGTAAATCCAAATTGAGATAAAAGACTTTCAGCGATTACCTTACCGTCGTTAATGTCTATATTTTCACCAACGATTGCACAAGAAGCAGAATGATAGGTCATAAGGTGGCTTTTATCTTCTTTTTGTTCCCTTCTAAAACATCTATCGATGGAAAACAATTTAAACGGTGTGCTCCTTTTTTTAACCAAATCAGAAATAGTTAAAAACCATCCTGAAGTCATATGACTTCTGAGCGTTAAACTTGAAGCTACGGCTTTAAGTTCCTTAAACTCTGGGAAAACGTCATCTAAAATTTTTAATCCCATTTCACTGGATATTTCAAGTGCATTTGATATTTCAAGAACTAAATCGTCGCCGTCAAGCGTTCCTTTTTTGTAGCCGTGCAATATATTTTGTAAAGCTTCTTTACCCGTTAATTTTTTATTTTTAGTACTTTTTGTATCGGCGGTTTTAACAGCTTTATCGAGGTCAATACCTAAGTTTTTGATGGCTTTTATTTTTTCATCGCTTAATCCTACGTCAGGTCTTGGTAAACCTGCGAGATAAAAGCATCTATCTAAAACAGCCATTGCTTCAGGTCCGAATTGTTTATATATATCCCTTTCATCAACAATTACGGGATTCATATACTCTTCAAAACCCATTCTTAAATAAGCTTGTCTTAAGCTCTCAATGGTGTCATTTATAGGGTGAGTTTTCCCATAAGTTGATTGCAATCTTGGATATCTGCTATTAATCCTTTTAGGCTTTATTAAATCTTTTGTTTCTTTCCAAGCCTTTTCAAAGTCTTGCTCTGCTAATTTCAAAACTTCTTCTTTATTAAATCTTCCAGTTTCATTTTTTTCGTTAACCATTGTAATCAGTCCTGAATTTAATTAATCAAATCTATAAAATTATAAAATTATAAACTTATAAAAATAAATATGTCGATAGAATTTATACTAATAAGAATTAGGATGCGAATACCCGATAATTTATTAGATAATCTATTATAAACAGTACTAAAAATTAGTATTTAAAGTTATTTAATCAAATAATTTATTATATGAATTAATTTATTATATGATAGTATATTAAAGTTTATAGTAAAAATAACGGATGTAAAAATATGACAAATGGGCATAAAAAATTAAAATATCAAAAAATAGGGGACATATTAATCGTAAAAGATGAGTTAAACGAAACGGAAATAAAAGAATTAGTGAAAAGGACAAAATGTAAAACAATTTTAAAATATGAAACCCATATTACGAGAGATTTAAGGGTTCCAACCACAAAAACATTGTACGGTACGGAAACAGAAACTATAAACAAGGAACACGGGTGTTTATTTAGTATTGATGCTTCAAAAATTATGTGGAGTATGGGAAATCTCGAAGAAAGGAAAAGAATTGCAACAAAATCAAATAAAGAGGAAATAGTTGTGGATATGTTCGCAGGCATTGGTTATTTTACAATACCTCTTGCAAAATACTCCGCACCTAAAAAAATTTATGCTTTGGAGCTAAATCCCAATTCATACCGCCATTTGTGTAAAAATATTCTATTGAATAAAGTGGAAAATATTGTCGTTCCCCTTAATATTGATAACCGTGATTTTGATGAAACCATAAAAGCAGACCGTATTTTAATGGGTTATGTAGTTAAAACAAGTGAATTTTTAGAAAAAGCATTCCAAATATTGGCAAATAATGGAACTATCCATTATCACGATACAGTACCGGAAAAAATAATGAATACAAGACCTGTAGAACAACTTAAATCCATTGGACACAAATACGGGTTTGAACTCGAAGAATACGAGATAATTCGAATTAAAAAATACTCACCTGGAGTTTCACATATTGTCGTTGATGCGAAATTCAAAAAAATTGATATAGGTTAAATTAAATAAATTGATTAAACTAATAATAAACTAATAATTATCTTAATTTAATGGCGTATTACATACTTATTCATTGACAATAATAACATTAATAATACTAAATAATACCAAATAATACTAAATAATAATAATAATAATAATAATAATACAGATGATGCAGATGATGCAGATAATACCAATATTAAATTAATGGTACTAAGGTTAATAAATTAAAATTAAAACGTTAAGATATTAATATGTATTAATTATAGACTACTATTAAATATATACTCGACAAAATGAGAAATATGCGTAATAAATTATATATGTAGAAAATAGGGAATTAAGGGTGAATTTGTGGAATACGGAAAAAATTACCCCGAATATATTTTGAAAAATATGGCAAATGCTAAAAAAGAAGTTTATAGAGAAACTTTTATTTCATTCTTAAAAAATCAAATATTTAAAATTAGGGAAGAAATTGGTCTCGAAATGTTAAATTTTAGTATTTTAGACTATGAATTCAAAAAAGTGGGCACTAATAACAACGATGAAAAAATAATACTATACTTGTATACATCTACCAGAACCGATAAATCAGGGATTATCGGACCTGGAGGGTGGGTAATCGGCAAATTAAGAGAAAAAATAGTTAATGATAATAAATTACTTAATTATGTATCAGAAACTTACATTAATGGATTAACTGAACCTAAAAACATTAATAAATTTAGAAAAAACTATGCAAAAGGAATAATTATTCGAAAAATAAATAACTCTCGAAAATTAAGAAAATTAGACGAAATAAAAATCAAAAATAAAGAAAATAGGGATAATAATGAATATAAGTTATCTCAAAACAAAAATAATTATGGAAATAATTATAAAAACATTTTTGAATTATCCAAAAATTTAATAATTAGAGTTGAAGACATCTCAGATATTGAAAAATTACATAATAAAACACTTGAATCTATCGAATTTTTGGAAAAAAGAGGGTTAGAATTTTCAAAATGCGAAAATAGATTTTTGGACAAATCATTATACATCGTTCAATGTGAATATGATTTGGCAGGACTAAATAACGTTTCAAAGTATTTTAACATAGATTGTGCTACAATAGATACTGGAAACACTGTAATATTACCAAATAAAAGTAAAAACAAAATTAACAAGTATATTGAAAACTATGCTTTGAATAATAATGTCAATAATAATAATAATAATAATAATAATACCAATAATACCAATAATAATATGAAAATAAATCATAATTACATACAAATGGAAAAAATAGATTCTGAAGAAATAAAAAATGCCATAAACGATAATCCTTGCTTAAGATTGTGTAATAGATATTTATTTACATTATTAGACTATTGTAAAAAAGAAGGGTATAAAAATTTGATATTTAACCATTTTATGGCAGATTTTGATAAAATAAACAATGTAAATATTGTAAATTTTTTAAGTCTCTTTCCAATTAAAAAAAATACCTTGGTGAATAGTGCGGATTTCTTAGAATGTCCTATGGTTATTCAAGCTTGCAAGAACAATGAAAGCTACAAATTTGAAAAAATTGAAGAAATCGTCGAAAAAGTTTATGGTGGAATTGTAGAGCCGACTGAAGGTTCTGAAGAAATATTAAAATATTTAAAATAATTTTAGAATATTTAAAATAATTTAAAATAATTTAAAATAATTCATAAGTGATTTTATGTCAAATGATAAAAATAATAATTCTAAAAAATATGAAAGATATAAAAAATACCTAAATATTAAAAAATATAAGAATAGCGAAAGATATAAAAAATATCAATGCTATTTTGAAGGTTTTGAGGATGCTATACCTATATCAATTGGTTATATCCCCATAGCTGTTGCTTTTGGGATACTCGCAAAATCAGCAGGTATTCCCGATTATATCTGCGTATTAATGTCTCTTATCGTATTTGCAGGTGCAAGTCAGTTTATAGGCGTAAATTTAATTGCATTGGGCTCATCATCATTTGAAATAATCATTACCACATTTATATTAAATTTAAGACATTTTTTAATGTCTTCTTCGCTATCACAGCAAATTGATTATAATGGTAAATCAAATAAAATATTGAGTGCTTTGTCTTTTGGAATTACCGACGAAACTTTTGTGGTCGCTTCTTTGAAAAATTCAAATGTACATAATGATGAAAAGGATATATCTAACAGCGAAATGAATCTATTAAATCCCGAATATTTGTTTATGTTAAATTTTACGGCATTCTTTGCGTGGGTTTTTGGAACATTTTTAGGTGTTTATGTTGCAGAAGGATTGCCCCCATCAATACAGGCGTGTTTAGGTATTGCACTTTATGCAATGTTTATAGGTTTATTAATTCCTGCAGCTCAGGAATCTAAAAAAGTGTTGAATATTATCATAATTGCGTTAATCACCAGCTCTATAGTCAATGGATTAAATTTTTGGGTTTTAATGAGCTATTTATCTACAGGTTGGATAATTATATTCTCTACTCTAATATCTGCACTAATCAGTGCGTACATATACCCCATACAAAAATCAGATGAATAATTTTTTATAACGGGAATGATATTATGATTATATGTAAAGGTTATATACTCCAAATGACAATATTATAATGAGGTGAGTATGTGAATTTTAAAAAATTTATTACTATCCCTATGATATTATTATATCTTTGTTTTACATTATCATTTTCAGGCTGTATTGGTGGCGACGATGGTTCCAACACGACCCAAAATAGCGGTAAACAATTGAATTTGAAATATTTGGAAGCGAGATTAAATTCCGATGTTCCAATATCCAGTGTAGGCTATAATAACGACAAAGAAGAACTAATTATTGCATATACGACATCTAAAACCACAAATGAATCAATGAACGAGGAATTAAATGTTGTAGTTAGCGATATAAGAAATCATATTGAGAGTAATGGTATTGCATACCCTAAAACGCTTAAATTTGAAATTACTCCCGAAAATGGCGAAAAAATTACAGTTATTAAAAACTATGATGATTTTTTCAAAAATTAATACATTAAAACTATGTTATCCTTATTAAAAATATGGTATAATACCTCATAATATGATAGTTGTATGTTTTCCCAAAAAATATTTTTTTAATAATTTAAATCATAACCCTTATTTTGACTAAAATTGACTAAAAACTCATATTTTTATCAAAAAAAGCAATTATTTTTAAATGTTAAACGTTTAAAAAATTTAAAACAGTTATATAATATATTATAATTCCTCCATTAAGGTTTGGAATAATGATATATTATAATTGCGATTATTTTTAATTTGATTTGATTTGATTTTATATAATTAATTTAAACACGGATTATGTTTAAATCACCAGAAAGTTGAGCTTTTCCTTTTACTTG
>NZ_JANUCR010000011.1 GCF_024807655.1 Methanococcus voltae | reverse complement strand
TGAAAAATCAGCTGAAAGATTTAAAATTGAATAATTAATTAAAATTATTAATTTTAAATCATTATTTTTTATTTTTAGATTATAGTTTTATTTTACGCATATTTGTTATTTTTAATCTATATTTCTTTTAGTTTCTTATTGGTTAATTTTTGAAGTAATTATTTTCCCAAACGATTTTTGAAATCGTAAGTTATATATTGTATGAATCTTAATTATTAATGGGGATATATTAATTAAATACTGTAATATAATTAATGTAAAATCGTTAATCGGTTTATACATTTGAATATTAACACCATATATATTTTGATACATAAATACTACCATATGTTAAATAAAATACCGTTAAATGTTAGATATATTTAGAAAAGTAGTATCATATATGTGATACACTTTATTTTCTTTTTAATTTTTTTAGATTTTTGACTTTTTGAATATACTTTAAGGTTATCCAATAGAAATATAGAATCCTAATTATTATGTTTTGTTTATTAACGAAATGTTTAATTATATCATAAATTTTATATTATTTCTTTGAAACATTTGATAACATTAAAATATTATATATTAACTTTAATACCTAAATTTTATAATTTACAGAATATTTTTATGTTTATAATTATAATATCTTAAATTAACTATACAATTAACATTTTTATGGTGATGTCATGGGTGAAGCAATAATTAAATTATCTGGAACGAGTGCGAGTGCAAAATTGCACGCAAAAACGCCACATTATGAAATAATATCTGACGAACCAGTATCTTTGGGTGGTAATGGTGAAGCTCCAAATCCTATGGAATACTTATTAATGGCATATGCAGGCTGTTTGAATGCTTTAAGCAGGTATTACATTGATTTAAAAGGTTTAGAGGTTCGAGAAATTTATGTGGAAATTCACGGTAAATTTAACACCGATAAGTTAAAATTAAGGGAAACCACCAAAAGAGCAGGTTTTGAGTACATAAACATTTCACTTGAGTTTGATACTGACGAGCCAGCAGAAAAAATCGAAGAAATAATACAAATGGTAAAAGAAGGATGCCCTATGCACGATAATATAACTAATCCCACACCTACAATGGTCGAATATAAGTTAAAATGTGTAAAAAACTAACTGAATAATTATTAAAGTGTAATAACCTAAGCAACGAGTTTTAAATTTTTAAAACAGTATTTTTTATAATTAGGCGGAGAATATATCTACCTTTGGAAAATCTTTCCTTCATAAATGCCCTACGGCTATTCTGGAAGACCGCCTTTTAGGTAGAAGTGCCTTAGTCAGTATCACCAAAACCAAAAAAATGGTTAAAATCAACTGCTACTTTTTTATAGTGATACTACATATAAAAAACTTAGTATTTTTAATATAACGTTGTTATGTTGGTTTATTATTATTTTTAAAAAATCCAATATTGATAAATTACTTATATTAAGAAAACATAGTCTATGTACTTAGATTTAAATTTTTATATTATGATTTAAATTTAACATATACATTAGACCTTTTAAAATTTTAAAAAAACTTTAAAAAATTAATGTTTAAGCTTAATTTTTATGAATCAAATTAAAAGTAATTAATTTTTCATAAAATACGATTTTATTGAGATATAAAACGTTTATTAATCATTATGCGAATGGCATTAGGATGTTAATCAGATTATTATATTAATTTTTAACAATCTAAAGTCAAGCTTCTTATCTATGTTTATTATATCAATAAAATCAAATTATCGGAGTTAAGAGAAAAAAATACTAACTTATGATAATATAAAATTAAACTCTTAAACACAAATTAAACAAATTAACTAAGGTAATAGATAAGAAATCTATTAATAAACAAGGGATAAACATGGAATTTAGAGATTTAAACATATCCGAAAGCATAATGGAAAGGCTTGACGAAAAAGGATTCACGGAAGCTACACAAATACAAGAAAAAGCTATACCTATTGTATTGGATACAGAATTGGATGTAGTTGGACAAGCACAAACAGGAACTGGAAAAACACTTGCATTTGGTATACCAATAATCCAAAAAATACAAGAAAAAATAGAAGAAAACGGTAGAAAAAATAAAAAAGCTGTAAAAGCTATTATTTTAACACCTACAAGAGAATTAGCATTACAAGTTCACGATGAAATTGATTCCGTAAATAAAGGCAATAAATTAAGATTATGTACTGTTTACGGCGGTCAAAGTATTGAAAAACAAATTAACAAGTTAAGAAATGGCGTTGACATTGTAATTGGTACGCCTGGTAGAGTAATCGACCATTTAGGTAGAAGAACTCTTAAATTAAACGAAATTGACTTTTTAGTACTTGACGAAGCTGATGAGATGCTCAATTTAGGATTTATTGACGACGTTGAAGAAATCATGAGCAAATGTAAAGAAGATTGTAGAAAATTACTTTTCTCAGCAACTCTTCCAAAAAGTATTATGGAACTTGTAGAACTCCACATGGGCGAATATGAAACCATAAGAGTTAAAAGTAAGGCTTTAACAACTGAATTAACAGAACAAATCTATTATGAAGTTAAAGAGCACGATAAATTTGAATTATTAAGAAGAATAATCGATAAAGAACCTGGTTTCTATGGTTTAGTATTCTGTAAAACAAAAGCAGATGTTGACCAATTAATGAGAAGATTAAACGATGAAAATTATTCTTCAGAAGCTTTGCACGGAGATATGAACCAAAAGCAAAGAGAATTGGCACTTTCAAGATTTAAAAGTCATAAAATTGACATAATGATTGCTACAGACGTTGCGGCAAGAGGTATTGATATTAACGAACTTACACACGTTATAAACTACGATATTCCTCAAAATCCTGAAGCTTATGTACACAGAATTGGTAGAACTGGAAGAGCAGGAAATAAAGGTACTGCAATAACATTTGTAGAACCAAGAGAATTCAGAAGATTTAAATACATTATGAAAATCTCAAAATCTGATGCTAAAAAAGAGAAAATACCAGACGTGACTGAAATAGTTGAATTAACAAAAACCAATATAATTGGAAAATTAAAACAATTAATTCAAACAGAAAATTCCGAAGATAGCGAAGATTTAGAAAACTATGAATTTGAGAATTTAGAAATTGTGGATGAATTAATTGAATTAGCAGATTCAAAAGTAATTATTGATAAATTAATTTCACAATTATTCAAAGAAGAACTTAATAGAAAATCCTATGGTAGAATAGGCGACTATGGAAGTAGGAAAGGAAATGATGGAAGAGATAGTAGAAGAGACGGTAGAAACGATAGAGATAGAAGAGACGGTAGGAGAAATGATAGGGATAGAAACGATAGAAACGATAGAAACGATAGAGATAGAAGAGACAACAGAAGAAGAAATAACGACGGTGGTTCAAGATTATTCGTGGCTTTAGGTTCAATGGATAATATGGATACAAGAAGATTGCTCAGAAAAGTTCTTGAAAAATCAGACGTTTCAAAAGACAACATAAGTGAAGTAAATGTTTACAGAAATTTCTCATTTATCTCAGCAGACGAAAAGACTGCGAAACAGATTGTAGATTCTTTTAGGTCAGAAAGAAGAAACGGAAAACCATTAATTGAGTATGCGAAAAGATAATTACATATATCTTTTATTTTTACTTTTTTTATAAAATTTATCATATTTTTAAATAGTTTATTATTTTATTTTATTATTTTATTTTATTATTTTATTATTTTATTTTGCTCACAAATACCAATGTTAATAAATGTCTTTTTTTATAAAATTTATCATATATTCTGTAATTTGTAAATTTATTGTAAATTATTATATTTTTAATTATATATCTAATTTAAAATAACGGAGGGGGTTATTTTGAAAATAGAATACGATACCAATTATTTACTTCAAAATATATTTAATAAGAAATTAAAAGGTATAGGTGGTATAAATTGGATAAATTGGCTTTATTATGATAATAAAGATTATGAAGAGGCCATTTTTAAAAATACAGGTATTGAAGAACATCAAATAATGGAAAATATCGGAAAAACAACTGAATCAAAAGAATTTTCTTTAAATGGGGAAATATTAATAAATGAGACTATTTCCAATGACCAGTTTCAAAATCTAAGTTTGAACGATAAAAACCCAATTTTAATACATACATCAGGGACTTCGGGCGGAGATTTGTCTAAATTAAAATGGTTTGAGATTAAGAACGATTCAATGAAAAATATCTGGGTTTCAGGAATTAAAGCGATATATGATTCCAGTTTTTTAGATTGGTATACAAAACCCGCACTCGACAATAATATTCAGAATAATGCTAAAAATAACAATAACATTAATAATATTTATATGGACGAATATGCTAAAAAGGATATTGAAAGTATAAATACAAAGGGCGCCATGGTATTTTTAATTCCTTCGGGGCTTCATATAGATGGCGTTTTTAATATTGGGGGTAATTATTTGACACGCCTTTATGGTTTTGAATTAACCCAAAGAATAGCAATTGCTTTATACCCTAAGTCAAATTATTTTATTGATTATTATTCAAATGCGTACAATCTGTCTACAATTTTGAAAATATTGTCATTGGGAGATATTGCAGTTATTGCAGTGCCTTATAACGTTATTTTGAACTGGAATAATCCTAATAAATTAAAAGAAGGCTTTAAAAGAGAATTGTTAAATATAAATGAATTAACAAATTTGATTGAAAATAAGGATTCTGAAAATTTAAAAAGTAATACTCAAGATAGTACTAAAAATAATAATAAAATTAATAATAACTTCAATAATAAGTTTAATGATAATAATACGGAATTTTACAATGAATTTTTATCTTATAAGGCCAAATTTGAACAAAATCCTGAAAAAACAGTTAAAGAATTACAAAATTTATTAAAGGATAAATTAAAAAATGCGATACTGATTTCTGGAACAACTTATATGATAAAAAGACAATGGGACGAATTAAGGAGTTTTATGGGTTGGAAAAAAGGTCAAGAAAGATTAACAAACGTATATATCGGAAGTGAGATAGGTCCATTCTCGGCTACGATAAATAAGGCGGATAATTATCGCCAATATGTAATGCCTTTAACAATTCCCTTGTTGGAACGAAAAAATAATCGGGAATTATTGACTCGGTCTAAATACGAGTATGGAAATCTTTTAATATCCAAAATGGACGAAGATTATCCAATATATAATATAAATACTGGTGATGTAATTACATTACTGGATAAAAAACGAATTCCTAAAATATCAGGGGAAATATTGCGAGCTAATTTTAAAGTTAATTTAGATATGATTGTAAAGAATCTTCCAAAAGGGGATATAATTGCAGGGGATTATTTTAGATTAAAAGACTTTGAAATAGTTAATTCTAAAGAAATTACTACTTGTATATCCGATAAATTTAAAATGGATAAAAATAGTCCGATTATTTTAGTAAATAGTGAAAAATATAAATTAATAGTGCCTATAAAACTTGAAAAAGATAAAGCAACTGTTCAGTTGGAACTTGCACAAAAAGTTAAAGAAGAACTTGAAGTTTGTCCAATTGACGAGGATTTGAAAAAAGCTTTAAAAGATTTTGAAATAGAATTAAATGAAGATATAGCCTTAGAACCAAAAGGTGGCAGAGAAGAACTTTTAAAAAAGGTAAAATCTGGAGAAATGCCAAAAGGAGTTTTAAAAAAATGGAATTTGTATGTAATAAATGAAAATAATGATAAAGAAAATAATGATAAAGAAAATGAAAATAACAAAAATGAAAATAAAGATACCAATTAATTTAAATTAAAATATTTAATTTTAAAAGTATGTAATTTAAGTATATTATTTAAATTCTCGTAATATTCATTAATAATAAAATCAAATAAAAACTTATTAATAATAGTTATATCATAATTTGAGATATTATAACCGTATAGGAGGAGTTAGTATGGAATTAAACGGAGTAGCAATAGACAACACCTTCGCAGAAGGATTCCCAATTTGGACATCAAGAATTTTGATAACTGCGGCAACCGAAAGATTAGCAAAAGTTGCAGCAACAGAAGCAACAGGTTTCGCTTGTTCAGTAATTATGTGCCCTGCAGAAGCAGGTATTGAAAAATACGTAGCACCTACAGAAACACCAGATGGAAGACCTGGATACATCGTAGAAATCTGCCACCCTAAAAAATCAGGCTTAGAACACCAATTATTAGAAAGATTAGGGCAATGTGTTTTAACTGCACCAACAACAGCAGTTTACGACGCAATGGGTGAAGACGCAGAAGAGCAATTAAAAGTAGGTTTTAAATTAAAATTCTTCGGCGATGGATACGAAACAAAAGAAAAAACAGAAGAAGGAAAAGTTATTTACTCAGTACCAATTATGGGTGGAGACTTTAAAATCGAAAGTAAATTAGGTATTAAAAAAGGAGTAGCTGGTGGAAACTTCTTCATTATGGCAGACTCAAACATGTCAGCATTGAACGCAGCAGAAGTAGCTGTTGACGCAATTTACAATGTAGAAAAAACAATTACTCCATTCCCTGGCGGTATTGTAGCATCAGGAAGTAAAGTAGGATACACAAACCCTAAATACAGCTTCATGGCAGCAACGACAAATGAAAAAATGTGCCCTACCTTAAAAGACAGCGTAGAATCATCAATCCCGGCGGAAATTAACGGTGTTTATGAAATCGTTATTGACGGTGTAGATGAAGAAGCAGTAAAAGCAGCAATGAAAGCAGGTATAGCAGCTGCAACAAAAATCCCTGGTGTTAAACAAATTACAGCTGGTAATTACGGCGGTAAATTAGGAAAATACCAAATTCAACTCCAAGAATTATTCTAAATAATTCATCATACTAATAAAATATTTCATTTATTTTTTTTAATTTTAATTTAAGTTATGATTTAATACTAATTTTGATATATTTTTTGATATATTTAATTGATATTTTTATTTTTAAAGTATGGCAATAATTAATATTAAATATTAAAAATACATTAATATTTATATAATGTATGAATTAGTAATACTAAGTAGAATATTGTCAGTCTGTTTTATGTAATAACAGTATTTATCCCTTAAAATAGAATAAATCCAGTTTAATATAAGTTATAATTAAAATTTATAGATTAAACAAATTAATTTAAAGTCGCAGTCTATTTACACTAATATACACCAATACTGCTACTGTCGTAATTTTAAATATAATAGTTGACAAGTGATATTAATATATTCTTGGAGGTTTTTAATTTGAAACCAAAAGATTCGCTCAATAAAGATGTAATTGCAGAATTTACGCTTAACAAATCTTTTAATACGTATCGTGGGAAAATTGTAAAATGTGATTTTAATGGTTTAATGGAAGGAGCCGTTATGTTAAATAAAAAGAATCATTATTATTTCTACCCCTTAAACGCATTACATATGATAAAACCCTTAAAAAATATGCCTACTAACATAATTCCAAAGACTTCATTACCGACCAATCCTAAAAACATACATCCAAAAGAAGCTTTATCTCGAATAATAGGGCGTACATTAAAAGTTACCTATAAAAACCCAAAAACATCTTATTTGGGTAGATTGTTGGGTTTTAGCAGAGGAGTTTTTTCTTGGACATTGTTAATGGAGATATATGGTGAAACCGTTATTTTGGTTAATCCTGATTATATTTCATATTATGGTACGGTTTGGAGACTTCCTAAAAATAACTCGCCATATAAAAAGCCCACCTTAATGAATTTAACAAAAACTACACAATATCTAAAAAAATGTTTGTTAGATGACGTTAATTTAGAAATAGAGCATCCAAGAATTAATATTGAAAATAAAGTATTTATTTATCCTCACGGGATTGTTTCAAAAGATGAGTATCTCTATAGTATTATAAAGACACATTTAAAGGAACACGGACTAAATATAAAATAATAATTTATAATATGAATTTTATAAAATCTTAGTTTTTTCTATTTTTAATTATTTAGTTATTTATTAGTATTATATGATATATTGTATGTATGGTCGTTTTTTCAATGTAAATATTGCTAAATTTCTTTTAAATTATTTACTGTACGTATATATTCTATTTAAATCAAATCTAAGCAAAATGATGTATTTTATCATTAATTAAAATGATAAACTATTTATAATTTTATATATAATAGCTTATTAGTATGCTAAGTCATATAATAAAAAAATAAAAAAATAAAAAAAATGGCAAATTAGTATATATATATCATATTTTAAAGGACTCTATTGTATCGTCTTTAAAATAAATGGTGAAAGTATGGTTTCAAAAGAAGATGTATTAAATGCTATAAAAGTAGTTCCAGACCCACATATGGGCATAAGCATAGTAGATATGGGTTTAATAAAAGATGTTATCGTAGATGATGAAGGAAACGTTGAATTTACCTTAACACCAACAAATCCAGGCTGTATGAGTGTAATTCACATGGCTGCAGGTGCTAAAAATGCGGTTTTAGAACTTGAAGGTGTTAAAACTGTAAAAGCTACTGTAAAAGGTCATATGATGGAAGACGACATCAATAAAATTTTAAATGAAGAAACTGAATAATTATCAAACGTTATTTATATAGTATCTAAACTTTATTTATATATTATTTAAACAATGTTAATCAATAAATTGAATATATGGACTACAAAATACAGATATACAACAAAACATATACAAAATAATTCTTTTTTTAATTTATTTTATTTTTTTATACTTAATTAACCGTTATCTATTAATAATTTATAACCATATATTAACAGGATTTACGAGTATAGAATAATTACTTATTTTAATATTATTCAATAATTTAATAGTAATTTACTATAATTTATAATTATTATTGGAGAGATAAATATGTTTCAAAAACCAAAGGGAACAAGGGATTTTTTACCTTCCGAGATGTTAAAAAGGAAATTTATAGCACAAAAACTAAGGGAAGTTTTTGATAATTATAACATTAAAGAAATTTGTACACCTACATTCGAAAGTTTTGACCTCTTATGCAAAAAAACAGGCGATGAAATAAGAAGTCAATTATTTGTATTTAAAGACCACGGAGACAGGGAAATGGGTTTAAGACCTGAATTAACTTCTTCCGTTGCAAGATACTTCATAAACGAATTTAAAAACGTTCCAAAACCTTTAAAATTCTATTATCTTACAAACTGCTTTAGATACGAAAACCCTCAAGCAGGGCGATATAGGGAATTTTGGCAAATGGGTTGCGAGTTAATCGGTAGTAATAAATGTACAGCAGATGCTGAAGTTTTAAATTTAGCAATTGAAGGATTAAAACATATAAATATGAAATATGAAATAAATATCGGACATTTGGGCGTTTTAAAGGGTGTTTTCGAAGAATTTAATCTTTCAGATGACGAAAGTACTCAAATCAGAAGATTAATTGATAAAGAAGACATTGACGGATTAAAAGAAGTTTTAAATGTAATTGAATCCGAAAAAGGAATTTCAATATCTAATATAGTATTTGAAATATTGGACTTAAAAGGAAACAAGGAGATAATTGATATTTTAATTGAAAAACTTCAAAAATTCCCTAAATCTATAGAAGCACTCGAAAACTTAAAAGAAATATTAGAATACGTAGAACACGAATATATCATAAACTTTGGAATTGCCCGAGGTTTAGATTACTATACTGGAATGGTATTTGAAATCTATGGGACTAAAGAAGGTGCAAAACAAGTTTGTGGTGGTGGTAGATACGATAATTTAATAGAATTGTTTGAAGGAGAGCCTACGCCAGCAGTTGGTTTTGCATACGGTTTTGACAGAATTATGTTAAATATCGAAGAACCGGAAGTAAATGAAGAAGTTATTTATATTACCACGGCAGGAAATGACAAAGAATTAACAAAAGAGAGTTTTAAACTTGCAAAAAAATTAAGGGAAAACTCAAAAATGGTAGAACTTGATTTAATGAACAGAAAGCTTAACAAATCTTTAAATTTTGCAAATAATATAAAAGCTACGAAAGTAATTATAATTGGTAAAAAGGATTTAGAAAATGGTATGGTTTCCATAAAAGATATGGTTTCAGGCGAACAAATTCAAGTTAAATCTGATGAATTGTTAAATTATTTGTAATAATTATTAATTAGTTATACTTATATTTGTAATTTAATTTACAAATCAATTTATTTTAATTTTTTACTAAATTATTTCAAAATCAAAATGTTCATAAATTATTCGGTTTCTTCATTTATGAGTATTATTTCAATTGTGGAAACATTTATCTCTTTTCCGGTATTATTTTTTAAAATTTCAGTCCCTAAGGTAATATTTTGTACTTTAACCGACGTTAAGACTCTGTTTTTTAAAACTTCTTCAACATCAATTGCTTTTATAATTGCTTTACCCCTGGCTTTTAATATTACTTCTTTAACTGAGGGGTCGTTAAATAACGTCATAACTGCATTAACGTAGTTCATAGTGCCCTTGCTACCTATATATATTGAATTTGTCATATTTGCACCCATAAATAAAGTTTACACCCATTGATTGACAATAAGTGAATTCATTAATTAATTAATTAATGAATTCATTAATTATATATATTTATTATAAAATATACTATGCTTAAACATTCTATATATAAGACATAGATAATTTGTAGTATCTTAAAGAATTATAAATTATTTGATTATTATTTATTTAATTATTTTACAAGTAGAATCGATGAGGGAGTTTAAATTGGAAAGAGATTATAATTTTGATAAATCAGAACTAAGAACTAATTTAAACTTGGTAAATATGGGGCTTAAAAATAGAATAAAAAATATAAATTTTACCAATGAAAAATTAATAGATTGGCAAATTGTCGATAAATTATATAATAAAGGTATTATAATAACTGAATTTATTGGTAAGGGTCATCGAGGTGTTGTATTCAAAGGATATTGTCAAAACTGTGTTTCAAAAGATTATGTCGATAAAAATTTTAAATATAGCAATTTTAGACAGTATTTACCAATTGCAATTAAAATACCAAGATTAGGCGCTCCCAAAAATACGATATTTCACGAAGGACACGTTTTAAGTATCATAAATAAACAAGGGATAGGCCCTAAACTTTATGAATTTACAGAAGAATATATGATAATGGAATATATTGACGGAAAAATGATTAAAGACTGTATTGATGATTTAAAAAAGGATAATATCCTATTTATTGTGGAAGAAACAATTAAACAATGTTTAAAGCTGGATTTAATGGGCATAGACCATACTGAAATACAGGGCGGTAAACACATAATTGTATCTGATAAAATTAAAATAATAGATTTTGATAAAGCTAAGATACACAACAAAACGATTGCTAAAAATTTCACAACTGCAATGTCTTTGTTTTTCGGATACAATCCACTTTCTAAAAAAATTGCAAAAGAGTTAAATCTTTCAGAAAATGATTTATTGGACTTGCAAAAATTATCAGGAATATATAAAAAATTATTTAAAGTTTAGTATTTAATCATATAATGTCTTAATTATTTTAATAAGGATATATTTTATTTATTTTATTGTTTTTATTTTATAATTTAAACAGTATTTATGCAGAAATATTTTATTCATTATATACATTATTCATTAAAAAGTGGGATAAAATGATAAACTTGTTTGAGAAAAAAATTAAGGAATATGAACCTTTAAAAGATGCAATATTGATTGAAGGATTACCTGGAATTGGACATGTGGGTAGAATTGCGGCAGAACATTTGATATCTGAGTTTAACGGTGAAAAAGTAATGGAAATTTACTGTAATGACTTTCCCCCTCAAGTAAACGTTAATTCCGATGGTTCTGTTGAATTTATGAACAATGAAATTTATTTAATCAAAGAACCGATTCCAATGATTGTAATTTCCGGTAATACACAATCTTTATCGCCGGCCGGACAATACGAAGTTTCTAAAAGGCTTATAGAATTAGGAATCGAATATGGGGCTACAAAAACATATACTTTAGGCGGTTTAGGGGTTGGTCAAATTCCAAACCAAGATTTAAAAGTTTACGTAGCATCTACCTCTTCAGAAATTGCAGAACAGCATAAAGAGTATGGTGTAGAATTTAGGGAAGATAATGGTAGCATTTTAGGAGCCGCTGGTTTAATGCTAATGTTTTCTAAATTAAATGACATTGAAGCAACTTGTTTAATGGCTGAAACAATAGGTTATGTTGTAGACCCAAAAGCTGCAACCAACGTTTTAAACGTTTTATCCAAGGCTTTAAACTTTGAAATGGATTTCACTAAATTAGAGCAAAGAGCTGCTGAAGTTGAAAAATTACTCGAAAAAGTACAACTTACTCAGGAAGAAGCTGAAATGCCTGAAGATAA
Source organism: Methanococcus voltae (assembly GCF_024807655.1). Classification (NCBI taxonomy): domain Archaea; kingdom Methanobacteriati; phylum Methanobacteriota; class Methanococci; order Methanococcales; family Methanococcaceae; genus Methanococcus; species Methanococcus voltae. The sequence goes on along the minus strand of NZ_JANUCR010000011.1, from coordinate 11,025 downwards.
TGATGATTTAAGTTATTTTGGATAATTTATAACGTTTATGATTTTAAATATTTAAATTTTTAAATTTTTAATTATTTTTTTAGATTTAGTTATTTTATTTTTTTATTTTTTTATTTTTCAAAGAATAGTTTATTTTTATAAAATCAAAACTCGTAAAATAGTAAAAATAATAAGAATAGGAAATATAATTAAAAATTAAGGTGTTAACCTTTGCCTGTCTCTTGGGAATAATACACATTCTCTAATGTTCTCTTCTTGCCCCAAAATCATTGCAAATCTGTCTGCACCCAATCCAAATCCTGCGTGTGGTGGCATACCGTATTCAAATGCTTCTAAGTATGTACCGAAGCCTTCTGGATTCATTCCCATTTTACTAATGTTTTCCACTAATAAATCATATTTGTGAACCCTTTGAGCACCGGAAGTAATTTCTAACTCTTTGTACATTAAATCGAAAGCTTTACAGATTTTATTGTCTTTTTCGTATGGCATTGTATAGAATGGTCTTGTAATGGTTGGCCATTCTGTAATAAAGTAAAGACCGCCCATTTCATCACCAACAGCTTTTTCAGCAGCTCTTGATAAGTCTTCTCCCCATTCTAATTCTACACCTTTGCCATTTGCAATATCAACTGCTTCAGAGTATGTTAATTTTGTGAATTTTTTGTCCGGAACTTCAAAGTTAATTCCGAGTGTTTCGATTTCGTCAGCTCTATTTTCTGCAATATCTTTGTAGCTGTTGTAAACTACTTTTTCAAGTATGTCCATTGCATCGTATTCATCAGAGAATGACATTTCCATATCGATAGAAACTGCTTCGTTTAGGTGTCTTCTTGTGTTGTGTTCTTCAGCCCTAAATATTTGAGCAATTTCAAATACTCTGTCAAATCCGCCCGCCATCATCATCTGTTTATACAATTGAGGACTTTGTCCTAAAAATGCTTCTTTTTCAAAGTATGAAATAGGGAATAATTCTGTTCCACCTTCTGTAGCACTTGCTACAAGTTTAGGGGTATTTACTTCGATAAATCCATTATCGTTAAACGTGTTTCTAACTGATTTTAACATTTCAGCCCTAATTTTAAATAAAGCTTGTATTTTAGGTCTTCTGATATCTAAAAATCTGTGGTCTAATCTTGTATCGATATCCGCAGGTACTTTTTCAGCAGGGTCTAATGGTAATGGTGCGTTTGATTTTGTTAATACTCTAATCTCTATAGGTATAATTTCAAAACCGTTTGGCGCCTTTTCACTCGCTACAACTTTACCTTTAACTGCAACAACGTCTTCTTTTCCTAATTTTTTAGCAATTTCGAAAGTTTCTTCTGATACTTTTTGTTTAGGTACTACAAGTTGTATTGTACCTTCTCTATCTCTTAAAATGACGAAAGCTAATTTTCCTAAAGCTCTAATTGAGTGTACCCAGCCCATTAAAACAACTTCTTGCTCGTTCATTTCCGCAACAACTTCTTTTGAGTAGTGGGTTCTCCTCCAATCTTGAATTGAATACATATTTTCACCTTATTGATAATTATCGATTTTTATCGTAATTATTCACTTTATTAAATCCATAAATTATATTATAATAATAACATAATGATTTTGGTTTTAAATTATGTAGTATATTATTATTTAAATAATTTGTTAAACACCTATAATATAATGTTAAATTTATATAATTGTAATGGTAATCTTATAACAAATGGATATAAAATAAATAAAAATAATATAGATAATATAGATAATGAAAAGAATCAAATAACTGCGAAAAATAATTATATTTTGATTTAAACTGCTATTGGGACAATTATGTATATCAATATTTTTGCAACATTAATGTCATTGTGCATATTGATGACATTTTTAGGATGGGACACTGGCATTGCAGAGGCTTTTGAAGAAGCACCGTCAAATATGACTATCGAAAAAAATTTAATTACTACAGTATACTTTAATTACATATATGCTATGGATAATTACTTTAATCTAGATTTAAAACCTGAAATTCATGATGATAACTTTTATAGGTTTTTTGACCAACCAGATGATGAACACGGTCGGGGTAGTAGACTTAGAAGAATATTCAGACGAGATTTCAATTAAAATATTTAAAAAAAGAATTTTATTTTATTTTATTTTATTTTTATTTTATTTTTAATTAGTGTTTTATTATTTTATAATTACCTTATGGGCACATTTTTCAGCTTTTTCTCTTGCTAAATCAGTATTTTCTGCTGTAATTAGTGCTACTCCCATTCTCCTGCCTATTTTAGCAAGTGGTTTTCCAAACAATCTTATTTTACAACCTGGTTCTTCGAGTGCTTTTTCAACCCCTTCATATACAGGAGCGTATTTTTTAATCTCTGATTTTATAACGTGGCTTGCACCGGGCTTTAAAAGCTCAATACTAACGGGTAAACCCAAAATTGAACGAATATGAATTTCAAATTCACTTATATTTTGACTAACCATTGTAATCATACCAGTATCGTGAGGTCGAGGTGAAACTTCACTAAATATAACTTCATCTCCTCTTACGAACATCTCTACGCCAAAAATACCATATCCGCCTAATTCATCAGTTATTTTTTTAGCCATATCTTCAGCATCTTTTTTGGCTATTTCAGACATTGTATGAGGTTGCCAGCTTTCGTGGTAGTCTCCATCAATCTGAACATGACCAATAGGCTCGCAGAATTTTGTTCCAAAGGCAGTTCGGGCTGTTAAAAGAGTTATCTCGTAATCAAATTTTATAAATTCTTCAACAATTACTTTACTACCTAATCCTCTTGCTGACTCATGAGCAATTTTCCAAGCTTTCTCGATATCGGTTTCTGATTTTATTGTTGATTGTCCTTTTCCTGACGATGACATAATAGGTTTTACAACACAAGGAATTCCAATCTGTTTAACAGCGTCTTTTAGTTCGTCATAACTTTCTGCAAACTCGTATTTTGCAGTTTTTAGTCCTAAATCTTCAGATGCAAGTCTTCTTATTCCTTCCCTATCCATAGTTAATTTGGTGGCTTTTGCAGTAGGTATTATATTAAAGCCTTTATTTTCCATTTCAACAAGTGCATCTGTGTTTATTGCTTCTATTTCAGGTACTATGTAATCTGGTTTTTCCCGTTCTATTATTTCAACTAAGCCATCGAAATCTTTCATGTCAATTACATAGTTTTTATGTGCAACTTGCATTGCAGGAGCGTTTTGATAGCTATCAACTGCGATACACTCAATACCGAATCTTTGAGCTTCAATAATAACTTCTTTACCTAATTCTCCACTTCCTAAAAGTAATAATTTTTTAGGATTTGAAGATAATGGGCTACCTATCATAATTTCACCACACAACATTTACCAAGATTTTGGATTTTTTTTAATTACAAATTATGCGAATATTGGATATGTGTTTATATTCTATACTATAATATGTAAATATTTATGTTTTTATGTTTATGTTTTTATCATTTTTGTAATTAGAATATTCATTAATTTCGATAATTTTATTTTAACATATGCTAATATATAAATAATATATAAAATAAATAAGTGTATAAAATCTATCTAAAAATAAAAAATAATGGTAAAAAATAACGTAATTTATCGATATTGTTAATATTTTATTTAAAATTAAATAAAAATACATAAAAATAATTAAAATTACAATATATCATATGTATGATATTAATTAAGTTTGAATGTACTTATGGGTAATTCATTATAATCTAATCTTTAATGATTAATACAATAATTAATATTTATTTCTGGAAATAATCTAAATAATTTAAAAAATAATAGCTATTATTTATAATTAAAATCCCCTCGGTGAATAAGATGTCAAACGGTATTGGCAAAAATTTGGATGAGTTATTAAAATCGGAAAGTATCGGGAAAAAACAGGAAGATTTAATCGATTCATCAAGCGCCAAAAATAATAATATTCATAATACTAAAGATAATGTGGAAGCTACTAACAATAATAATAATAATAATAATAATAATAACAACATTGATGATGATAATAATAACAACATTGATAATAATAATAATAATAATAATAAAAATAATCATAGCAATGACTTAGATATTTCTGATTTTAACAAGAATTTCGATGTTTCAGAGTGTGATGTTATAAAACTCGGCGATATTTTGGAAAAAATGATAGAAATAAATACCATCGTCCGAATAGAACGAATATTCGAAGAATCAGAGGTTCGGGGAACAAAAGTGATAAATGTTGTAGTAAATGATGGTACTCGTAAAGGGTTATTATCTCTTTGGGGCGACCAACGTACTTTACTAAAAGACATAATTGTGGGCGATTCGGTATTAATAAAGGATGCAGAAGCTCCTAAATTATATAATAATAGAATACACTTAAAAATAACAAGCTCTGGAAATTTGCTTAAAATAAAAAGTAATTTACCAAGTTTGCCAGAACTTTTATCGAATGGTAGTTCTTCCTCATCATCTCGAAAAACGATTGCAGAATTGAATGAAGGGGACAATACTGAATTAAGGGGTTTAATTGTAGCCTTACATACTAAAGAGCCATATTTCCCACTTTGTGAAGATTGTAAAAAGAAAATGGTATTAAAAAAGGGATATGCAGTTTGTAAGTGTGGTAAAAAAATAGATGAAGAATCAGAAGATTTAAAATGGGTATTTTTGGTTAACATAACTTTAGATGATGGTACTGGGACTATGCGGATAACTTTAAACGATGAAAACAATATTGTCGATTTTAAGGAACTTAAAAAGATGGTAATTGACGATGAAAATATCATGGAAGTTCTAAATAAAAAATTAATGGGTTTAGATATTGTAGTTTCTGGTTATGCTAAACATAATGATTATTTCGATGAAACAATATTCCAATCAAAATTATGGTATGAATCAAAACCAATAGATGAAATAAAAAGGCATTTAAATTTGGAAAAGTGAAAAAATGTATAAATTACAGAAAATATGTGAGTTAAGCGATATAGATAGTACTGTGGCATTAATTGGTAATGTAAAGCTTGTAGATTACAAGGGGAAAAAATTAAAGCTGTATGATGAGACTGGTGAAATTGTTGTATCCAAGGTAGATGGACATTATGAAAAAGATGACACGCTAATGATTTTGGGAATACTCAAGTTAACACCCCGAGGAAATGTAATATATTCTAACAAAGTGGCTAAGATAAGCGACGAAATTGGGAAAAACGCTCAAATTATTGAAAAATACGTATCGAATATATGCAAATATTAAAATTACAATTGAAAAATTATGGTTAAATTTGAAAATATTTTATAATAAATATAATAAATATAATAAATATAATAGTTATAATAAATATAATGGTTATAATAATTATTCTGGTGGTTTAATGGCACTAACAAGGTCAGTAGGTATAAGATTGCCAATTGCTGAGATTACAAACGGTAATTACGTAGAAACTTCTGGACAATGGGAGTCTAACTATGTAGACAGTGAAAAATATGGTAAAATTACAAGAGTAGTCCTTTACGGTATTATTTCTTCAAAGTACGCTAATTTAGTTAAGGAATTTTCTGCATATACCGTAGATGATTTAACCGGGGAGATTCGGGTTGTGGGATTTAAAGGAATGTCTAAAATAATGAACGAATTTGAAAAAGATGACATTGTATTAATTGTCGGTAAAATTAAGAAGGACCAAAAAAATGAGCTATATATTTCACCGGAAATTATAAAAAAAGTAAATATTGACAATTTAATATTAAATACCATTGAGAATTTTTAATATTTTTCAATATATTTAAGATATGCAGTATAAATATATAAACTTAATAAATATGTGATATTTTGAAATTTGAAGTTTTTAAATTTGATAATGTAGAATCTACCAACATTTTAGCACACGATTTGGCAAAGAAAGGTCATAAAAATTTTTTAGTCTTAGCAAATACTCAAACAAATGGTAAAGGTAGATTAAATAGAGTTTGGGTATCTGAAGAAGGTGGCTTGTATTTATCCATCGTATTGGACATTTCAAATTTTGAAAAACTTGAACATTCTAATTTTGTGGCTTCATTAAGCGTATTAACTACTTTAAAAGAATTTTCAACTAATATAAACGATTTTAATGATTTAAAATATTCTATAAAATGGCCAAATGATATATTGGTTAATAATCATAAGATTTGTGGTATACTGTCGGAATTAAATTTTAACGAAAATTACATTGTAATTGGAATTGGTGTAAATTTAAATAATTCCATATACAAAGTTAATAAACTTAATAATAAGAATAATGCAAATAATAATACTAATAATAAGAATAATAAGAATAATAAAAGTGTATATAACGCAATTTCATTAAATCAATTGTTTAATACTAAAAAATACAATAATGATGAGAATAATATGAATAATAATTTAATAAATAAAGATTTATTCCTTTCAAGATTATTGTCAAATTTTAATAATTATTTAAATATGAATTCAAGTGAATTACTTGAAGTGTATAATAATAATTCAGAAACATTAAATAAAGATGTAAAAATAATACTAAATGATAAAGAAATAACTGGAAAAGTTATAAATATCGATTATAATGGCTTGTATTTGGATACAAATTCAGAGCTGGGCGTTATATTGATAGAAGTGGGAGACTGTATTCATTTAAGGTGATTTGATGATTATAAAGTTAAATGGACTTGGTTATGATAGCAATAGTTATTTAATTGTTGATAAGTTAGTTATTCTTGTAGACCCCGGTACTCCAAGTAATTTTGAAACATTAAGGCAGGAAATATCACAATATACCTCAAAAATAGATTATATTATCAATACACATTGTCATTATGACCATGCCGGTAGTGATTACTTATTTGAAGATGCTTATAATGTTCCAGTTTTAATAAGTGCGAAAGACTTACCCCATTTAAAGAATGGAGATACTACTACGGTTAGTAGGTTATTTGGCGTTGAAATGATACCTCCAAAAAATATACTAATTATAAATGAATTAGAAGATGAATTAAAGGAAGCAAACATTGAATTTATCGAAACTCCGGGACATACTGAGGGGGGATTAAGTTTAATATATGAAGATAATTTATTAACTGGTGATACATTGTTTGCTTATGGAGTTGGAAGACACGACTTACCAACTGGAAACATCGTTGAATTGAGAGATTCAATAAATAATTTAGAAAGAATTGCTTATTCCAAAAAAATAGTTAAAATTTTACCTGGACACGGTGAAAGTGGCGATTTAAGTGCTTTTGCAAACGCAACAATGTTTATTTAAAATTGAATTATTAATTTATCATATTCGTATTGTAAATGATTATTTAAATGATTATTTTCTTTTTTTTGCTTTTTAAATGTTTTTCGAATATCCTATAATTTTAAATAAAGTTGTTAAATAGATATTTATAGTTTAAAAATAATATTTATGTAATTAAAATAATTCCAAAAAAATATTTAATTTAACTTTAACTGTGGTACTAAGTACTTTTTGTGATATTATGATTGCAGCAATAATACCTGTATCCCCACTTTCAAGTGTTAAAACAAGATTGAAAGAATTTTTAACCCCTGAAGAACGAATAAATCTTATAAAAACTATGATTATGGACACTTACGAAAAAGTAAATCCTTTATGCGATTCTTGCTATATAATAAGCAAAGATGAAGAATTATTATCTGAATTTTTTGAATATGGTATAATTCCAATAAAAGAACCCTCTGAAATAGCTAACTTAAATGATGCAATAGATTATGCAATAGATTTTGTAAGTGAAGATTCTGTTTTAATTGCCCCAGCAGATATTCCATTGATAAAAAATGAAAATCTAAAAGATATATTGGATTTTAATAATCCATCTATTAATGAAAATAGTCATATTAAATCTTCAAATTCAGTTATCATATGCCCATCAAGAGGTGGCGGTACTAATCTGCTATTCCTGAGTCCTAAAACGTGTATGTCTCCAAGATTTGAAGGTTTTAGTTATGTAAAACATCTCGAAGAAGCTAAATCAAAAGGATTAACGGTTTCAGTAGTTCCTTCATTTTATATGTCTATCGATGTAAATACTGTAGAAGACCTTGGTGAAATCTACATACACGGTAAAAATACGCTTACTTACGAATATTTAAAGAAAATCGGTATAATTGTTGATTCCAAGCATTCCTCTGCAGGTAGATTTGACGTTAAAAGAGTAAACACTACTTTAACTGAAAATAAGGATATAATTGTAATCGATTCAAAATTACAAAAAACTGTTAAAAATTAAAAAAATTAAAAAAGTAATTTAATTTAATATATCATCTACAGTCAGCTATTCATTCATCTATTCATTTTTTTTATATTCATTTTTTTTATATTTTGAATTAATGTTTTAAGGTTTTAATCCGCAGTAATTAATTCCTTCTTTTTCATCGAAACCCATAATTATATTCATATTTTGGATTGCTTGACCACTCGCACCTTTTACTAGGTTGTCAATGGCTGAAATTACTATTAATCTACCGTTTCTATCTACTTCAAAGCCTGCAATATCGCAGAAATTGCTACCTCTAACGCCAGTTAGTGAAACCATATCATTATCGTAAATTCTAACAAAATGTTCATTTTTATAGAATTTCTCATATATTTCAACTATTTCATCTTTTGCAATGGACAGATATTCTTCTTTTAAGTAGGTGTGCGCAGTAGTTAAAATACCTCTTGTAAATGGTGCTAAATGGGGCGTAAATGATACTTTCATATTATTTTTTGAGTTTTCCACTAATTTATTTAATTCTTTTTCTATTTCGGGTGTGTGCCTATGATTTGTTAATTTATAGGGCTTTAAATTTTCGTTAACATTCGGGTAGTGCGTAGTTTGACTTGCTTCTACACCTGCACCGCTTACTCCAGTTTTTGAATCAAAAATCACACGTTCTTCAATAATTCCTTTTTCTACAAGTGGAGCAATGGATAATATAGCACCTGTTGGGAAACAGCCCGGATTTGCTATTAAATTAGCTTTTTTGATAGTTTCTCGGTGTAATTCGGGTAATCCATATGCAGCATTTAATTTCCCAGTATGTTTTAAATTATACCATTCTTCATATGTGGAAATATCTTCAAATCTATAATCGCCACTTAAGTCAATTACCTTAATACCTTTTTCATATAGTTGAGGCACTATGCTCATAGAAGCACCGTGCGGTGTTGCACAAAATACTACGTCGCTGTTTATATTATCAAGAGATATATCTTCAAAACATAGGTTGTCATATCCCATAGACTTTAAATGAGGATGTATTTTTAAAATACTATTTCCTGATTCTTTTCTCGACGTAATATGTTCAATTTCATCAATTTTTGAATGATTTGCTAATAATCTTAGTAATTCGGAACCCGTATATCCCGTACCACCAATTATGGATACAGATGTCATAATATCACCATTATCGTATTTATTTAGTAAATTTTAGAACAATATATATTATCATAAATATTTTAATTATTTATTAGATTATCCTTCACAATATATAAGTTATTTTAAATTATTATTTTTCAATTTTATTTTTAATTAGTTATCCCTTAAATTATTAAAAATATATTTGGGTCGCAATTAGTAAGGTATAACGTTATTAATTAAGTTATTACCTATACTTTTCGATTTATTCACTCATATTTATATATCATATAATTAATATAATTTAATGTATGACTATTAAATTTGGAGGTTAATTATGAAAAAAATAGTAATACTCTTACTTTTAGGCGGTTTAATTATACCATCGAGTTTTGCGGCTATTGCCCCAGACTTCAGTGGTATGACTATGACTCTTGAGCCTTCAAGTATCTACTCTCAAGATGGGAATTTTAGCATTCAGTTTGCCGGACTTCCTGCAGATATGAGCCCGTATGTGAATTATACGGTAATTTTAAATTATGCAGATGGATTAAATTCCAGCTGGTCAAAAAATTTGTCTGAGTTAACAGCTTTGGAAACAATAAGTGACCCAGGTTTAGCACCAGAAGGTTATCAATTGCAATTACAAGCATCAAATGATAGTTTTGTGACAATGGAAGTGCTTAATTCAGTAGAGCCACTTTTAGAAGTAAATGCAAGCGATGATAATTATGCGAACATTACAACAAATTTAACTGTGGAGTTATATTCAAATTATGAGAATTTCCCCGCAAGTGGTTCGGTAATTTTTACAGATTTGCCTTCTGACAGTACAACCGGCCCTTATATGAATTATAGTATAATTTTCTACATATGGAATGCTTCAGATATTAATAAAACTATTGTGGAAACCACAATACCTGACGTATACAAAAATTTAGTTGAAGATACAAACTATACTTTCCTTGCAGATAACTTAACAACTGGAGATTATAATTATAGTGTTGAGTTTAAAAATGGAAGTACTTTAGCCTTTGAAAAAACAGGAGTTATTTCATACAGTGCTAAAGCGCACGATAACGGATATGCAGAATTATATACTATTATAAATGTTTCAGTACCAAGTTGTGAATCAACCAGTACTGTTTTAGGTAATTTATCATGTATATCATTACCTGAAGATAGAAACACTGGAATTTATGCGAACTATGATGTATCATTAGTTATTTTAGATTCTGAAAATAATACGATAAATGTAATAAGTGAAGATATCCCCAATATATATGGCAGTTTGAACGAAAATGTTAATAATTCTTTCGAAACAGCGCCATTAACTAATGGGACTTATAGAGTTATATTAAACATGTCAAGTGCAGGCGTTGAACAATTTACTTCAATGGCCATATTTAACTATACGAACAATGATTCAGGTATTCCAACCGTAGTTAATAGCACTTATGTAAATGAAAGAGTTTCATTTAACATACCTACCTCTGAATCAATATACATTGGTGAAGGAGCAGAAGGAGAATTAAATGCAACTTTAATACCAGCAGAAACATTAGATTTAGCTGCAGACTATAACGTATTATTAACAGCTGACAATGCTTCCGTAGATATCGGAACAATTACATTAAG
>NZ_JANUCR010000010.1 GCF_024807655.1 Methanococcus voltae | reverse complement strand
CGTAGAATGGACTTCCGAAGGGCCAGTTTTAGTTTAATACTCCCTTCCCTTTTTTGATGAAACCTTTCAGGTTTCATTTACTCTTTTGTTTATTTTATTGGTTTTACAGTGAAATAGAATTTAACCTATATTTTTTAAATATTCATCTTTTTTTTTTGAAAATAAAGAATTTTCAAATGATTCAATAGTTTTTAACAGCTGTTCGAGTTTAGACTGAATACTGGGAATATCTACTATGCAGTTTAAAGTTTCTTCATAAATGGAGTATGATTTTTCATTAAATCCGTTATTATCTAATGATTTAACCATAATTGATATAAATTAATAATTATCGTTTATTTATTAATTTTTATTAATTTTTATTATTGGTATTATTAGTATTATTAGTATTATTTTTATTTTTTAGTGCAATAATATCTTCAACGTCCACCAATTTCCAAACATAAGTATTATCACTTTCTATTATTGAATCAACAGAATCACTGGAACTTTGACCAAGTGCTTCAAGAACTATTTTTGATAAATTCTTAGACACTATCATATCTACAAACATCTGTTTTACGGCATCTTTTTTTGCAGGCTCTTCTTCGTGAATTATTGTTCCCTGAAGTGTCATAAATTTAAAACAAGACATATCTTTTGCAAATTTATCAATTTCCACAGATACTTGCGGATTATCTTTTAAAAGTTCTATTTTCCTCCCGTATTTTGTCGAAAGAAAATAAATAAATTCTCCGTCAAACACATATAAAAATGGCGCAATATATGGGTGTTTTGAACCCCCGAATGCGATTCTTGAAACATAATTTTCACGCAATAAATCATCGTATTCTTTTTTATTCATACTTGGTATTTTAAAGACCATATTAACCCCCCAAATGGTTTTAAAGATGATTATTTAGTTAATAATTAGTTAATAATTAGTTAATATTTAGTTAATTAGGTACTTATTTAGTTAATTAATATATATCGTCTGTAATAAAATTGTATAAATAAGTCTATATATAAATTCCTAATATTGATAAATTATATACTATAAAATGAAGAATATATTTAAAATAATGTAAATTGATAATGTAAATTGATAACTTATAGATATAATAAAGTGATATAATATAGTTATAATGGTGAATTTATGGTTGCAGAAATCGATAAAAAACAGTTAAAAGTGAAACCAATTGAAAACGGAACAGTTATAGACCATATTGAATGTTCAAAGGCGTTAAATGTTTACCAAATATTAAATATGCCAAAAGATACAACTTTAACTTTAGCTATGAATGTTAATTCAAAAAATGGCGCTAAAGATATCTTAAAAATAGAGGGCAAGGAGCTTTGTGAATCCGAAGTAAGTAAAATAGCTTTAATATCTCCAAATGCTACCATAAATATTATAAAAGATAGCAAAGTCTTAAAAAAGTTTAAAGTGCAAGTTCCTGATGAAATTGAGGGCATATTAATATGTACAAATCCTAACTGTATTACAAATAAAGAAAAAGTAAATGGTAAATTTACAATAGAAGATAAGGAAAAATTAAAAATAAGATGTAATTATTGTGAAAAATTCATAAACGAGATAAAAATAAAGAAAGAATAAATTAGAATAAATTAGAATAAATTAATATCATAAATAAGATGGTTCTTTTCTTTTTTTGGATTTTTCCAATCTTTTTCGCTGTTTTTTATGTTCTTCGCACAGATATGCGAAAAATACGTATGCTAAAATACTAAACATTACCACAGATACTAAGGTAATTACGTACTCAGTGCCTCTATCCATTACCGGCACCCCTTGAGCTAATTCTTTGAGTAATTCTATTTTATAGTTTGAAGAAGTGATATTTTTATCAATAGATTCAATATCATTGACGTTATTTAAATTATTAATATTTAAGAGTAATCCCGTACAAACGTTTAAAAATAACATAGTAATAACTAAAAATAAAAATATTTTTTTTATACTATCTTTTTTATTCGATAATGTATTAATATTTTTAATATTTTTAATATTTTTAATAATATTCAACCGTTTAAAAACCGATTTAAAAGACAAAACTGTCAAAATTACCCTCTTTATTATCTTTATTTGTCCCTATTTATCCCTATTTATCCTATTTTATTTTTATTCTATAATTAATTATTTTTAATTAATAATATATTAATTTAAGTATGTAATTATATCAATGTTCTATGATAGGCGATATTTTTATTTGAAGAATTACTTAATATTTATATATGATTTGAAATTATTATATTGTGTATACTATCACTATTAATAATTACAATTATTATTTATCATTGATTACTATTGATTATCATTAGATTATCATTAGATTATAATTACTTTAAAATTTCTTTAAAACCACATCTGTATTGAAATATTATTAAATGAAATATTATGAAATTACTCAGTATAACTATTGATTGAATTGAGGTAAATTATGTCAAAAAAAGAATTATTGCTCGGAAACTTTGCAGTAGCTCGTGGTGCGTACGAAGCAGGCGCAACTGTGGCTACAGCTTATCCTGGGACTCCCAGCACTGAAATAACAGAGTATATTGCACAATATGATGAAATAAATTCTGAATGGTCTACAAATGAAAAAGTAGCTTTAGAAGTAGCTATTGGGGCATCAATTGCAGGCTCAAGAAGTATCGTTTCAATGAAACACGTCGGTTTGAACGTAGCTGCGGACCCATTTATGACAGTAACGTATACGGGTGTTAACGGAGGTCTCGTACTTGCTGTAGCAGATGACCCAAGTATGCACAGCTCCCAAAACGAACAAGACACCAGATACTATGGAATGGCAGGAAAATGTCCAGTTTTAGAACCTTCAGACAGCCAAGAATGTAAAGATTATACAAAAATGGCATTTGAGATAAGTGAAAAATTCGATACGCCTGTGATTTTAAGATTAACTACGAGGATATCCCATTCTCAAAGTATCGTAAACTTAAATGAAAGAATATCTGATGAAGAAATAATTATAAAACCTTATGATAAGAACCCAGAAAAATACATTTCTGCACCGGCAAACGCAAGGAAAAGAAGAGTAATTATAGAAGAAAGACTCGGCAAACTTCAAGAATTTGCAAATAATCCACAAAATAACTTGATAAATGTAGAATATAATGATAAATCAATAGGTATTATTACAAGTGGTGCAGCTTACCAATATGCAAAAGAAATATGTCCTGAAGCTTCATTTTTTAAATTAGGAATGGTTTACCCATTGCCTAAAGAAGCAATTACTGAATTCATTAATAATTGTGATAAAGTTTATGTAATTGAGGAGTTAGAACCTATTTTTGAAAAAGAAATAAAATCCTGGGGATTAAACGTAATTGGTAAAGAAATATTCCCAACAATTGGCGAATTAAGTCCGGAAATTGTAAGAAAATGCTTAAAAGAGGTGGGTGAATTAGAAACTGGTTCTTTAGTCGTGCATAACATACCTGATGAGGAAAATGGGCAAAATGAATTACCTGTTAGACCACCTGTATTATGTCCCGGGTGTCATCACAGAGGTCCATTTTACATTTTGAAAAAGCTTAAATTAAACGTTTCTGGCGATATTGGGTGTTATACATTAGGTAGTGTCCCACCATTAAGTGCTATGGACACAACAATATGTATGGGTGCAAGTATTGGAATGGCACACGGCTTTGAAATGGCAAAAGGCAAGGAATTTGCTAAAAAATCCGTTGCAGTTATTGGAGATTCCACTTTCTGGCATTCTGGCATAACTGGTTTGATTGACATAGTATATAACAAAGGAACAAGTACCGTTATTATATTAGACAATTCTATCACTGCTATGACTGGACATCAAGAAAATCCTTCAACCGGTAAAACTCTTAAGGGCGATATAGCCCCACAAATTGATTTCGTGGCACTTGGTAAAGCTATAGGTATTAAAAGAGTTGTAGAAGTCGATGCTTATGATTTAAATAGGCTTGAGGAAGTAATTAAAACCGAAGTAAATACGGAAGAACCATCGCTTATTATCACAAAAAGACCGTGTATATTAATAAAAGGCGTTAAATTCGAATATAAAGACTTATATGTAAATTCTGAAAAATGTAATGGTTGTAAATTATGTTTAAGAATCGGATGCCCTGCAATTTCATTTAATAATGAAACTAAGAAAGCGGAAATTGATAAATCGCTCTGTGTAGGCTGTGGACTTTGCGTAGATATTTGTAAACGCTCTGCAATTGAATTAAAGAATGATAAAGAAAATTAAAAAAAATAAAATAGTAAAATAGTAAAATACCATACAAATATTAATATTAAAATTAAAATTAATATTAAAATTTTGACAATAATTAATAATAAAAATGAAATAATCATAAGAATCATAAGTTAGGTGGAATTATGAATATATTAATTGCAGCAGTCGGGGGTCAGGGTGCCGTATTAGCTTCCAAAGTACTTGGTAAGTTAGCTCAAAACATCGGAAAAGATGTAAAGGTGTCCGAAGTTCACGGAATGTCTCAGAGAGGCGGTAGTGTAGTAGCCCACGTTAAATTTGGTGATAAAATATACTCTCCAGTAGTTGAAAAAGGTTCTGCAGATATTGTATTGGCTTTTGAACTATTGGAAGGTGCAAGATATACCGATTATTTAAAAGAAAACGGCATATTAATTTCAAATACTCAAAAGATAAGTCCTATGCCTGTAATCATCGGGGCTGTTGAATATCCTAAAGATATCAAACAAAAAATTAAAGAAGACAATATCACTGCAAAATTTGTAGATGCACTTGACGTAGCAAAACAAGCAGGCAATATAAAAACCGTTAACACTGTTTTAATCGGATTACTTGCAAAAAATAGCCCTATTGAAAAAGATGAATGGTTAAAAGCTATTAAGGAAACAGTACCTGAAAGATTTTTGGAAGTAAATTTAAAAGCTTTCGAAATGGGATATTCTTTAAATTAATCCCTAATTAATTAGAATTCTTTATGAATAAGTCTTAAAAATAAGTTATTAAGGATTATATTTATTTTTAATTTTTTATGGGACAAATTTAATATATTCATATAACAGGTGGCATAATGGAAATATTGAATAACTATATAAACAATTAACTATAAACTTTTTATCGTGGGATAAAAGAAGATACGTGAATGGGGTTATTACGTTTGAAGATGGATTAAGAAGACTAAATGGTTTTAAATTTAATACATTAGGTTAGTTAATTTAATTTAATTTAATTATTTAATTTAGCTAATTAATAAAGTAATATAAATATAATGATTAAATAAGTAATTAAAATATTTTGTAATTATAGGGGCGATTAACTAAATTATTTCGTTAAGTGGAGGGGAAAATTTGACCAAAGATTTAAGTTCTGTTAATAAAGAATTAGTAGCAAATCTATCTAAATTAATGGGTAGTGAGGTCAAAGCTAAAATATACGTATATTTAAGGATGTATGGAGAGAGTACTGTAGATGAAATTGCAGAAGGGACTGGCATATATCCGTCAACTGTACGGGAGTCAATATTTGAAATGTTTAATGAAGACCACGTATTTAGGAAAAAAATGGATAGGGAAGGTTTGGGTAAAAAACCATACGTATATTCGTCAATTGACCCTGTAGACCTTGTAAAAGAAATTTCTGTCGAAATTGAAGGTAAATTAAACGATTTGGCATTAATCGATAAAAAAATATCTGATAAAAAAGTTAAAGGTGTAAAACCAATCGTTTCAATTAATGTTAATTAATTAAATAAGTAATTAATAAGTAATTAATAAGTAATTACTTAATTAATTAAAGTTTTTACACTTTTAATATTATGTTATTTTTATTTCTTTTTATTTCTTTTTATTTATTTTTACAGTAGTATATTATTTTATTCGTATTTTGCCATTGTACTGATTACTGCAGGTATTGAAGCAATCGCCGTGCAAGTTTCAAGAGATAAACCTTTTTCAGTAATATCCAAGTCATAATGACCCATTTTCATTACGTCTTTAGGTAAACCGTGTCTCCCCAATCCAATAAATACGCCACAGGGCTTTTTTTGTAATTCTTCGAGCACTTTTTTAGGAGTAATCAATTTTTTAGGGTCGGGTTTTGATGTTGTAGCTATCGGGGTTCCGAACTGTGCTTGATATTTATTTGTTATTAAAAATCTATTATTGTCTATCAAATTCCTTAAATAACTACCTGAACCGCCTATCGTAGTCTCAATTAATTTTATAACGTCTTTTTCATTATTAGCAGTATCTAAACCATCTAAATTTTCTATCTTATCGACCGGAAAATCATATATTGCTAAATTCCAGTCAAAAGCCGTACAAATTGGTGCAGCTCGGGCTATTGCTCTTTTATGGGCTTCATGCCATTTTGATTTATCGTATGAATTGTACAATATCATAGTACATCTTTTATAATTTTTAGGTTTATTTTTATTGGAATTCTTTTTATCGTATTTTTTATAGTCATATTCGTAGTTTGATTCATTCATAATTACACCAAAAATTTAATAAATTTTGAATTTTTATATTTTTAATTATTTTTAATTATTTTTAATTATTTTTAATTATTTTTTACTTACCATTTTATCCTAACTTATAATATTTAAAGTGTAATATAAAAATACATAAATAATAAAATGCTAATTTATATTATGGGCATATCTTATTAAGATTTGATAGTAATACTTATGGTGGGCATATGTATAACTCTAAATAATCCTAAAAAGATAAAATGTGATAATTATGTCCGTACAGATAATTGTTAATAAAGACAAGTGTAATGGTTGTGAAAAATGCTATTATGCTTGTCCAAAAGGGCCAAGAATATGGAAAAAAGACAAAGATGGTAAATTTTACGTTTATGACGTATCAGATTGCCATAATTGTAAGATTTGCGTAGGAAAATGTCCTGTAGATGCAATTACTATTAATATACTAAAAGATGAATAGTTAAATGGCGTAAGCCATTAGTTAGATAACTATTTAAATTAATTAATTAATTACTTAATTAATATAATATGACTGTAAAAAATAAAAAAGAAATAACACTTAAAATAACTATCGCATATAATAAATATCATATATTTAATAATTTTATTTTTATTTAGTTTAAAACGATTTTTATTATTTTTATTATTATTTTTATTATTATTATTTTCACATATTAAATTTAAGTAAACTTAATATTATTAAGTATGCTTAAATATTAGAACATCTCATTATATAATATTATATTATTATCGGGCTAAAAATGGGTCAAAAAAGGATTAAAACGAAAAAATAGGCTTAATATTAGATTTTCTAATAAGCATATTAGAAAATGTTAAATAAGATTAAAAAACTTGAAATATATAAATTATATTATGGGTGTTTACAATGATTGATGTATCAATTAACGAAGGTATGTATGTAGCAATTATCGCATTTTTTATAATGATTTTTGGGGGCTTTTTGGCATACTACACAAATTTTTTAAAAGAATCCGAAAATTACGAGTTATTTGCAGGAGGATTTTTGTTAGGGGCGAGCATATTTATTATGATACCTGAAGGATATTCTAAATATTCTACATTATACGTATTATTGGGTATAATACTTGTAATACTATTTGAAAAATATTTTAGAAAATGGGGTATACATCATCAATTGCACGTTATTAATAAATTACATAGTATTAATACTAACAATAAGGGCAATAATTCCAAAGAAAGTTATAATAAAATTGATAATGGCGATGTATTTAATAATAAAAACAAAAATGTGGATACCTTTGGGAAATTCAAAAATAAAGTTTCTAATACGCTTGTTGAGATAATCGATTATGATATAAATCATAGTGATGTAATTAGGGAAGAAAATAACGATAATAATAATAATAATAATAATAATAAAAATAATAATAAAAATAATAATAATAATAAAAATAAAAAGAAATTTGAAAATTACACAATGGATAAAATTAATTCAAATACCTGTAGAAATTGCGATAATTTAAATTTAAAAACAATAGAAGAGGATAAAGTAAATACAAGTCCGAAATTACCTGAAGAAATAATTCAAAAAAATATCTCCAGTTTTGAGAAAATATATGAAAATGTAGATGTTAGAATTAAATATATTTATCCGATTTCATTTTTTATACACGCATTTATTGATGGGTTAGTAATTGCTTTAACGTTTATTAGCAGTTTAGGAATGTCTTTGTACCTTGCAATACTATTGCATAAATTACCGGCAGGTTTTGCATTATTTTCCCCGTTAAAAAAGTATTACGGACCATATACTTTATTAATTGGGAGTATTGTTTCCTTTTCAACGGTATTGGGGACAATTGTGGGACTTTGGCTATTATCTGAATTACCCGTTAAACCACTAATATCATTTTCAGCAGGTGTTTTTATCGCTACGTCTATGTTATTACTTATAAATCCAAAACACGCAAATATAAAGGGATTTTACTACATACTGTTAGGAATCTTTGCTGTAGGAATTGTAAGTCTCATATAATTTTATTTACTACATATTTTACTTTTTTTACTTTTTTTACTTTTTTAATTTTAAATTTAAGTTTAAATTTAAGTTTTTATGATTTCAAACGACAAATTAGTACTTTTTGCAATTATTATTCAGTATATCTAACATTTTGACCGTTAACTTTTTAAATAATAAGATATATTTTAAACTTAATGTTTTGGTTTATGTATATGTATAAATCAATTAATTATTAATTGAAGTGCGTAAACTAATCATTAAATCTAACAATCAATATATAAAATAAACTAAAATAAACTAAAATAAATAAACTAAAATAAAATTGAAATAAGGAAAGGTCCAATATGAAAAAACAAAAAACTTGTACGAATTGTACAAAACCTCAAATGAGGCAAAATTGTAAAAAATCGGAGATATCCGAGTAAAGAATGAGTACAACTAATTAAATTCAATATATAATTAATTAACTTAATTAAAATTGAATAAAGTTAAAAAAATACAAAAATAGAACAAAATAAACAATTAAAATAAAAATAAAAATAAGTTGTACTCCATGTAAAAAGAGGGTAAGTATGTCAGAAAAGAACAACCAAGTAGGAATAAAAATTAAAAAAGTTAGAGAATTAAATAATATGTCTATTGAAGAACTTGCAAAAGTAAGTGGCAACGATGTTGAGTTGCTCAAAAAAATTGAAAACGGCGATTTGATACCATCATTAAAACCATTAATCGCAATTGCAAGAGCTTTAGGCGTTAGGTTGGGTACTTTTTTAGATGACTTACCTGAATTAGGACCAGTTGTATCAAGATTTGGTGCATCAGAAAATGTTGTTAGATTTTCAGGAAAAAAAACGTACTCCAACGACGAAGAAAGCAAATTAAACTTTTATTCGTTAGCTGCGGGTAAAATAGATAGACACATGGAACCATTTATTATTGATGTGTATCCACAGGCAAATGAGGAAATTGAATTATCTTCACACGAAGGTGAAGAATTTATTTACGTTATGAGCGGAGAGATTGAAATTAATTACGGACAAGAAGTATATACATTAGCAAAAGGAGACAGTATATACTATGATTCAATCGTACCTCATAATTTACACGCTAAAGACCAGAATTCAAAAATTTTAGCAGTTGTATATACACCATTATAAAGATTAAGGAACTTTGCGAACTTTAAATAACATATTAAAGTTAAAATAAATAACAATATATGAAAAATAGAAAAAAATAACTTATTTAAAAATTAAAAATTAAAAATGGTGTATAAAATGTATGAATTAACCGTGGAACCAAGATTTGGCGATATTGATGGATTGCGCCACATAAACAATACCGTGTTAGCAGTATGGTTTGAACAAGCAAGAAACCCAGTTTTTAAGTTGTTCACACCTAACTTTTCCACAACACACGAAGATTGGAAACTTATAATGGCACACACAGATTTTGACTTTGTTGGTCAAATGAAGTTGGGTCAATATATAAACATAAAAACTTATGTGAGTAGGGTAGGCAATAAATCCTTTACTTTATATCACGAAGCTTGGCAAGACGGTAAATTATGTGTAAAAGGCAGTGCAGTAGTTGTTCATTTTGATTTTATCGAACAGAAAACAGTTCCTATCCCGGATGATATAAGGGAAAAGTTAATGGAACATTTTATTGACCTCGATGAAAATAAAAATTAAATCGAAATAATAATCATTTTAAACAATTTATTGCTTTTTTTACATTTTTACATTGGAAATAAATTCAAATTAATATTTTATGGAAAACTAATTTAATAATATTTTATAATAATATGATTTAATATTAAGTATATTATGGTAAATTAAATTATATTTTGTTATAATTTTAAGGTAATTAAATTAGAAATAATTAAAAAAGTAAAATGTGATTATATGGTAAAAAAAACAGGAAACACATACTATGAAAGCATGAAAACACCCGTGGATTACGGAAATCTATTCACAGAAGAGACAATGGGCGAATTTTTTGAGAAAATTGTAGCAAAAGACCCTGACCGTGAATTTATTGTATACCCAGATAGGGATTTAAGATTTACATATGGCGAGTTTAATAAACGTGTCGATATGATGGCAAAAGGTCTCTTGGAAATTGGAATTAAAAACGGGGATAATGTCGGTCTTTGGGCAAGAAACGTGCCGGACTGGTTAACTTTCGTATTTGCTACCGCAAAAATCGGAGCTGTGGCCGTAACAGTTAACACGTCATACAAAAGCCACGAACTTGATTACGTGCTTAAACAATCTGATATGAAAGCTTTAGCGATTGTTGACCAATTTAGAGACGTAAATTACATTGAAACAGTTTACGAATTAATACCTGAGTTAAAAACACAGCGAAGAGGGGAGTTAAACAGTGAAACTTACCCTTATTTAAAAAATGTAATGTATATCGGTCCTGAAAAACACAGGGGTATGTATAATACCCACGAAATAATGTTATTGGGTAAACATATAGCTGACGAAAAGCTCGAAGAAGCTAAAAAGGAAGTTAAAAACACTGATGTGGTAAATATTCAATATACGTCAGGAACAACAGGTTTCCCGAAAGGTGTAATGCTTACGCATAGAAATATCCTTAACAATGGATACTATATCGGAGAAAGTATGCACTATTCTGAAAAAGACAGAGTATGTTTACCAGTTCCGTTATTCCACTGTTTCGGTATCGTACTTGGAGTTATGGCAACTTTAACGCACGGTGGTACGCTTGTAATGATTGAATTATTCGACCCCGTACTCACACTTGCAGCAGTCCAAAAAGAAAGGTGTACATCACTTTATGGGGTTCCTACAATGTTTATTGCAGAGTTTAGCCACCCTATGTTTAAGATGTTCGACCTTAGCTCATTGAGAACCGGTATTATGGCAGGTTCAACTTGCCCAACTGAAGCAATGAAAAAGGTAATTGATGAAATGAATATGTCTGAAATTACAATTGCTTACGGTCTTACGGAAGCTTCACCCGTATTTACTCAAACAAAGGCTACGGACAGTATTGATAAAAGAGTTAATACTGTTGGTGTGGCTTTACCCCATAGTGAGGTTAAAATTGTAGACCCTGAAACCGGCGAAATAGTTGGTAAAAACCAAGTGGGTGAAATTTGCTGTAGGGGCTACAATATAATGAAAGGATACTATAATATGCCTGAAAAAACCGCTGAAACGATTGACGACGACGGTTGGCTTCATAGTGGTGATTTAGCAGAACAAGACGATGACGGATACTATAAAATCGTTGGAAGAATAAAAGATATGATTATTAGGGGTGGAGAAAACATCTACCCGAGAGAAATCGAAGAATTTATTCACACGATGGATGGCGTAAAAGACGTACAAGTTGCAGGTATTCCTGATAAAAAATACGGTGAAATCGTCGGAGCTTTTGTAATTTTAGAAGAAGGCGCTGATTTAACCGAAGAAGACATTAGAGATTACGCAATTACAAAAATTGCAAGGTATAAAGTACCTAAATATGTTTTTATGGTTGAAGAATACCCACTTACAGCAAGCGGTAAGATTCAGAAGTATAAATTATCGGAACTCGGTAAAGAGTTAGTTGAAAAAAGATTGCAAGAAAATAAATTGTAATCGGCTGTAAATATATTATATTGTAAAAATATAAAAAATTAAATATAAAAAATTAAATATTTAATAAAAATCCTTTCCTTTATTTCAATTTTAGTTTTATTTTATTTTATTTTATTTTACTATTTTTACCAAATCGATTATTTTATTATTTATTATTTATTATTTATTTGTAAATCCAACGAGTACCTTTTGGATTATCCTCAAGTAAAATGTCTAATTTTTCCAAATTATCCCTTATTTTATCAGCCATTTCATAATTTTTATTATCTCTCAATTCTTCACGTAATTCAAGTATCAAATTCATTAATCCATCTATTTTTACACCATCTGCGAATCCTATTTCGGTATTTAGTATTTTATCCATACAAACAGCACTTTCTTTTACTTCTTCCTGGTACCCATACCGTTTTAAACAATTTAAATAACAATCAATTTTTAAATCGCCAAAAATACCGAATACTTCACCAACGTCCCTGTAAAATTCCAAAGCTTGAATTATAATTGCAGTGTTTGCATTAGAATTTTCTAAATTGTCAAGTTCCGCCATATATTTATTAGTCGCACCAACTAAGCTATTTAATACCCTAACAGCTTCTACGGTGTTAAAATCATCGTCCATAGCATCGTAATATTTATTTCTACACGTATAAAGTATATTCATAAATTCTACGTCGTTAACTGTTAATTTATTTTTAACTTCAGAATTTTTTGAATAATAAATTAATTTTTTAATTGCATTTTCAAATTTATTCAATGTATTTTTAACGTGAGATAATGATTCGTCCGAATAATCAAGAGGCGAACGATAATGTCGCTGTATAAAGAATAATCGCAACGTATCTTTATCATATTTTTTTAGCATATCTTCAATAGTCACAAAATTACCAAGACTTTTGCTCATTTTTTCGCCATTTACTCGCACAAAACCCGTATGCATCCAATATTTAACGCAAGGAGCTTCAAAATAGCTATCACTCTGAGCAATCTCATTCTCGTGATGGGGGAATGCTAAATCTTTACCCCCTCCGTGTATATCGAAACATTCTCCAAAGTATTTCGCACTCATAACTGAACATTCAATATGCCACCCAGGTCTTCCTTTACCCCAAGGGCTATTCCAAGCTGGTTCTATACAAGTATCTCCGTCAAAAACTGGCTCGTTGAACTTCCAAAGTGCGAAATCTTCCACGTTTAGTTTACCATTTTTATCTTTATTTTCATTATTATTTTCATTATTATTTTCATTATTATTTTGAGCTTCTTTGGATTTAGGCTTTAATTTGTCTAAATTTATATTACTAAGTCTACCATATTGCCTAAATTTTCGAACGTTAAAATAAACTCCGTCTTTTGCGATATAGGCATAATCTTTTTCCACCAAAACGCCAATAAAGTCTATAATCTCAGAAATGGATTGTGTAACTTTAGGATATACGTTTGCAGGTTCTACGCCTAAAGAAAGCATATCTTTTAAAAAAGAAGCAATATTTTCCTCAGATACGTTTTTACAATCTACTTTAAGATTTTTAGCTTTATTTATTATTTTATCATCGATATCAGTGAAATTAATAACTAAATAGACGTTGTATCCCTTATGTTCCAAATATCTTTTTATTACATCAAAAGACACGTATGTACGACCGTGTCCTAAATGAGACGAATCATAAACCGTAGGTCCGCAAATATACATTTTTACGGCTTTTTGCTCTAAGGGTCTAAATTTTTCCATAGTATTTGTTAAACTATTGTACACTTTGATAAAATATCCTTTTTCACTCAAAGCCCTTTTATTTTCATTATCCTTATCAGTATTATTTGAATTTTGAGGGTCTCTGTGTATCATAGTATCGCTACCTCGTGCTTTTTTGATTTACTGCAACGATTTCAATAATTTGGTTTAATAATTTTAATTGCGTATAATTATATGTTTGTAAAATTATATAAACTATATAATCGATATTCTATGACGAATAAACGTGTAGTATGTTATACAATAATAGGTGTGTAAAATGATTTATATTATCGGAATTGGGGCGGGAAACAGTGATTTATTGACATTTACGGCGTTAAATACAATTTATAATATGGATGTATTAGTAGGCAGTCGTAGAAGTGTAGAATCCATTATAAATTTTAATAAAAATGCAAATTTAAACATAAAATTAGATGTAGATGTAGATGTAGATTTAAAATTAAAAGATAAAGAAATAATTTATTTATCAAAAAATCTCCGGGAAACTTTGAAAGATATAGCTTTTGATGAAAAATTTAAAAATAAATCCATAGGTATTTTATCAACAGGAGACCCGTGTTTTAGCGGTTTGTTAAAAACTATGTTAAGTTTGGGCGTAAATAAAGATGATATAACGGTCATATCAGGTATTT
Source organism: Methanococcus voltae (assembly GCF_024807655.1). NCBI lineage: Archaea > Methanobacteriati > Methanobacteriota > Methanococci > Methanococcales > Methanococcaceae > Methanococcus > Methanococcus voltae. The sequence goes on along the minus strand of NZ_JANUCR010000010.1, from coordinate 22,818 downwards.
CATCGATACAAGTAGCTTGTGCAAAATTAAAAATATCTTGGGATGACTACAATATACTTACATTGCACGGTAAAGAGCACAATCGTGATTTACTGTGCAATATGGTGAGCAATAAACAAAATGTAATATTTTTACCGAGTGAAATAAAAAAAGATGTAGAATATTTATTATATACTGCAAATATCAATAAAGATAATACTAATAAAAATAATACTAATAAAGATAATAAGAATATCGGTAATCTACAAGATTTAAAAATTACAATTTGTGAAAATTTATCGTATCCTAATGAAAAAATAACAACGTTTAAGCTCGTTGAATTGCTTGATAAAATAGAAAATGGCTTAAAATTTTCCTATATGGCAGTATGTGTGATAAATTTTGAATAAACTATAATTTTAAATTATAATTTAACAATAAAAAAGAAATAAATATTTTATATTATATTTTTAGTTAGTTAATTTAAATAATTTGTTAGTTAGATAGTTTATTTATATAGTTTATTTAGATTTGACATTTTGATTTAGAATATTATACTTTTTTATAACTTTTTATAACTTTTTATAACTTTTTTTGAACGTTTTCGTCGACTAAGCCTTCAGTTTTACCAACTAAGTAAGTCATTACCAAATCACCGGTAACGTTGTTCATAGTTTCGAACATATCTAAAATTGGGTTCACTGCAATAGCTAATGAAACAACAATCGCTATTTGTTCAGGTGCTAATCCCATAGTACCTAAAATAATGAATAAAAGCATTAAACTTCCACCTGGTACGCCACCAGCACCAATTGAAGCCAATACGGTTGTAATTACCATAACGAGAATTGAATCAATTGTCATTGAGATACCAAACATATTTGCAGCGAAGAAAGCCCACATTGGTAAGTGAATACAAACTCCGTCCATATTGATTGTAGCACCTAATGGTAATGTAAATGAAGCTAATTCTTCCTTCACACCTAATTCGTCTCTTGCAACTTCCATTGAAACCGGTAATGTAGCCGCACTACTTCTTGTAGCGAATGCTGTAACCATAGCTTCCTTAATTTTATTGAATATTTTTAATGGGTTTTCTCTTCCGATTAAAATCAATAATCCAGAGTATACAAATGCTATTAATCCTAAAATACCGAGTACAATACCGATAACTATTTGTCCATAGCTTCCGAGTAAGTCAGAACCGTAAGTCCCAAAGTTTACAATTGTCAAAGCTAAAACACCGATTGGAGCGTATTCCATAACCCAATTAACAATTTTAAACATTGAAGCGTTAACTGACTTAGCAAAATCGATTAAAGCGAATGCTCTCTTTGATTCTTCTTCGTCAAGTGGTTTATCGGCTACCAATCTTGTAGCAACACCAAATAAAATTGCGAAAACAATAATGGGCAAGAAATTACCTTGTGCGAGTGATGCAAAAGGATTTGCGAACATTCCTAATAAAATACCAATAATATCAGCAGATGGTTGTACACCAACTTGTGCAACTGAACTTGCAACTTGCTGAGGTGTGAAACCAACACCTGGGTTAAATAACATTGCTACGAGTACACCAAATAATGATGCGAACAATGAAGTCATTAAATACCATAAAATAGTCTTAATACCTACTTTTCCAAGCTTACCAAGTGGTATACTTGCAGCACCTGCAATTAATGAGAAAAATATGATAGGTATCACAATCATTTTAAGCATATTTACTAAAACAGTACCAAACGGTGATAAATAAGCACTAATAACGTTTATTAAGTCAGGGGAATAGAATGATATCGCTAAACCAATAGGTAAGCCGATTACTAACGCACCCAACATTCTTGCAACTAACGGTATGCTTGTATAAGCATTTATTATTTTGTTAGACATAATGCACCTCCAAGTTATAAGATATACTTTAATATTTCATAATTATATACTTTTTGATTAATCTTCTTGTTTTATTGAATTTTTTTATAAAAAAACGAAATATGGCGATAATATCTTAAAATAACCCTTTTATACTCTTAAATGAAAATATAAAAATATAGTAATATAAAAATATACAAATGTATTGATATTATTACTATTATTATTTTATTAGTTTATTATTATTATTATTATTATTATTAGTATTATTATTAGTTTATTATTAGTTTATTATTATTATTATTAGTTTATTATTATTATTATTAAAATTATTAAAATATATCATAAGTTATACAAGTATACTGTAATACTTTTATAGAAAACTTTATTTATTATTAATATCATATCGTAAATTATATTAATTAGTAATACTATTTTCTAATTTATATGAATAATAATTCATAAAGTTTAAAAAATTATTACGATTAACTAAAAAGCTAATTGAATAGATAAAAATTGTAATAATAAATACAAGATTAACAGTGTACTTTAAATTTAAATTATACAATAAAATTGAAATAATTGAAATAAAGAAAAGTAAAGTAGGACGATAATATGAATAAAACATTTAAAAAATCAGTAGTTATGGTTTTCAGTGTTATTATGGTCGTAGTTGTAGCAATGAGTTGTGGATGTGTTGGTGAAAATACTGGTGCAAATAATGCAAATACAGGTATTGATAGTTCAAACACTAACGACAACACAAATCAAAATGCAAAAAACTCCGATATGGGAAATAATGCCGAATACATAACTGTTGTGGATATGGCCGGTAGAACAGTCGAAGTTCCAAAAACAATTAATAAAGTAATTGGATTAGGCTGTTCATTAAGAGAAATAGTTTACTTAAATGAAACAGATAAAGTAATCGCAATTGAACAGAGAGAAAGCGTTCAATCAAAATCTGACGACGATAAATTCCCTTGCGGTACTGAATTACCATATTTAGCTGCAAACCCGGAATTACTTGATTTACCGGTAGCGGGTAAAGCAGGAACAAGTTATAATTATGAAGCAATTCTTAAAATGAACCCTGATGTAATTTTTATGGGCAACAACAAAGATGCTGCCGATGATTTACAAAATAAAGTGGATATACCTGTTGTAGTTGTATATACTGCTACAATCGGTCCAGAAGCTCAAAATGAAAAATATGAGAAATCATTAAGATTAATGGGTACAATATTAGGCAAAGAAGAAAGAGCCGAAGAAATATTGGATAAAATAGAAGAATATAGAAACGATTTACAATCAAGAGTTTCAAAAGCTGACGTTCACCCAAGTGCATATATTGCAGGTAGGGCATACAGTGGTGCACACGGTATTACAACAACTGACCCACATTGGCCATCATTTGAATTATTAGGCGCTAATAACGTAGCATATAATGTTTCAGAAATCAGTGAGGGTAAAGAAGTTAGTAAAGAGCAAGTATTGGCTTGGAACCCTGATTACATATTTGTAAGTGAAGCTTCATTAAATGAAGTTTCAGCAGACTTGGAAAAACCGGAATTTAAAGGTTTAAGTGCAGTTTCAAACGATAGAGTTTACAAAGTACTGCCATACTGCTGGTATTCATTTAACAAAGATACAGCAATCGCAAATGCTTATTATGTGGGCAAAGTGCTTTACCCTGAGCAGTTTGCAGACGTTGACCCTGAAGAAAAAGCGGACGAAATATATTTATTCTTCGATGGAAATGGGGCTTATGAATCCATTTCAAATAGGATGGGCGGATATGAAAAATTTGAATTATAGATATTTAATAGTTTGATACATATTGATTAATACTTAAAATAATATTTTAAAATAATATTCTAAATTTTTTATTTTTACATTTAATTGAACTAAATTGAACTAAGTACATAAAATTATAAATTATAAATTATAAATTAGATATTTCTTTAATTAATTTAAATGTATAAAATTTACTAAGAACTTACAATAAAGGTGTAAATATGAGTAAAAATGTAATGGAAACCCCTAAAATTGAACCTGAACAAATAGAAAATCTTTTTGAAGATGCTTACTTGGGTTTGAGAAAATTCTTTTTATTAAGCTTCTGTTTAAAATATAATGTTTTTGAATTATTAGATACGCAAAAAACTTTTAACGAAATCGAAGTTTGGTACGAAAAACAAGGTTTTCAACCAAATAAAAATCTTTTGTTAAATATGTTGGACGCATTAGTTCAATTTGGTTTAATAAAAGTTTATCACGAGTCATACAGCTCAGATGATATATTTTACAAAGCAACTGAACTCTCAAAAACGTATTTAAATCCAAATTCGGAATTTAGCAAAATAAATTCATTAGCTCCTTTTTATACTTACGGTGAGAGGGCTAACAGATGGATTAATTTAGATGAAACATTGAAAGCAGGAGAATTAAAAACTGAGGAAGGAGCTTTCTTCCCCGATATAATTAAAAGGATGGCGATTGATTGTAGGGCAGGCGAATTGCAATTAACAATCAACTATTTAAAGCACTTTGAAGAAGTAAAAAGTGCTAAAAGTATCTTAGATGTGGCAGGCGGGCACGGATTGTATGGTATCGCTTTATCCTACTTAAATGAAGATTCAAAATGTAAAGTATTTGATTTACCGGAAGTTTGCGAAGAAACTAAGAAATATATTGAAGAATACGGTTCTGATAGGGTATCAACTGTTTCAGGTAATTTCTTTACCGATAATTTCGTAGATACATTAGATTCAAATAATTCTGAAGGCTACGACTTAATATTTAGTTCCTACAACCCAGGAGGTAAAAATCCAGCAGTAATTGACAAAATTTGTGAAGCAACTGCTTTAAATGGTATTTTTGCAAATAAACAGGCTTTTCCAGAAACTATTGATAAAAAATACGCTGTTAAAAAGGCTTTTGAAGGTATAGATTGGAATATGTTTAGTTTTACCGGAACTAAAAAAGAAAAAATTTGCTATACTTTTGAAAACAGTTTAACATTAGATGGATATACAAATCATTTGGAAAAAAAAGGCTTTAAAATATTGGGTATTTTTGCATTGGAAGATAAAAAATCCGTAAAAGAAGATGCTCACCACGCAAACGTTAGAAAACATCACAGCAAAATGAAAATGGGCAATTACATCGTAGTTGCTAAAAAAGTTAGAAATTAATTAATTAATTAATTAATAATTAGTAATTATTACTTATTACTTATTACCTATTATTTTATTAATAATTTTATTTTTTATAATATATTTTATATTTTTTATAATATATTTTTTATCGGTTATTTTTTAGTTATGTATTTTATATCAATTTAAACCAAAATTATCGTTCGGTCAATTCCTTACATAATCTCCATTTTTATATAAGTTTTAAACCATAGTGATTTTTGGTGATAAAATGAATATAAATGTGAAAAAAATAAAAAAGCATATGATAATTTTGGCGATTTTAGGTTCTTTATTTACCACGTCAGTTTTTGCAATGCCCGTTATTAATTCAGAAGATAAAACGCCGGTTTTAATAAGTTCAGAAAATGAAAAATCTAATTATGATGAAAATAATGGATATACGGTAAGTAGTTTATTATATGATATATGGAATGGATTTTTAAATTTATTTGATAACTCAAACTCAAATAGTTCTAATTTAAATAATTCAGATTTAGAGAATACTAATTTAAATAATTCAAACGATTTAGATAATTTAGATAATTTAGATAATTATACGAACGGAAAAATCGTTGATATTTTAGAAAAAGATGAAAATGGTGTATATGACGTAATCATCAACAAAAGCAATGGTTCCCCCTTAATCATACGCATATCTCCAGAAACTAAACTTTTGTGCGATGAACAGGACCTAAAAACAGATGCAGAAATTAAAGTGGGTGGAAATATAGTTTTAAGATGTTATCCAGGTATTTTAATCGCTAATAGTGTAGAAATCATTTAAAATATTTATTAATTAATAAATAAATAAATATAACTCCATACTCTTTTTTATTTTTCAAAAAATTTTCAAATTCAAATCTATAGGTATATATAACAAATTAAACATATTCAAATTATTATATAACTCTAATTTAGGTGAGGGACGAATATGACTAAAAACCTAAATATTGCTATTTTGAATCTACTCTCGAAATATGATAAACCGATAGGTGCCAAAATAATAGCCGAAGATTTAAAATTACGGGGCTATGACATTGGAGAACGTGCAGTTAGATATCATTTGCAATCAATGGATGATGATGAACTAACGGAAAGAGTAGGGTACTCTGGAAGAATTATCACTGAAAAAGGAGCCGAAGAATTACAAAAAGCCAATGTAGCTCACAGAATAGGCTCTATTTCAGGCAATATATATGATAAACTTACAAAAGGTAATTATCCTGAAACCGTTATTGTAAATAGGGGAACTTTTAACTTAAAAGAAAATTCAGAATCAAAGGAAGAGCTTAAAAAATTAAAGGAATTAATTCTTTTAAGCTTTAAACATGGATATAGTACCGGAAATTATTTAAAAATGGAACAATTGGATAAAAAAGATAATAATTTAAGATTAAATGTAGAAACACTTTGTAATATAAATTTTGACAATTATTTAATTAAGAATGGAATAATGTCAATGCCAAAACACGGCGGTATTGTTAAATATGAAGATAATAAGCCTGTTAATTTTAAAGGAGTTATCGAGTTCAAAAAAACATCTGTAGACCCATTAATAGCTTTTATAATGCAAAAAAAGACTGAAGTACTGAGTACAATTGAAAATGGGGAAGGTTATATCCCAGCTAATTTTAGGGTAATACCAAAATCAAAATTAGACGAATTTAAGCAATTATTAAAAAAAGACAACTTAAAATCTGTAATATGTTATGGGGAAAATAATGTATTAGGGATAAACTTAAATGACGAAGAAATAGGTGTCGCACTAATTGGAGGGCTTACTCCGCTTTGCATACCTGTTGAATTGGGTTATTCTTTAGATATTAACTCAACAACCAAAATAGAAGCTAATCCAAACATTCAAGTGCCTAAAGAACGTATACTCGAACCAATAGAAATTAATGACGAATTTTTAAATAAATATAAGTACAAATTTAAGGGATATGGTAGAAGTTCTGAAGGGTACGATATCTGTAGCGTAGCAGATTTAAAACGATTAAACGTTTTAAAAGATTATAACGTTAAACCCGTTTTATCGAAAATGATTTCAATGATGCACGAAGTAAAATTCGATTTAAATAATGAATCCGGTCGAATTATCGTTAATATGGCCAAAATAGATTTAAAATATGAAGAAAAAGTTTTAAAACTTTTAAAAGAAATTTATAAACGGGATTTATCAACATCTAATAAATTAAAGGTTGAAATAGATGTTAAAAACGAATGTTTAAACATATATACCGTATGCTCTTTAACATTTGATGGAATACTGCTTGAAAATCAGATTCCTGTAATTCCCTATTATGGGGGGTTATTGGAAAGACCTGAAATGAGATTTATAGAGGCTATTGCATATGAAGGCACGTCTTTAGACCCTCACGAAGTGTTTTTCGATAAAGCAGATGGTAAAACGACCATACTGGCAGGACTTAGGAAAGTGCCGATGTATTCAAAATCAAAAATCGAAGAAATTTATGAAACTTTGGGCTGGAATTCAATTTTAGAATTTGGTAGGCCAAACAATGATTTATGCGGGATTAGGGTAGAAACTGAAATGTTGGGATATGTAAGTGTAGGCGGTACAAATCCCTTTGCATACTTAAATATTAACGACATACCTGTAAAAATTGAAACACATTATAAAATAATGGATTATTCGGAATTGGAAGATTATAATTCAATATTATAGTTATTATTATTATTATTAATTTTTTATTATTATTATTATTTTATTAGTTTATTATTAGTTTATTAGTTTATTATTAGTTTATTATTATTTTTTCAAACTTAAAATTTCACAAACTATATATTTTATGTATTTCATATTTTTTATAATGAGAGTTATTACTTATTAATTTAGTATATGTGGGTAAGAGGGGTCATATGAGTAAATCAAAGCACTTAAAACTTTCAAAACCAGTTATAGGGCTTACGTCGTTATTTTTTTGGGAATATCCTATCGAAGAGATAGTCGATATTGTTCGTGAGTTAGAGCTGTCTTGTTTTGAATTTGTAGTCGAAAATCCGGAATTTTGGAAAAACAGATATGATGAAGATTATTTGAAAAACTTAAAAAAGGAAATGCTTAAAATAAAACATTTGTGTGTCCACGCACCATATATAGAGCTTAATCCTGCGTCTACTAACGAAAACCTTCGGAATATTACATTAGAAGAAACTTTTTGGGCTTTAAACGTTGCTAAGTTCTACGAAGCAAAACATATGGTATTTCACGCAGGTCAAAGAAGTGCAAAAAGGTTGCCGAGAATCAACGAAGAATACGCTTATTTAAGTAATTACATTAGACTATGCTGTAAACTCAATGAATATGTAGATTACAGGGATTTAGAATCTGTTCAGCAAATTGATGAATTAATAAGCAATGAATTAATATTATCTGTTGAAAATTCACCGCAAGGAATAAATAAATTATGTAAAACGCCCGAGGAAATTAATTACTACTTAAATAAATATGAAAAATTAAGATTTACTCTTGATTTTGTACACGCACGTACACACGTTGAAGAATTTTTAAAAAACGTTGATACTTCAAAAATTTCTAATGTTCATATATCGGGTGTTAATTCTAAAGATACCGACCATTATTCTTTAAAAAATTCTGAAGAACCTTATAAATCATTATTTGAAAAATCGATATATGATTTAGTCCATAAATATAATTATAAAAGTTCAATTATTTTAGAATTTAATGACCTATTATATAATAATGGTAATGATATGACAAAAAAGCAAAAAATGGATACAATTTCGGGGGAATTAAATCATATCCGCAATGTTTTAGAGATTTAAAAGTTATCTTAATAAAAATTAGATTAAATAATCCATTATTATTTTACCATAATTTTATCTGCCATTCCTCTACCTATGGCTATTTTACAGTTCCCTATTCTAACTAATAAAGGTCCCCTACTTTTGTTTAACAAGGTTATTTTACAACCTGGTATAATACCGAGTTCATAAAATTTTCTGCAAACTCCGCCGTTAACTTCTAATACTGTGTAAGAACCTGGATTTTTTGATAATATACTTTCCATAAAATCACCCTTGATTTTTTTATTAATTACGGGCGTAATCTTAATTTAATAATTGTTTAGAAAATACTTTTACTGTAATTAAATAATTTAAATTAACTTAAATTATATAGTGTACGTTCTACTATATATATTTTATTAAACGTGATTAATTAACATCGGTTAAAATTTTTAATTTAGTTTAAAAGTTTAAATACTATAAGTTATAGATATATGAATAATATGAATTGGTAATTATTATTATTATTATTATTATTATTTAAAATTAATTTAAGAAAAATAAAACAAATGAATTTAAGATATAAACCTATATAAACCTATATAAACCTATATAAACCATATTTAAACTTGGTGATTTAATGATTTCTCCAAATATTGAAGATTATCTCGAAAGCATACATATGTTTACTCAAAAAGAACATAGGCCTGTAAAAACAACTGAATTGGCAAATATCTTGGGAGTAAAACCCGCAGCTGTCACTGGTATGGCTAAAAAATTAAGTAGTGAAGGTTATATAATTTATGAACCTTATGTGGGCATAAAATTAGATGAAAAAGGCGAATTAATCGCAAGGAATATTTTAAGAAAACATAGAATTTTGGAACACTTTTTAACTGATTATTTAGATATAGAATTAGAAAAAGCAAGTGAAGAAGCTTGTAAATTAGAACATGCCATGAGTGATGAAACAATTGAAAAACTTTACGAATTTATAGAAAAACCTAAAAAATGCCCTCACGGAGAAAAAATCGAAGAATCGGCACCTAAAAAAGAAGAATAAAGAATAATAAAGAAGAATAAAGAATAAAACTGAAAAAGAATTTTATTTATTTAAATACATTTTGCACTCAAAAATTTCCATAACATCTATTTTTTTAAGATTATATATTAACTCCTGTTTACGTAGTTCCTCATCATCTAATAATATTATGGCACAACCTCCACCGCCTGCACCGGTTAATTTAGCACCTAATCCATATTTAGAGCCTAATTCTACAACTTCGTCAATTTTTTGAGTAGATATGTTTAAATCTTTTAATAAATTATGGTTTTGAGTCATTAAATTTCCAAACTCTGATTTATTTTTACAAGTTTTTAACTTTGAAATAATTTCCCCAATTTTTGAAAATATTTCTTCTTTTTTAGGGTTATTTCCAACTTCCTGAACTAATTCAGCGGTTTTTCTGTTTCGTTCTTCTACATATACAATCAAAAAGTTGCAAGTTTGTATCAATTCTACCAAATTATCGTTTAAATTTAAATCATCGGTGATATATTCGTTATTTATTATTTCAAGAATTCCACCCATTGAAACGGTGTACGTATCGGTAATACTCGCCCTACCTTGTATTTCCTTTTCAACACTGTAGGCTATTTCCGCCATTTCACTATTAGAAAGATTTAAATTTTTATTCAACAATTTAGACACTAATTTTATGGTTGTTAATACTGCAGAAGCTGAAGAACCTAAACCACAGCTTACGGGAGTTTCAGAATGCAATATTAATTCAAAAGGTAATATTTTAATGTCTTTGTTTTTATTGTTATTTATCATATATTTTATAGTATTTTTAATTGCACAAACTACGTATTTTACATTTTTAACAATATTATTAACATCTAAATTTAAAAAATTTCTTATTTCTTCGTCATTTGAAATATCTATTACTATTTTCTCGTTTAAATCCTGTAAATCAATTTTTATGTACTTTTCACTACAATTTTCACTACAATCATCTAATTTTTTAATAGTTCCAAAAGTTTTTAAATCGATTGCCATTGAAATAGCGGGGTATCCATCTACAACGGCGTGCTCCCCAAATAGAATTATTTTTGAAGGGCTTGTCTCGGAAATTTTAAAATATTTATTCTGAAACTCTTGAAAATTTTCCATTTAACCCCACCTTCTAAGCCTTTTCAAAAGTACAACATCCCTATTGCCCACTTCAGCGTCAAAATCTGCTACAAGTACGCCTTTAGTGCCAAAAGTACCTTTAAGTTTACCTATTGCTTTAATGTACTCTGGACGTTTAGTATATTCTTTTGAACCATCTAATTTATTTGAATCTTCAGCAAGTAATTTTTTAATTTCTTCAACATTCTTCGATTTATCAATTACATAAACCTTTTCGCCGATTAATTTTTCTGCATTTGATTTTGAAGGGGCTAAATTTTCAATAGTGGTTCTTCCTTTTTCTATACGAATATTACCATCTCTTAAAACTTCCTTTCTAATGTCTAAGTCTTTTAAAGACTCAAAACCTTCAATAGTCCCGTGTCCACAAATTCTAAGTGTTGTAGGTGGTAAATCTAACCTTGTGATTAATATTCTATCGCCTACTTCTGCGAGTACCTTATCGTCAAGTTCAAAAGAACAGTAGCATTCTTGTCCTGCACCAACCTGATTTACGATTAAATTCTCGGTATTGTTGTTTTGAGGATTTATGACTTTTTTGTATGTGATTACCTTAGCGGGAACAGTCAACATTCCTACATTAAGGTGCACAGTCATTTTTGGCGTTAAATTATAGCGAAAAATGTCTGAAATTTTGACCTTAGCCACTATCTTATCGACCATCTGTAATTTGGTATCTTTTGAAGTTAATATACAACCTCGGTATATCTGTTTAGCTTCAACATTTTGTAAGGCCATACCCACACGGTCCCCAGCTTCTGCTTCGTTTACACTTTTTCTAAATCTTTGTATACTTCTTACTTTTGTTTCCATATTAATGGGCAATATCTTTAATTCATCGCCAACTTTTACAATACCCTTGTTTATAGTGCCCGTAATTACAGTACCCGCTCCTTTAATCGGAAATGCGTGGTCTAAAGGCATTTTAAAGTAGTCATCGGTTTTTCTATTGAGTTTATTTTCATTTTGAAGTTTAAGAAGGTGTTCCATTATTGAATTTTTTAAATTGTCAATACCAAGGTTATTTTTTGCAGAAATCTCTAAAATTTCACTATTTTTTAAATTTTGGGTTGAATTAAGTATGGAATTCATAAATAATTTTGTTTGTGCAATTTCTTCAGCATTGGCGTTGTCAATTTTTGTAATAACTACAATAGTCGGTATATTAAAGTTATCTAATATAAGTAAGTGCTCACCAGTCTGCGTTTTTGGTCCTTCCTTCGCATCTACGACTATAAGTGCAATATCGATTATATCAGCTGCACTAACCACCGTTTTAATTAAATCGGCGTGTCCGGGAGCATCTACTAGAGTAATCATATAATTTTGATTTGTTTCTTCTTTTTTTAAGTTAAATGATGAGAAACCCATATCTATAGTTATCCCTCGTTTTTGGGATTCTGGTAATTTATCAAGCGATGAAGTAGAGGCTATCTCTGTTAGTACGCCCGATAAGGTGGTTTTTCCGTGGTCAATGTGTCCAAAAATTCCTAAATTGATATTTGTTAAATCTTTTAAATCTAAATCCGCATCTAAATTTTGATTTGTGTTTGAATTTGAAGCTGTCATAATAATCTTACCGTAAATTTTAGTTAATTTGATTTTCTTAATTATATTATTACATATTACTTTATATTGTTTTAGATTTATTTATCCTATTCTTTATAAATCTATTATAACATAAATATAATTAGATAACAACATATGACATAAAATAAAATAATAAAATAATAAAATAATAAAATAAAATAATAAAATAATAAAATAAAATAATAAAAAATTCATAAAACGGGGGTTATTATGGATTTATCAAACGTAAATGTGGCAGTAATCGGTGCAGGACCGGCAGGGTCCGCTTGTGCGAAAAAACTTTCAAGAATGGGGATTTCAGTAGATTTATATGAAAAAGACAAATTAGGGGGTCTTTGCTTAAATTACGGCTGTAAGTATATAAATGCACTTAAAGAGGTTTCTGACTCAATAGATAAGTTAAATGAAGTTAAAAATAATAGCAATATTCATAAAAACACAGATAAATACACATTAAATGATTTTATGACCTTTAAAACTCTAAATAAAAAAATAGACGAAGTTCACAAAGAAATTAGACTGCATAGTCTTGAAAAATTAAAAAAAGAAGGCGTAAATGTAATATTTAAACGATTTGATACCGAAAAAGAAATGAAAAATGAAAATAAAAATAAAAATAAAAATAAAAAAAACTATGATTATGTAGTATATGCAACTGGTATGGATTATCCTAATACATACAACGAAATAACCTGCAATAAATATTCTGATTTGGTAAATTTAAAAGAATTGCCTGAAAAAATGGTGGTAATAGGTGGTGGAATCTCTGCCTCAGAAATTTCTTCAGTATTCTCATCTTTAGGTTCTGAAGTGTTTACATACGTTCGTTCTAACATTTTAAAGCGTATTACCGACCCCGATGTTAGGAAATATGTTTTAAATCATATTATCAACTTCAACATTACAAACGATGAAAATAAAACCAAAGAGCTATTAAAAGACGAAAACGTGTATAATTTAATAGCATTCGGGGGAACTCGACCTTTTAGTGTAAATAATAATTTAAAAGTTCGTTGCGACTCAAATAATGTTTATGCTTGCGGTGATGCAGTCGGTAGGAGCAATACTCCTCTTTCAGTACGGCAGGGGGCTATTGTAGCAAGAAATATCTATAATGAAATTACGGGAAAATCACTTATTAAATTGAAACCATTGCCATATATGGAAGTAATACGTCTAAAAATACCTTTGGGGATGATAGGAACGCAAACTAATGATTATAAAGAAATAAAAACAGGAAATGTACACGGGGCATACTTTGAAAAATATAGGGGATTTAATAGAGTTTACTTTGAAAATGGTAAAGTTGTAGGTGGGGTTTCTATGGGTTCACCAAATGAGGTTGCACCTTATTTTTTACAATATATCAACGGCATTGGGGATTATAGTAAATTTTACAACATATTTCCAACATCTGACCCATTTCCACCACTTTTAAAAGAAATTGATAGAAAAAAACAAAATAATTAAATAATTAAATAATTAAATTGGTATATTTTATATTCTATATTAATATATTTTATATCCTATATCTTATATTCTATATTTTATATTACCATATTATTCAATAAATTAGCAATAATCCTTTTTTTAATTTTTATTTAATTTAATATACTCATTAAATGCTTCTCTTGTAGTTCCGACAACCACCCTATAATAATTCTCACAATTGGGGGATTCTACAGCTTCTAATTTACCCCTTATTGATACATTTTCATTATTTAAGCACTGTCCGGCATAAGTATGAGTAAAAGAAACTACTTCTTTTAGGGCCATAGAATTTTCCTTAATTTCTTTTATCTCATTTAAGTGCATATTTCCCTCATAATTTCCAAGTTCCACGTTTTCAAGTGAATATGTAGCAGGATTATCAAACATATAGTCATCGTCTTTTATATTTGCATTTATTTTAATAAAACCCTTGTTTTTATACGATTTATCGCCGTAATTATCGTTTATTTCGTCCCACTCTCGAGTAGCCAATAAATCAAACATTGTCCCATTTACGGAGCCACGATTATATTTTCTTAATTCGTGCCATACGAATTCGTCATATTCGAGTGTATCGTCTTTAATTCTCTTTTTATAAGCTTTTTTCCAGAAATCTTCCGAAAGTGGGGTAATTTCAGCTATTTCTCCATCTTCAAAGCATTCTTTTAATATTTTTCTCGCAATTTTGTGATTTTTCATACCATATATTACAAAATCAATGTCTGAGCCTTCATTATTGAGTTTTGGTATTGTAGAGCCAGAAACACCCATATTTTCATAATCAATGGGTAAGTTATTTTTTTGACCACATTCTTTTAATTTTTCAGCTAATTTTTTACATTTTTCTTCCAAAAGTGTCTGTGGATTGTTTATTATTTCTTTTAACCTATCTTTTGGGCTTATAATCTGTTTTACATTGTTATAAGGTATTGCGTGTAAAACTACGTCGTTTACACTATCATAATAAACATAAATCGGATAATTTTGTTGTAATATATCATAAGCAGTCTTTGAATCTGCTACTTTAATAAATTTTAATTCTCGCCCTGTTTCATCTAATTTAACCCTTATATCATTTTTATCTAAATTATAAATTGATAATAATTCATCAATTTCTTTATTGGTGGTTTCTGAAAGTTTGTTTAAATTAATATATCTTAAAAATGCAATTATTCTATCATTGGGGTGTTGATAGGTGTTAACTGCAAAATAACCCTCTTCAGTTTCTACAAAATCCCTTAATCGTGCTTTTAGGTTTGACATTTTTACACCGAGTTTATCTATTGTATATTTATCCGTCGTACATATACAACTAATTAATTTATGGATTATTTATCTATTTATCATATTATATAATCATTTTTATATTGTTTTAGAGTAAATTACTATTAAATTACTATTAAATTACTATTAAATTATATATAAAATAATGATAATTATTTAAATGATATACCACTATCTTAATTAATAAATTGTTAAATTTAACAATATTTTCAATTTATGGTCAAAAATCAAAACAATACTTAAAAGTTAAAAGTCAAAATTTATATTTTTAGTTTTATTTTTAGTTTTATTTTTATGGTGAAATTATGGAAAAAAAGAAATCAACATTTAGGATATCAACCAAATTAAAAGTTAAAGGCATCATTTCAGAATGTGATGTTATATTATTGGTAATAGATGCTCGAGACCCCGAAACTACTCGTAATTATGATTTAGAGAGTACTATTATCCACAAAGGTAAAAAACTTATATATGTGTTGAATAAAGCAGATTTAGTGCCTAAAGAAATATTGGAAATGTGGAAAAAAAAGTTTATGGCAGAAAATCCAAATTCTTCCGTTGTATTTGTTAGTGCTACACAAAAATTAGGCACTAAAATATTAAGAGATGAAATAAAGCTCTATATTTATTCTAATGTGAAAAATAAGAGTAAAAATGATAATAAAAATGATAATAAAGAGGATAATAAAGATAATAATAAAAACGATAAAAACGATAATATAAATAAAAAGATACATAATTCAAATTCCAAAAATAGCAGTTCTAAAGTGGTTGGTACGGTAGGTATCGTAGGATACCCTAACGTAGGTAAATCCTCAATTATTAACTCACTTACGGGCAAAAAAAGTGCAAGAAGCGGTTTAGTTGCAGGTTTAACTGTTGGAGAACAATGGATTAAACTTACAAAAGACATAAAATTATTGGATACACCCGGAATAATTGAACCGAACGATGACGACGAATTAATAATATCTGGAGCTTTGAGATTTGAAAAATCAAAAAACATTACTTCACCGGCTATTAAAATCCTTCAAAGACTTCAAAAATTTGATAATACGATATTAAACGAGTATTATAAGATTGATGAGTTAAAAGACATCCCTGCTGAAAAAATCGATGAGGAAATAATTGAATTAATTGGTAAAAAGTTAAATTACTTATCAAAAGGTGGTATTACAGATATAAACCGAGCTTCACGTTCAATTATCGTAGATTTCCAAAGTGGTAAGTTAAATTATTATAAAAAGGACAAATTAGCAATTAATACCAATGATAAATCAATTAAAGAGTCCTTTGAGAAATCTGGTACGGATTCAGTAAAAAGTAGTAGAAATGAACCAATCACAAACGATGATAAAGGTGTAAAAAACGATGTTTCCTCTTTAAAATCTGGTGTAAATGATAGTGAAGAGAAAAAATTAATTTTTAAGTGCTTAAATGAGTGTATGTTAGTTGAAGATGCTAAACAAGCCATTATGCACCTTGAAAAGATACCTGAAATCATAAACCTTGATTTACGTACTGGTAGATATAAAAGAAAAAAAATATTGGCCTGCGAAAAGATTTACGATAGCTATGTTCTTGTTTCAGTTGGAGAAAGAACTAAAGATACAGGTAGAAAAAGAATGCAAGAATTTGCCGATAAATACGGAATTGAATTGTATTCTGAGGCATTTAAAAAAATTGGAAATAATAACATTTATATCGGAATTGGCGAAATCTAAATTAAATTTATTTTTATTTATTTTTAGTTATTTATTTATTATATTTATATTTTTAAATTTACTCTGAGATAATAAAATATCGTCCGTAAATTAAATAAAAAAAGATAAAAACAATAAATAAAATAAATAATAATACATTTTAATTAGTAAATACCTATAAATTAATATTTAAAATTTAAAAATAAAAGGTGTTAAAATGGCTTACGATTATAAAATCGAAAAAGGACCATCATATTCAATTTTAAAATTGAACTTAAATAACGAAGGTATTATTACAGAAACCGGTTCAATGGTTTATATGGAACCAAGCGTGGAAATAAAAACACAAGCAAAAGGTGGATTATTTGGAGCATTAAAAAGAGCTGTGGTTGGGGAAAGCATATTCTTAAATACATTCTCAGGTTCTGGTAAGTTGGCTTTAGCACCTTCATTATCTGGAGATATCCAATACCACCCATTAAACGGTACATTGTACGTTCAACACGGTGCTTATTTAGCATCTTCCCCAAATATTGAAATAGACACCAAATTTGGTGGTGCTAAATCATTTTTCGGCGGTAAAGGGTTATTTTTAATGAAATTGACTGGACAGGGTGATTTATTCTTATCATCATACGGTGCAATTGAAACTATAGAATTAAACAACGAATCATTAGTTGTAGACAATGGTAATTTAATAGGATTTACAGACGGATTGCAATTTGAATTAACCAAAGTTGGTGGTTTAAAATCCACTTTATTGGGTGGTGAAGGTTTAGTTTACAGATTATCTGGTTCAGGAACAGTTTATATTCAAACAAGAAATGTAGAGAGCTTTGTAGACTTTATATTACCATACATACCTACCCAAACTAAATAATGAATACAGATACTTAAATTATTAAATATAAAATAGTATTATTACTTATTTTATTATTTTTTATTATTTTATTATGTTATATTTTCTTATTATTTTATATTTTTTTATTAAATTAGTCTTTTTTTAAGATTAAAGAAGTTTTTACGATTAATTCACTCATTTTATCAAGTGTATATGGTGTAATCGGCTCATTATCTCTAATCAAACCACCCGTACCAATAACGATATGGTTAGGCATATTTTTCATATACTCGACTGGACCGGTTGCTTCTTGCGACATTTCAACTTTTACAGGTTTTTCAATTCCAAAAACACCGTTAGTAGAAATAAATTGTTTTTTATTCATTAAAGCATAATTCAATACAGATTCTCGGATTTTTAAGGTATTTCCACCTGCTATTACAGATACTATAATGTTTCCGTTGATTTTATCAATATTAGTTGCATTTATGTGTTCAGAAATTGCTTCAACTTTTCCAGGATAAAAATCTTCTAAAAATTTGGATTTATATTCTCCAACTTTTGCACCATATTTTCGATGAATAATATCGTTTTTATCAATTTTAGCACCGTCGAAAACTTGTATTTTTTCAAAACCTCCCCTGTGAACTTCTAATAAATCCATAACTACACGTACGCCCAAACGACCAGCTCCAAGAACTGTAATCGTCCCCTTAGGTTTTAAGTTATCTTCTAAAATTTGTATATTATCTTTATTAATATCTTTATTAATATCTTTATTTTTATTTTTAGTTTCTAAAATTCCCATAATTTCCAACCATTATTCTTTTTTAATTCCAAATATAATATGTCGTTTTCTTTTACCCGATTGAATTTCATATTTATCCAATTCTAAATTACAGTCAATTATTTTCTTTTCAACTAATTTACGTCTTTCTTCGGGTTTATCCGGAAACATAAACGCAATAATTCCATTTTCATTTAAAAAGTCTTTTGCTTCTTCAATCAACTGTTCGGAAAACTTTTCGCCGTATTTGCCCCCGCCGATTAATTCAACCTTTTCTGCATCAGCACCGCCAAAACTACGTACTGAAGCCACCGAATGGTCTGAATAATACGGAGGATACGTAAATATTATATCAAATTTATAATCGCTTAATTCATTGATATTCTTTATTAAATTTCCCTTTGAATTAATAAAATCGACTGGTACTTTAAGTTTAGTATTAATATTATTTTTATTATTTTTATTATTTTTATTATTTTTATTAATATTATTGTTAATATTACCATTAATATTATTATTATAATTTTTTCTTGCAATTTCCAGATATTCTTCTTTAATGTCTGTTGCATATATATTAATTGAATTAATTAATTTATCATCTAATTTAGTTAATTCATAAAAATATTTAGACATTAAAATTGATAAAATACCCGAACCTGTCCCGATTTCTAAAACATTTATATTTTTGGGTTTAATATTAATATCTTTTAGATTATAGGTGTTTTGCATAATGTTCATAAATTCATTTAGAATATAATAAACAAACGTATAACGGTTAACAGGGGTAGGAACTAACGCATTACTATGGAATTGCATATTTAAATCGTACAAACCTTTTAAAATTCCCACATTATATTCATAAACCGCTTTTTTTGAATTAAAATCAATTTTATAAGTTTTATTATTTTTATTATTTTTATTATTTTCTTTATCTTTTATAATTACGTATTTTTTTAAATTTTCATTATGACCAATAGCATCTTTTATTTTTAAACCGATAAATTTTTCATCTTCTTTTTCAATTTCAATTTTCATAATTTAACCCGTATAATTTTATAAATGGACTATATAATTATATATGAAGTATAACTATAATTGTATTAAATATATAGTTTCATATTTACTCATAAAATAATAAGCGTGGTTATAATGCGAGAAGTATTATTATCAGAATGTATTAAAATACTGTACGAAAATAACTTTATAATTTCAAAGCCTACGTTAGACAGGTCGTGCTTTGACTTAATAGCCCGAAAGGGAAACACGAGATTGCTTATAAAAGTTTTAAAAAACATAGATAGCTTAAGCTCTGAACAATCCCAGGAATTATACAAAATAGCTTCAATAGTGTCAGCTACGCCTTTAATAATAGGCTCAAGAACTCGTAATTCATTAATGGAAGACGAAGTCGTTTACGAAAGACACCATATAAAAGCAATTACTCCAAAGACTTTTAAAAATCAAATTGCAGGACGTCCACCCGTAGTTTACGCAGATAGGGGCGGTTTTTTTGTTAATATCGATGGAAACGTTTTAAAAAGAACACGGGAACAATTGAATATTTCAGTGGGGGAACTTGCAGAAATATCTCGGGTTTCAAGAAAAACAATTTATAAATACGAGCAAAATGAGGCAAATCCTTCTGCAGAAGTTGCAATTAAAATTGAGGAATATTTAGACGTTCCACTTGTAAAAGGTTTGCATATAATTCGTGAAGATAGTGAAAAAATAAATATAAAAGTAAATAATGTAGAAAAAATAGAAAAAATAGAAATGGAAAAAAGGGAAATAAATAATAAAAAACAAATACCTCTTAATTCAACAGTAGCCGAAGAAGAAGGTTTTAAAAGTAATGTACTTGATTTGTTTAAAGATTTAGGATTTAACATTACAGAAACTACTAAAGCTCCTTTTGATGCACTTGGGGAAGATAAAGAAAATTCTAAAAATTTACTATTCACAAATATTCAGGAATCAAGCAACGAAGAAGTAAAAAGAAAAGCTTTGCTCGTTAATGAAATTTCAAAATTATTTAATAGCCATTCTATATTAATTTTAGAAAATAAAGATATGCAGTATAAAAGAATTGCAGCCCTTAGTTTAAAAGAATTGGAGCAAATGGGCGATACTGAAGAATTATTGAATTTTTTAAAAGAAAAAAATAAAAATTAAAATTAAAAATAAAATAGATAAAAATAATACCAATAATAAAATAATTATAATTAAATTAAATTAAATTAAATAAGGAATAAACATCCATTTTACATTTTTCTTATATTTTAAATATTCATCACCTAAATTATTCGATAAATATTCTTCTTCTTTTTTTGCCAATATAAAAATCAGTAAAGTAGCTCCAACCGGCACTATACTCGTATATACGAAATTCCAAGCAAGATAAATCCCCCAAATAATTAATAAAATACTTGTGTACATGGGATGCCTTACTTTACCGTATATGCCAGTATTTACAACTTTATTTATCTCACTTGCTTTACTGTGTCCTTTTTTGTGGTACTTATGGCATTTAACGTGCATAATATACCCCAATAAAGCAATAACGATTCCAAAAACGATTAAATACGGTGAATTATAAAAAGTTGCCCAATTGAATAATTCCCCTATTAAACTGACTAAAATTTCAATTACCAAGATACTTTTTATTAACATATCTGGTTTTATATCGGTTATTGCCATACGTCTCACTTGTCTCTTTTATTAATACATGTTAAATTGAATATATATTAATATTAAAATAATCTAATAAATAATCTAATATATAAACTAATAAATAATCTAATATATAAACTAATAATTAATAATAATTAATAATATGTAATTAAATAATTAATTAATCATATTGAGGGAATTTATGACAATTAAAAAATTATTAAGCAATTTATCAGAAGAAGACCTTAAAGAATTATTTATTATAGATATGTTTAGAACTTATGAATTAAATAAGCTATTTTTAGATGATTTAGACGGTGCAACCAACAGAAGAAAAATATTACAACTAAAAAGCTTTATAGAAGAACAGATGGAAAATATAAAGTTAGACTTAGCTGAAACTATGATTTCCAATGGGTTAGATGAAGTAGAATTTTTTGAACATAGAATTAAACTTGATAAAAATGATAAAAATGATAAAAGAAACAATAACGATGCTACTGTTTCATTTGAAAGAATTCTTTGTGAAACCGATGAAAATTTAGAAAAAGAAATACAAGAAGAAGAAGAAAAATATACTGTTTGGGAAACTAACATTAAAAATAACATACTTGAAGCTGTTAACAACCATTATAATTATAATGACCAAGGTACTTGTGCAAATATGGATTACACATTTTTACAGCTATGTGAAGAACTTCCCGAAGACGTTTGGAAAAATGATACAACCAAATTTGATATATTAAATAAACTCCAAGATTTGGTATACAATGGTTTATTAACCGTAGATGGAGATATTTACACCAATAAAGAATTTAATCAAAACGATGGCAGTAAAATTTTAGATTATTCAAACGCCGATGAATCAAACATAAATCAAAATTTTATAATAAAAAAGATAAATTAAATAGGTTTTAAAATAATAATTAAATACACTATTGAGGGAATTTATGACGAGTAAAAAGATATTAAACAAATTATCCACTGAAGAAGATAAGGAAGAGTTAGCAATAGCTACATTAATCAATAATTACACAACTATGGCATTAATTAAAGCAGATTTAGAAGAAGCTACAAGTAAAAAAAAGATGTTAAAATTACAAAATAATGTAAATGATGAAATATTACAAATTTGTAATGAATTAGTACAATATATGATTTCTAAAGAATTGAATGAAATGGAATACTTGGGAATTCTTGTAAAGGTTGATAAAGAAACCAAAAAAATTTCATTTGAACCTAATCCAAATTATAAATACTAATCCTTACTTTTTAATATGGTATAATATAAATTTCATAATCATCTCTATTATGATACTAAGTAAAAAATTTACAATTATATTTATGAATATTTAAAAAATATAGGTTAAATTCTATTTCACTGTAAAATAAACAAATAAACAAAAGAGTAAATGAAACCTGAAAGGTTTCATCAAAAA
>NZ_JANUCR010000009.1 GCF_024807655.1 Methanococcus voltae | reverse complement strand
TTCGTACTTGAAACTTCTTTCGTTTCAGGCATTCATCTCAATTGCATAATATGTCAACGAGATGGTACATGTAATGTTTTGAGGTTTAAAACAATTAATGTATAAATTTATGATATAGTTATATAGTTACCAATAAACTATGAAATATACTAAAATAAAATGTTTTAAAAATTATTGAGAATATTAAAAAATAGATTAATTTATTAAAAAAATAATAAAAAATGAAGTTCATTACATATTGAATTACTAATTTGTTAATTTACTAAATATGTTAAATTATTCATTAAATATAACATAACTAATTATTAATTATTTTACAATCATTGTCCCAATACCCGTTTCAGTGAAAATTTCCAACAAAATTGCGTGAGGAGTTCTTCCGTTTATGATATGTACACTATCTACACCTTTATTTAGTGCATTTATCGCAGCTTCTATTTTAGGAATCATTCCCCCCTGGATAATTCCTTGTTCAATCATCATTTCCAATTTTTCGACATTTACTTTTTTATGTAATGTACTTGGGTCATTTATATCTTCCATAATTCCGTCAACGTCAGTAACCATTATTAATTTTTTTGAACAGGTAGCTCCAGCAATATCTCCCGCTGCAATGTCTGCATTTAAATTTAAATCATTACCATATTCATCTACACCAATAGGGGAAATTACCGGTATATAATTCTGCTCCACCAATAAATCTACTAATTTAGTATCGATATGACTTACTTCTCCAACCATTCCCAAGTCTACTTCAATTTTTTGACTATCTTTTAAAAGGTATTGAAGTTTCTTTTTAGCCTTTATAAGATGACCTGACTTTCCAGAAAGACCCACGGATTTACCGCCGTATTTTTCTAATTTAGATACTATATCACCATTTATTTTTCCAATTAACACCATTTTTACAATATCGAGTGTTTCTTGGTCAGTAACCCTCAACCCATGTATGAATTCGGGTGTTTTTCCCATCTTTTTCATAGCATTATTTATTTCTGGACCGCCACCGTGTACTACAATAGGATTCATACCCACATATTTCAATAAAACTAAATCTTTAGCCACCCAGTTCTTTGCATCGTCATTTACCATTGCATGTCCGCCATATTTAATCAAAAACTTCTGACCATGAAATTTACATATATATGGTAGCGCTTCCATCAACACTTCTGCCTTGCTATAGTCATCCATTTTAATCCACTCACCAAAATATTTAAATATTGTCTATCTATATTGTATATGATTTAATATTATATCATATATATATTTGTATACTGGAGGTGCAATTATGGAAAACGAAAGAATATACACAATACCATTAAGAGATGTAACAAACAAAGTACCAACAACCAAAAGAGCTCCGAGAGCTATAAAGAAAATTAGAGAATACTTGCAAAAACATATGAAATCAGATAATGTAAAATTAGATAATTCAATTAACGAAAAAGTATGGGAAAGAAGTTTAAACAAAATCCCTGCTAGAGTTAGAGTAAAAGCAGTCAAACAAGACGATGTTGTTATTGCTACATTAGTTGAATAATCACGCAAACTAAATACTTAATAAATACATCTTGTTAATATATTAATTACTTAAATTATTATTAATTACATATTAATTTATTAAACATTGATATTCTTAAAATATTAGTTGGGATAATTTATGATATATAAAACATTATTTTCTGGCGTATCAAACATAGGAATTCAAGCTATTGCTACGGATAAATACGGTATTTTTCCAATAGATTTGGAAAAAGATACTATTGAAAAGTTTGAAGAAATATTAAACATACCAATACTTCAAACAAAAATAGCAAACAGTTCATTGATGGGTTCATTATGTGTAGGAAATTCCAATGGATTGATATTACCAGAAATTACATTGAAAGATGAATTTTCAAAAATTGAAAATTTCATCCAAGAGAATAATTTAGATATAAATGTTAATATTCTAAAATCAAATAATACTGCATTCGGAAATTTAATACTCGCCAATGATTATGGTGGCATTATTTCAAAAGAAATATCTAATCTTAAAAAAGATGTAGAAAAAATACTTAAAGTTAAAGTAGGCGTTGGAAATTTCTGTGAATTACCTACAGTAGGCTCTAATGGTATTGCCACAAACAAGGGATGCGTTTTAAATCCACTAACTACAGACGTGGAATTAGAATGGGTCAGAGGAATTCTAAATATAGAAGTTATTGGCAAAAGTACGGTAAACAAAGGAGCCATGCAAGTTGGTTCAGGCATAATTGCCAATAGCAACGGTGCACTCGTGGGTGTAGAAACTACAGGACCTGAAATACTAAGAATTGAAGAATATCTTGATTTAATAGATTAATATACATATATCTTAAAAATAATATTAAATTTAAATAAAAATTATAAATTATAATTATTAAAATAACCAGTATAATGATAAAATATTAAATATAGATTATATTCAAGGTGAATAAAATGGCTAAAATAATAAAAATCAACGGAGAAATCCTTGGTAAAGATGAACCAATGGTATTCTCAAAAGAATACAATGTTTTAAAAGAAGAAGATGCTTTAGAAATTATGTACTCAGAAATTGGTAGTAAACACCATGTTAAAAGAGCTTTCATCAAAATCAACAGCATTGAAGAAGTAAGTTTGGAAGATATTAAAAACCACAGCTTGAAGAAATTCATAGAAATGAACTAATTATTTATAATAATTTAATTATAAATAATCTATTTTAACTATTTTACAATTGAATACTTACGATTATTAATGTTTTATTAATATTTCAGATACTATTTTAAATCAAAATTACGAGATTATTTGTTATTTTATAGCTACTTCATATTTATTAAGAAATAATATATATTATTTCAACAATAATTGTAATTAACATATTTAATATATGATTCAAAATAGATAATCATATTTTCATAAAATTATATTTGGTGAAATAATGAGTGAAGAAAAAATAACATTTAATGCAAAAAAAGGAAAATGGTACGTATCCAAAAAATTGAAAATAGATGAAAAAACCCAAGATGTCGAAATTTCAAGAATATTAATATCTATCGAAGAAACTTTAGGTAAAAAAATAAAGGATTACTTACCATTTGATATGATACAGCTTGAAGAAATTGCAGATGAAATATATGTTTCAAAAAAAGGACGTGTGAAAGAAGAAGACATTTCACAAGCTTTAGCTAAATTAAAATCCCCTGCAACCACAAAAAAACTCGGAAAATTAACAGATTTAAAAGAAGGTAAAGATATTTTGAAAGTAGTCTTAACAAATATCATTTTGGAAAGATTGGGTATAAAAACACATATCGATGTTAAAACTATGGATAAATTTATTGAAAAAAGCAAATAACTACTACAAAAATACTATTTTTTAATATTCAAATTTTTAAAATATATTTTTAAGTTAAAGTTTTAAAACAACTATTTTAAAAAAAAATAAAAAAATTTAATCATAATCCAATCAAATAATTAAATTATTTGAATGCAGGTATGATGTGTTTACCGATTAATTTGATACTTGTGTCTTTGTTAGGTCCGATAGGTGAACCTGCAACAATTTGAGTAACTCCCATTGCTTCTAATGCTTTAATTTTTTCAATAACTTCTTCAGGTGTACCATATAAAGCGAATGCTTCCAATAATTGGTCATCTACTGCACCGAATGCTGCACCGAAATTACCTTCTTTTAAAGCTGCTCTGATTGTTTCTACTTTTTCTGCAGGTATTCCGTGTCTTTGTAAAACTACAGGAGGTGAACCTGCTGCAATGAATGCTACTACAGGGATAGCTGCTTGTTTTGCTTTTTCTGATTTTTTGTCTACTGACATACATGCATATGCTGCAACGTCTACATCAGCCATTGTTTTTCCTGCTTCTTCTGCACCTTTTTTAATTAAAGGTACTGCTGCTTCGAAATCTTTAGGGTTTGAAGCGTTGATTAAAACACCATCTGCAATTGCACCTGCTGTTTCTAACATTTTAGGTCCTTGAGCACCCAAGTAAATAGGGATTTCTTCTGATGGTTTGATAGCTAATTGAGCACCAGATTCTAATCTTTTACCAGCTAATAATTCTCTCATTTCAGCGATTGCTTTTTTAACAGTTCCTACAGGTTTTGTCCATTCAATACCTAAAGCATCGAATGTAGCTTTATCACCAGGGCCAATACCGAATGTAGCTCTTCCACCAGATAATTCATCTAATGTTGCCATTGCAGATGCTGCAATTGCTGGGCTTCTTACATATGGGTTTGTAACACCAGGGCCGATTTTAATTTTATTTGTTGCTGATGCGATTGCACCTAAGGTCATGTAAACATTTCTGTTGTTGTAGTGGTCTGTAATCCAACAGAATTCAAAACCGTTGTCTTCAGCTAATTTCACGTAGTAGTTTAATTTAGTTACTGGTTCGTTTGGAACAAATTCAATACCGAATTTCATTCTGACACCTTCCTATTCGTAGTTTTAATATAACAATTATTATTATTACCATTTGGCAATATAATCCAGTTTCTATTTATTGTGAATAGAAAATTATATATAGTATCTAATTTCCAGAAAAAAAGCCCATTATATATCAAAGAGACTAATAACTATATTAAAATTAATAATATATATTATTTTATTTAAAATATTTCATAATGTCCCATTTTAAGTTTAAATTCGTTTTTTATTAAAAATCGTATTATAGTCGTTTAGATTTTAATTAATTTAATTTTAATTAAAGTATTCTTTAAATAAAGTTATTTTTAAAAACCATTTTAAATTTTAGAAATAAATAGCCGATAATGGAAAATTATATATAGTAATAAAAGTCTTAAAGAGGGATAAGGTACAGTTTGTAATCACATAAATACCTGCCAAATACAACTAAAATAAATATACTGAATATCAACAATCCTATTTGTAGTTAATAGATAAAAATTTAAAAATTTAAAAAATTTTCAAATACTTGGTGAGCCCATGGATTATGAAATCTTTAAAGAAAGAGATATATCTAAAAAAGAAGCCGTTGAGTTATTAAAAAACCCGGAAAACTTTTATGATACGTTAAAATTAGCAGATGATTTAAGAAAAAATATTTGTGGCGATGTAGTAACTTATGTAAACAATGCAAATATCTACTACACAAATATGTGTGAAGGCAATTGTAAATTTTGTGCATTCCCTCATGAAAAAGGAGTTATCGATAAATATTATATGACACCTTCTGAAATAGCAGAAAAAGCCCTTTGGGCAAAAAATAATGGTGCTACAGAAGTAACACTTATGGGTGGCGTAATAAGAGAAATAGATACATATATGCAAGCGGAAATAATTAAAAAAATTATTGAAAAAACAGGATATATTGACACGCACGCTTATTCGCCATATGAGATACTTATTGGTGCAGAAAGTGCAGGTCTTGATATTAAAGAAGCCGTTGCTGTATTAAAAGAAGCAGGATTGCATACAGTACCAGGAGCGGCTGCTGAAATATTGGATGATGAAGTAAGACAAGTAATATGCCCAAATAAGATATGCGTTAAAGATTGGGTAAAGGTAATCAAAGAATTACATAAACAAGGAATAAAAACTTCATCTACAATAATGTATGGACACGTTGAAAAACCAGAACATATTGTAAATCATTTGTTCTTAATAAAAGAAATACAAGAAGAAACAAAAGGCTTTACAGAAATGATACTAATGTCATATTTACATAAAAATACCCCCTTATATGCATCAGGTATTGTTTCAGGAGGCGCTTCAGGAGATTATGATTTGTTAGTTACTGCATTATCGAGGATAATTTTAAAAGATACAATACCTAATATTCAAGCTCCTTGGGTAAAATTAGGTATTAAATTAACACAGCTTAGCTTACATTGTGGTGCAAATGATGTTGGCGGTACACTCATGGGTGATGAAGTAAGTGAAGCTGCAGGTGCTGATGAAGTTTCAATGACTAAAGAAGAATTAAGAAATGCAATATTAGCAGTTCATAAAGTTCCAAAAGAAAGAAGTACATTATATGATATTTTAGATTAAATACTTTCAAATTTAATTTTTTTGTATAAATATTATTTTAAATTTAGTTTAAAAAATTTACCAACATTATTTAAGTTCATATATCGATTATTTTAAAAAATACTAAATTATAAGATATATTTTATATATAAAATCATTAAATATATAAAATTATGAAAAAATAAAATATAGTATATAACAATATACTTATATTATATAATATATTTTACGTATTTATGTGATATTATGGAAATTAAAAGAAGATATATGTTAAAAAAGAAAGAATTAAAACAAATAAAAGAAGAATTAAATAAAATAATTGATGTAGACGATATATTCGATAAAAAATCAATAGTAGAAAAAATAATAACAAACGAAATGGATATAATAGTATTAGATAATACTCCAATAGCAATTTGTAAAGATGGTAATATAATACCTACATTAAAACTATTATTAACTAAAAACAGTGCAAAAGGGAGGGTAGTCGTTGATAGTGGTGCAGTGAAATTTTTGGCAAACGGAGCGGATGTAATGGCACCAGGTATTGTTAACGCAAATCCTGAAATTGAAGAAGGAAGTTTGGTATATACGGTCGAAGAAACTCATGGAAAACCATTATCTGTAGGTATTGCATTAATGGATGGTAAAACAATGGTAGAATCTAAAAAAGGAAAAGCAATCTCTACTTTACATTATATTGGCGATGAAATTTGGAAATTTTAAACTTGGTTTCAATTAAACAGATTAACTAATTTAAATAATCTAATTTTATAAAATATTAAAATTTACTAAATTAAAAAAATAATTGTATGAAAATATGAAAAATGTAGAAATTATAAAATTAAATGATTTAAAAATAAAAACGCATCCTAAAGTATATATTCCTGCAGAAGATAGTGAATTACTCTTTAATAATTTAAAAGATGTTAAAAATAAAACCGTATTAGATGTAGGTACTGGGTCAGGGATACAGGCATTAAGTGCATTTAAAAATGGGGCAGATTATGTCTTAGGAGTAGATATAAACCCTTATGCAATAAAAACATCCTATGACAACTTAAAACTTAATTTTAATATTGAAAACTCAAATAATTTAGAAACTTTAAAAATTAGATTTTTATATAGTGATTTATTTGAAAACATTACTAAATCAAAAATTAAGAAATTTGACGTTATATTATTTAATGCTCCATATTTACCAACCTCAGAAGATGAAAAATTAGAAAAATACCTAAATTATGCTTTTGATGGAGGTTCGGATGGTAGAAAAGTTTTAGATAAATTTATAAAAGAACTTCCAAAATATCTTAAAAAAGGCGGGGTTGTAAAAATATTACAATCTTCATTAACTAATGAAGTAAAAACAATTGAAAATTTGAAGAAAGTGGGAATAATTGCTAAAAAAATAGATTTTAAAAAATACCCTTTTGAAGAATTACAACTCATATCAGGAATATATATTGGAAATAAAAAGGAAATAAAAAATTAGCGATTAATGGTGCAATAATGGTTAAAGCAAATGAAATAATATCACATATTGAAAAATATGCCCCTAAAGAGTTAGCTATTCCTGGTGATAATATAGGAATACAAGTTTGTGATTCGATGGATAAAAAAATAAATAAAATAGGGGTTGCATTAGACCCTTCATTGGATGTTATTAAAAAAGCAAGCCAAAATAACGTGGATTTTCTATTTACTCACCACCCTATAATGAAAGACCCCGTTAGAACTTTCCAAGGTCCATTATATGAAAAATTAAAGATTCTAATGGGTAATGGGATAATATTATATTCTGCACATACTAATTTAGATATTTGTAAAGATGGGTTAAATGATGAATTGGCAAAATTATACCATTTAGAAAATGTAAAAAACCTATATGAGGATGGACTTGGTAGAATTGGTACTTTTAAAGGTACTGTTGGTGAATTAATAAAGATTACAGAACAAAACATTTGCTCAAATCCCTATATAACTAATTACGAGCATTTGAAAGCAAAACATACTTTGAAAGTAGCAATTTTATCAGGTTATGGATTGTCCCAGAAAAGTATTGAATATGTAAGCAAAGTTGCAGATGTTTATATTTCTGGAGATTTAACTCATCATTCTGAAATATTGGCGATAGAATCAAAATTATGTGTTATTGATGGAACACATTATGGAACTGAAGTTTATGGTTTAAAAAACTTTATGAAAAAATTAGAAAAATTAAATTGTGAGATTATATCTTTGGATTTTTAAATTTTTATAAATGGTAGCCATTGGGTTTACTAGATATTACCATATATTATTTTACTTTATACCATATTTTTATAATATTTTAAATAAGTAAAGTTTTAATAATATACAGCTCATATTTTATTAGTTATTAATTAATTTAATAAAGGTATATATTTTTAAAATATCATATATAATAATTAATAATTACTTTAAAAAGTTAGATATCTTAGATATTTAATAGTATAAGTTTAATATATATTATATCCATAGTTTAAGAAATAGGGTGAAATATTGGATCTTACGATTGTTCAGAAGGAAATTTTACAGGAATTAATTTTAATATATAAACAAAAAAATAAAGCAGTCAAAGGAACTGAAATTGCTAAAAACCTAAGTAGGAATCCTGGTACCATAAGAAATCAGATGCAAGCTTTAAGAGCCTTGGGATTAGTTGATGGAGTACCGGGTCCAAAAGGTGGGTATATACCTACAAGCGATACATATCGGTCATTAGGATTAGAATTAGATGAAAAAATAAAGATTCCAATATATAAAGGGGATAAAAAAATAAAAAACGTAAATGTTACACAAATCATATTTGATACAGTAACACAAGAAAAATCTTGTTCTTCTAAAATTTATATAAATGGAGATACCAAACAGTTTTCAGAAGGGGATTTGGTCAGAGTTGGACCTACATTACATAATAAAATTGTAATTATGGGAAATATTGTAGGGAGGGATGATATAAACCATATTTTACTAATAGACGTTTTAGGAGTTATCAGTGTCCCAAATATCGACGTTGGAAGTATAAGTTTAAAAGAAAACTTAATAATTATGGATTCGGGAAAGACTGTACGAGATGCTGCTAAATTATTAGCAGAAAATAGTATTAGTGGTATTCCCATAATAAAAAATGGAAAATTAAAAGGTATTGTTAGTTTACACGATATTGCAAAGGCATTAGTTCAAAATAAAGAAAATGAAAAGATAGATGCTATAATGACTAAAGATATATGGACTATTAACCAGTATGAAAAAATATATGATGCCTTGGTTAAAATGGAAACAGAAAATATTGGAAGGTTGGTCGTTGTAGATGATAGTGAAAATATTGTGGGCATGTTAACAAGAACTGATATTCTAAATTTAATAGAGGGTACTATCTACCCAAAACTAATAGAATTTTAAAAATAGATTAAAAAATGAAAATAAGAATAAAATAAAAAAAATTAATTAAAAAATTAAATGAGTATGATATATTGATTACTACTTATTTCATTCTTTTCTTAAACTCTTCTTCGAGTTCTTCGTAAGATATTTCAAATTTAGAAAGTAAAACTAAAGTGTGGAATATCAAATCTGCTGATTCATAGATTATTTCAGACTTATCATTATCTTTAGCAGCCAAAATAACCTCTGCTGATTCCTCACCTATTTTTTCACAGATTTTATTTACTGAACTTTTTTTACCATCTGTAGCTAAGCTAACTACATAGGAGCTTTCTGGTTTTTCAACCATTCTACTTTGAATTACTTTATACACTTCTTTAATAACATTTTGGGTTGATTCCATAATTACACCAAGTTTATGTGTTTAAAAATAATATAGCAACAAATAATATATTTTAAAATAATTTTAAACTAATTTCTTAATTTTTTAATTGTTTCTACAAAATAATATCAAAAATAATATAAAATTATAAAATATTAATTTTAAATTGTACTTTTATAAATACTACATTACAATAAATGTAAAATTAATTATAATTTATTGAGTCTTCTAACCATTTTAACTGCAGATTCAACTGCTCTTTTACCATAATCAATTCTTTCTTCAGCTTGTAATCTTGTCATTCCAGGACCTGAAATACCTAAAGCTACTGGTTTATTATAATCTAAGGATAAATCAGTTATTTTTCTTGCTGCATTTTGAACTACAATTTCGTCGTGTTCAGTATCTCCTTCAATAACACAACCAATTGTAACAACTGCATCTATATCGTCCTTTTCAAGCATTTTTTGTATTGCTAGTGGCATATCATAAGCCCCAGGAACCATTATTTTACAGGTTATATCTGCACCTAAGAACTCAGCATGTTCTTCTGCCAATTTTTCCATCATAAATGTAATATCTCTGTTAAATTCAGCGATTACCATTCCAATACTAATTTTATCCATCATACCACCTTAAAATTTTATAAGATATTGATTATTAGTTATATAAATTTATGAAATTATTAAAATATTATATAATCATATTTTTATAATTCTTTTGATATTTCAAAATATTGTTCAGCATTTTTCTTAATAGAAAATACTTCTTCGTCAGTTAATTCCCTAATAACTTTAGCAGGAACTCCCATCACTAAGCTATTTGCAGGAATTTCTTTATTTTGAGGAACTAAAGCATTTGCACCAATTATACAATTATCTCCTATTTTGGCACCATTTAAAACCGTAGCATTCATACCGACCAATACATTGTTACCTATTGTACATCCGTGAATTACCGCACAATGACCTACAGAAACGCCTTCACCAATTGTGGTAGGATAATCTTTAGAACAATGTACAACACAATTATCTTGAACATTTGAGTTCTTTTTAATAGTAATTGTATTCATATCTGCACGAATAACGGCGCCATACCATATATTTACATCCTCTTCAAAAATAACCTTGCCGATTATTGTAGCATTTTTTGCTATTTTTGCCATAATTCCACCATATTATCTTACTTTTAAATTTGAAATAATAGTTATTGAGATATAAATAATATATAGTATATATAATTAGCCATAATTTTAGAAATTGAAATATCTAAATACTTACCATATGGTAAATAATACCATTAATAATAAAAATATTTAATATTATAATTCATATTTATATTTTGAAACTTTATCCCATTCTCTTTCGTATTCGTCCATAAATATAAGTGTTTTGTCAACTTCTATCGCACATACTTCTTTAAAATTAACAATGACAAACTTTTTAGTATCTTCATTAAATAAAACTGTTCCTTTATGTTTTCCAGTATCTAAGTATTTTAAATATTTGTCTTTTAAGTTAACGACTGCTTCAAAATCAAAATCTCCTTCTAAAACGCTTCCTGGGTAATGTATTTTTATATATAGTGATGGTCTTTTTTTCAATATTACACCTCTACTCTAAAATCCATCTAATTTATATAGTATTTCTGGTTATTTAACTTTATGATTGGATATCGACTAACTTCAAAAAATAAATATAGTATTTCAAAATTATATCCATTAACTAAAGGAAATTTATTCAATAATTTAGATGAATTAATATATGAATTAAAAGAATCTGAAAAAGAAAAAAATAAATCAAATTGTTTTAAAATAGTAAATTCTAAAGATATTATAATCTATTCATTTATGTCATTGCAAAAATCAATCGTTTTACAAGAATTAAATATTTTACGAAAAAATTTTAAAAACATTGTTTTAATAGCTGGTGGACCACATGCTTCAGGTGCTCCGGAAGATACATTGAAAATGGGCTTTGATTATGTTATTATTGGAGAAGGTGAAATATCATTACCTGATTTAGTAAATAAAATAGAAAATAATCAAAAAATAGAAAATAGAATTATAAAAGGCGTACCTATTGATTCTTTTGAAGGTTATGATAAAATATACCCCTTAGCACCCATTGAAATAACAAGAGGTTGCCCCTATAATTGTAGATTTTGTCAAACTCCCCAAATATTCGGAAAAAATATACGGCATAGGAAAATTGATGATATCGTAAAAATTGTAAAAAATATGAAAGATATAAGGTTCGTAACACCCAATGCATTATCTTATGGTTCTAAGTATGCGACAAAACCAAATCTTGAAAAACTTGAAGAATTACTAAAAAAACTTTCGGAATTTAAAGAACGTTTATTTTTAGGTACTTTTCCCTCAGAAGTTAGACCTGAATTTATAAATGAAGAAACTCTAAATTTAATATTAACGTATTGTGATAACAAATATTTACACTTCGGGGCGCAAAGTGGTTGCGATGAAATGCTAAAATATATCAGAAGAGGTCATACAGTAAATGATGTATTAAATGCTATTGATTTATGTAAAAAAAATAAATTAATGCCCAAAGTGGATTTTATATTTGGATTTCCCAATGAAACTATCGAAAATAGATTAAAAAGTATTGAATTAATGAAATATATAATAAAAAAGAATGGAACAGTCCACGCACATTATTTTATGCCATTACCTGGAACTTATTTTGAAAAAGAAAAACCAACAGAGTTAGATAAAGAAACTATTAAAATATTGGGTAGTATGGCAAAAAAAGGTCAAATTAGTGGCTCTTGGAGTCATCAGTATGATTCAACGAAAAAAATAAATAAATAAATAAATAAATATTATTTTTAATTAAAAATATCTTATAACCTAATTGTTAACTCGATTATAGAACTTCAGAATTTTCCACAATTGCAAAAAGATAGATACTATTATTACCTTCAAATATCTCATTCATAAAAAATACAGTTCCAGAAACTGGGCTTTTTAAATATCTTATTACACCTTTATTACTTTTTAAAGTAGCAAGTATTCCATCTCTTAAAACTACACTTCCTGCATCCAATATAGGATAAGTGGTTTTAGAATCTGCCAATACGCAAGTTATATAAGTTCCTGCTTTTATATGAGTAAATGTATGATTACCAGGGTATTTTACAAAGATGTCTTTTTTTAATACATCGTTGTCTATATAACTCCTTATATCATCATATCTAACCTTATATAGTATTTTATGAGTATTTTTATAATTATCAACAACTTCATCAGAATCTAAAAATATAATTTCTTTTTCAGATACTGCAATTTTTTCGCAAGGTTCATTATCTTCAAAAATATTATTTTCAACATATAATTTTGGAATTTTCATCATTATCACCATAATATTAAGTTTTAAAAAATGATTAAAAATAGGAATTAACTTAAATTAAATCAAAATAAGATATGTAAAAATATAGTATAATATAGTACAATATAGTATACCATAATATATTAAAATAAATAAAATTAAAAGTGAATTTATGTAAAAATTAAACTTTTACATAATTCTTGAAACAATGAAGTCTGCAATATCTTCTAAAGGCTTCCTTCTATTTTCATCAAATATTTTTAAGAATTCCTTAGCTTCGATTGTTGATTCATTCATTAAATTTTTGGCATATTCTATTGAATTACTTAATAGACCTATTGCTTCAGTTATTTCTTCACTTTTTGCATTCTCATTTCCTAATATTTGTAATAATCTTTCTTTTTTATCATTTGAAAGAGTATCTAAAGCGTGAATTACCATCATAGTTTTTTTACCACTTAATATATCACTACCCACAGGTTTTCCAATTGTTTTTTGGTCCCCAATTAAATCCAAAATATCATCTTGAATTTGGAAATTAATTCCAATTCTTTTTGAATATTGATAAAGAGCTTCTGTTTCTTCCATAGTGCAATCCGCCATTATTGCTCCAATTAATATAGGTGCTTCAATCAAAGCTCCTGTTTTTTTAGAAATCATATTAACATATTGCTCCATTGTTGGAAATGTAGTTTCAAATTCCATATCGTCAGTTTGACCCTCACAAACTTCAACACATGCTTTTGATAAAATTTTCAAAACTTTATGGGCCTTTATACTATCATCAATTGTAGATAAAG
Source organism: Methanococcus voltae (assembly GCF_024807655.1). Lineage (NCBI taxonomy): Archaea > Methanobacteriati > Methanobacteriota > Methanococci > Methanococcales > Methanococcaceae > Methanococcus > Methanococcus voltae. The sequence goes on along the minus strand of NZ_JANUCR010000009.1, from coordinate 24,185 downwards.
CCTCAAATGCTTTTGCATATAATAAGTCGCCTGCTAATATTGCGATAGGTTCGCCATATACCTTATGAACGGTGGGTTTGCCCCTCCTTTCATCGTCATTATCCATAATGTCATCATGAACTAACGTATAATTATGGATTAACTCCACTGATAAAGCTGGAGCCATTATCTCGTCAAGACCATCTTTTTTAAGATTATACGCCATTATTGACAAATAAGGTCTTATTCTCTTACCCCCTGCCAATAATAAATGTTTTGACGCATTATATAAATTAGAATCCTTTTCAAAATATTTTTCAAGCTCTTTAGACATACTATTTAAAATTTCTTCATTAAACATATTGCACCTCTAATAAGAAGAGTATCTTATTAATATTATCAAACAATGCGATAAATGATAAATATAAACCTAAACAAAGTATAATATTTTTGTAAACAATATAACAATATCAAATTGTATATAAAATATATAAATATGGAATTTAATTAAATATTTTAAAAATATATTTAATTAATATTTAAAAATGGTAGGTATTGTAAATTAAATTACCCTTTCAAATTTCAAACTTTGACCATTTCTAAGTAAATGAACGTCATCACCTAATCTATAACCTTCTTCTTCAGCTAATTTTGCATATTCAGAAGTTAAGTTAAAATCACCGTGTGAAGGGATTAAATGTTCTGGATTTAACCATCTTAATATATCCCTATGGTCTTCTTTTGCTGCGTGTCCTGATACGTGTGCACCTTTGAAAAGTCTAACACCTGCAAGCTTTAAACGAGCTTCTAATAAATATCTTTGTGCCGAATTCATAGGGTTAGGAATCACATCTGCAGAAAATACAACCTGGTCATATTTTTCAAATTTAAAAGCTGTTTTATTAGTAATCATTCTTGATAAAACCGCACCTTCTTCACCTTGGTGTCCTGTAACAATCATCATATAATTTTCTTTACCATCTTTCATGATTGTATTAAGTGTTTTATCGATTGATGACGGATCCCAACATATTTTAGTTTCCTTAGGGAATTTTACAATGCCAATGTCTTGGGCAATTCCACAATATTTTGCCATTGACCTACCCACTAAAACGGGTGTTCTACCCATTTTAACAGCTATGTCAGTTAAAGATTTAATTCTGGCAATGTGTGAGGAAAATGTAGTTACTACGACTGCATTTTTATCATTATCGGTACCCAATAAATCATTTTTCAATAAACTTGCTGCAACGCCCTCAGAAGGAGTTTTTCCTTCATAACCTACACGAGTACTTTCAGAAATCATTGCAACTACGCCTTGCTTTCCAACTTTTTTAATAGACTTGTAATCTGGTTTTTCACCAACTACTGGGAAATTATCAAATTTGAAATCATTAGCATAAACTACTGCACCATATGGTGTGTGCAATACTGCCATTGTTGAATCTGGTATACTGTGGGTTATTTTTACAAATTCTAAAGTAATATTTGGAGTTATTTCTAATTTATTACCATTATCTAATGTAATTAATGGATTTCTAACATCAAATTTCTTTTCACTTAAAATTTCTCTTTTAACCAATTCCAAAGTATATGGCGTACCAATTACTGGAGCATTATATCTATGTGCTAATTTAGTCACTGCCCCAATGTGGTCCAAGTGTCCGTGAGTTAAAACTATTGCTTTAACCTCACCTTCTATGTTTTTCATTACTGTATCGTCAGGTATTACACCCATTTCAATTAAATTTAAGCTATGCATCTTTGAAATATCAGTATCTTCGTGAATCATTATCCTATCTAATCTAATACCCATATCAAATATGATAATCTCTCCATCGATGTTAACTGCAGTCATATTTCTACCGACTTCTTCATAGCCTCCTATGGCAACCACTTCTAATTGCAAAATATCACATCCTTTAAGACATCTTGAATAATTGTGAACATGAACATATACTATCATATATAATAATTAAAAATATGAAAATTTGATAAAAAAATTCATATTATTATTAATATATTATTTAGTATAATTTAATAATATAATCGATATTGATTATTTATAAGCTATATTAATCAATCCAATTTTTTAACTCTCCTTTTATAATATATCTTGCAGAATTTAATTCTTTTATATTATTACATCCTGTTAAGAACATAGTTATTTTAAGTTCCTTAATTAAACTTTCAAATAATTTAACAACTTCTTCAGGGGATTTCATCGCTGCTTTTAATACAGGTAGTGCAATACCACAACAATCTGCACCCAAAGCTAAAGATTTAGCAATATCCACACCTGACCTAATACCACCTGTGGCAATTAATGGCTTAGAAAATTCTTTCCTAACATCTAATATCGAAGCCGCAGTAGGTATTCCCCATTCCAAATATTTCTCAGATAAATTTTTATGTTCTTCATCTTTTACTCGATAATATTCAACTGCAGACCATGATGTGCCACCACTTCCACCTACATCTATAGCGTCAAATCCTAAATTATTTAAATATAATCCATCATTTTGACAAAAACCTTCACCAACTTGTTTTGCGATGAATGGCATATTTCCAAAATACTTCTTATAATCATTAATTACGCCAGATAAATAGTCCAAATTCCTAAAATCCGTATCCCCTTCAGGTTGTATTGCCTCTTGAAGAGGGTTAAAATGTATGGCCATTGCGTCTGCATCTATTATATCGACTGCTTTTTTTACAGTCTCATAATTCCAATTATCTTTCATAAAATTAACTGCACCCAAATTTCCAATAATTAGTGAAGATGTATAATCCCTAACTACCGAATAAGTATCTTCCAATCCTTTTTTAACGATAGCAGCTCTTTGAGAACCTAAGCCCATACCTAAATTCATTTCTTCAACCGCAATTGCAATGTTTTTATTAATTTCCTTCGCAATTGCATGTCCACCAGTTATTCCAGCGACTATTATAGGTGCATCTAATTTTTTTCCAAATAACTCTATAGAAGTATCTATATCTTCTAAAGAACTTTTAGATATCCCCTTATGAACTAATTCCACATTATTTAAGAGAGTTCCTTTTTTGTATTCTACATTACAATGTTCACAAACTATTAAGTGTTCTAGTTTTCTATATTCAATATCATAATTATTCATCTATTACCACCTATATATTATTAACCCATAATTTATAAATTCCAATATTATTTTAATTAAATTTGTTATGATTATAATAGCATAGTATATGTGTAAAATAATATAAAAAATAATGTAAATGAAAAATTTGAAAACATGAAGATATGATAAAAATAAATATTATATACATTAAATGATTAATTAACCTTTAATTAATGATAAACCTATATTAAATAGTTAATTTATAGAATAAAGGGATATTTATAAATATTTTGATGATGTAATTTAAAAAACTTAAGATATTGTTAATTGCCACACTAATATTCTATATAAAGTTTTCGAAACATATAAATAATAATACATACAAACTATATATTATTAATTAAATAAAATACTTATTAATTTAATAAATTAAATATATGAATGGTTATTTTGGAGGAATATTTTTGGAAAAAATAGAACTTCTGCATGAAACGCCCAAGGGAAAATTGATAGGTCTTGGTAAAAATCAAATACCTATTGGATCTATGGTGGGTATAACAGAAAATAAAAAATTTTTAAGAATTGGTATTATCTATGATATATTTGGCCCCATAACCCGACCTTATGTTAAAATAATACCTGATGATAGTGCAAAAGCTGAGATTGCATTAAAAAATAAATATTTAATTATAAAACCTAAAAATAACTCGAAAAAATCATACCGAAATAAGAAAGCCCGTAAGAATTAAGTGGTGTTATTATGAAAACCGAATCTATAACCCAAAGTAAAAAAAGGCTCGAACAAAAGAAAATATCTATTGTAAACCCTGAAGATTACTCAAATAAAAATGTAATTCTTGAAAAAGAAGAAGAGTTAATTTGTCCCGTATGTAATAGTAAAAATATCATTAAAGACTATGAAAGAGCCGAAATAATTTGTGAAGTTTGTGGTTGCGTTTTACAGCAAAATTTATTTGATGTTGGACCAGAATGGAGAGCATTTGACCACGAACAGCGTGTAAAAAGAAGTAGAGTAGGAGCTCCTATGACTTATACTATCCACGATAAGGGTTTATCCACCGTTATCGATTGGAGAAATAAAGATAGTTATGGTAAAGACATATCTGCAGATAAAAGAGCTCAATTATATAGATTAAGAAAATGGCAAAGAAGAATTAGAGTTTCAGATGCTTCAGAAAGAAATTTAGCCTTTGCATTATCAGAATTAGATAGAATAGCTTCAAAATTAGGATTACCGAGGAATGTAAGAGAAAATGCTGCAGTATTATATAGGGGAGCTGTCGAAAAAGGATTAATTAGAGGAAGAAGTATTGAGGGTGTAGCAGCAGCCGCATTATACGCAGCTTGTAGAAGATGTAAAGTACCAAGAACATTGGATGAAATAGCCGAAGTATCAAGAGTAGATAGAAAAGAGATCGGTAGAACTTACAGATTTATATCGAGAGAATTAAATATTAGATTAGCACCTACAAATCCAGTAGATTATGTACCAAGATTTGCTTCAGAACTTAAATTACCTGGTGAAGTAGAATCAAAAGCTATATCTATATTAAAAGATGCGGGTAAAAAAGGATTAACGAGTGGTAGAGGTCCTACGGGTGTAGCCGCAGCAGCTATATATATTGCAAGTGTTTTACAAGGTACGAGAAGAACACAACGTGAAGTTGCAGATGTGGCTGGAGTAACTGAAGTTACTATAAGAAACAGATATAAAGAATTAACAGAACATTTAGACATTGATGTTACATTATAACCCAGTAAGGGTGAAAAAATGGGGCTTTTTGATAGGATTCAGAAAAAAGAAACCAAAAAATTTGAAGAAAATGACATAGAAAAATTTGAACCTCGTCCAAATAGTACAAATAGTACAAATGATAAAATTAAAATTAGTGAGAAAAATACGAATAAATTTAACAAACTCAATCCAATTGATGATTTAAAATCTAGCTTACTTGATAAATATTTAATAAATATAGATAAATTAGATTTTAATGTATCCATTGAGAAAAAAGAAGGAGTTAAAAAATACAATATATCAAATATCAATTATATAAATTCTGCATTATCAAAATTAACTCCGGAAATGCATAAAGAGCTAAAAACTGAATTATCAGATAGCGAATTGAAAACAATAGGGCAAATACAAGGTTATTTAAAAAATTATTTCTTAAAAAATAATATAAAAATAAAAGATATTGAAATACATTATATATCTCAATATTTTTATTTAATAATTGGAAAATTGGGCTTAATTGAAATTTTAATAAATGACCCGGAATTAGAAGAGATTATGATAAATGGAGTAGATATACCAATATATATATTCCATAGAAAATATCAAATGTGTAAAACCAATATTATCTTAGATAAATCAGAGTTGGCAAGAATAATAGATAGTATTGCGTATTTAGCAGGTAGGAATATAGATTCAAGAATACCTATGTTAGATGCTTATTTACCTGACGGTAGCAGGGTAAATGCTACAACCGCAGATATTACAACAATGGGTAATACATTAACCATTCGTAAATTTAGCAAAAATCCATTAACTATTGTCAATTTAATTAAATATAATACAATAGACCCTGAATTAGGGGCATTTATATGGCAAGCTGTTGAAGGATATTATGGAGCAAAGCCTGCAAATACTCTAATTGTGGGTGGTACAGGTTCAGGTAAAACAACTACACTAAATGTAGTTTCTATGTTTTCAATGTATAATGATAGGTTAATAACTATTGAAGATACGCCCGAATTGCAAATACCATTAGACCATACTATAAAAATGATTACAAGACCTGGAAGACCGGGAATTGATAATTATGAAATAACAATGGATGATTTAATCAAAAACTCATTAAGAATGAGACCTGACCGTATTTATGTGGGGGAAGTTAGGGGTGCTGAAGCTCACTCATTACTTGTAGCCATGAATACAGGGCATGATGGTTGTTCAGGCACATTACACGCAAATAGTGCTGACGAAGCCATGATTAGATTAATAAATCCACCTATGAATGTTCCAAAAATAATGTTATCATCTATAAATTTCATTATAAACCAGCAACGGATAAAAAGAAATAAAAAAACCGTAAGGAGAATACTTAGTGTCGTAGAAGTTGGTGGACAAGGTGATGAAATCACCAAAACAGAATTATTTAAATACAATGGTGCCACTGATGGAATCGAAAAAGTAGGTATTTGCATGTGGGAAGATGAAGTCTGTAAAATAACAGGTATAACCAGAGATGAATTATTATTAGATAGAGCAAATAGAAAAAGAGTATTAGAATACATGTCCAACAATGACATATCGGATATTAAAAAAGTAAGTGAAATTGTAAGGAGATATCAAGAAAATCCAGAATCGATCTTAAAAATGATATAAGGTATATTATGAAAAAAAAGACAGTTTCAGAAAAGAAAGAAACCGGACTAATAAATGAATTGAAAGATATGATTTATTACATATTTAATTACAATTCTAAAAAAAATAAATATGCCCTTCAAAGATCAGAATATCTAAAAAAGATATTTGAAAATAGTAAAAAAGATGATGATGAAATTCAATTTTATGAAGCATATATTGAAGAAGATTCCAGTGATTTAGATATTAACTTAGATGAATTATTATATGATAAACCAAGTCAAGGCGTTATGGGAGCTTATGCGAGCTCTTTTAGTGACTTTGTAACTAAAACCTCGATTTTTCCATCTCGTCGTGATTACCAATATGCAGGTATTGACGACGAAAGGTTATATTTTTTAAAAGCGATAATGACATCCATTATAGTTTCCGTATTTTTAATAGTATTTGAAACAGTTTTTGGAAACTTTATAGGTGGCGTTTTAAATGGCTTAACATTTTTTATATTGATTATGTTAGGTAGTATATTTTATCCAAAAATTAAACTAACATTATTTAAAGGAGAAATTAAAATCCAAATATTAATGACATTATTACATATTATTTCAATGTTAAATTCCGGTGCTTCAGTTCAAGAATCTATTAAAAATATCGCGGATAATCCCGAATATGGTATACCATCTTATGAATTTAGAAATATTATAAAAGATATTAATAATGGAGGTTATAGTTTCGAAGGAGCACTTGAAAGAGCCAGAACAAGAACTAAAGTAAATTTGATGAAAGAATTATATTCTCAATTAATAATTTCTTCAAGCAAAGGTGGAACACAATTATTATTAGAAAATCTATATAAAGACATTGTAAGGTCTTCGATGTCAAAAATAGACTCTGCAAAATTCCAAATTGGGAATTTAGGGAATTTAGTATTTGGTGCTGGTCTAATATTACCATTTGCGGGATTATTACAAGCTTCATTGGGTGGACAACAAGGCTATGACGGCGTCATTAATGCCGTAGAATTAGTTTTATTTAAAATTGGACCTTTATCAACTATCGTCTTCGGGATATTTATTAAGATGAAAATAGAATGAGGGGTAATATGGAATTTGAGAAACTATATAATTACATTATACGAAGAAATTTGTATATATTAAAAAAATCAGGTTTTAACATCACTGAAAAGAATTTTTTAATTGCCATATTATTAACATCATTCATACCTTTGATATTCAAAATATTCTTAAATTTTACAATTAAAAGTACATTAATACTAACATTTATGTATTTATTCAGTTTAATGGTTATCCCATCAATACTTTATGAAAATAAAATAGATAAATTTGAAAAGAATCTACCTAAAGCTTTGTATATTATGGTATTATCATTAAATTCAGGTCGTTCAGTTATAGAATCAATTAATGAAATTATTAATAGTGATATTAAAGAAGTTAATATTGCATTTTCAAAAATAATTTTATTAATGAGTGAAAGAAAATTAAGTTTCGAAGATTCTGTATTAATAGTTTCAAACTCACTTGATTCTAAATTGTTTAAACAATTAGGTAGGTTAATTATCGAAAATAGAAAATACGGTGGTAATTTAGCAGAAAGTTTGAATACTTTAGCTAAAACGTTGGAAGACCTTACAAATTTAAAAAATCAATTGTTAAGTGTTGCTTCTAATGGTTTATCTGTTGGTATTATTATATTATGTATTATGATACCAGCCACTGCGGGTTTAGTAGGTAGTTTTTTAAACTTAATATCTGCCATATCTTCGACAGCTACTGCAGTACATCCTGAACAGATTGCTAAAACCATAGAAATTATACAAATAGGTACAGGAATTTTTGGATTTTTAGTAGCTATTCCAATGTTTGGAATAAAGCTCAATAGAATGGTTATTATGTCAACAATATGTATGACGTTGGGTATTTTGTCATTCTACATCGTTTATAATTTATCAATTATTATATTCACCTAAAAATAAAATAATTAAAAAAAGTTAATTAAAAAATTAATTTAAATATCATATATTTATAAATAGCATATATTATTTTTTTAATTCGTTTAGCTCATTGTATAAGTTTAAAATTCGATTAAATCCTTCATTTGAACAATTTCTACTTTTAAATTTAACTATAACTTCATTAATTGAAACTCTTTTTGTTCCAAATGTTAAATTATCAACATTTGCTATAATTTTTTCTTCCAAAGTTTCAGGAATATAATCTTTAATAGGTAAATTTAACAATTTTGCCTGTTCTTTTGAGATTCCTGCACCAATATGCGTTTCAGCAATCTTTGCCAATTTTGGCAAATCCATATTATTAAGTATTTTAGCACCAATTATTCCATGATTTAAGTCTTGTGATTCTGAACGACCAATATCGTGTAATAAACCACCCAACACTATAAGATTAATATCCAAAGTATTATTTTTTAAAGATTTCGCAAAATCATAAGCATAAGCTGAAACTGTAATACAATGACATACTATATTAATATCACATTTTTCAACCAATATATTCAAATATTTAATAAAATCAGGTGTATCAAAAATTGAAATATATGTTTTTTTAAGATTCGGATTTTCGTTTGAAGAGTCTAATAAAAAAGAAATAAGTTCTGGTTCAGAGGTTTTATTTAATTCAACATAATTTTCAAAACAATTTTTCATAACATATCACTTAAGCATATTAAAAATTTTAATTAACTAAATAATGAATTTAAAGTGTATTCTTTTTCCAAATAAATTATTTGATTTTTTATATTTAAGATATCATCTTTATTATCGTATTCATATAAAGTACCATCACATTGTGGACATTTAAAACTATTATCCATTGCGTCCTCAAATGTAAATTTTATTTCACACTCTTGACAGTAAAAAAACAAATTATCTTCTTCCATAGATAGTTGGTCTTTTAAAGTAGTGATAAGTTTCTCCATTTTTTTCTTAACCAATCCTGGTAATTTTTCTAAAGCAGGCATCCAAGTATAAGTGTACCAATTTGTTTCCTCATCCTTTTCCCTGTTATAATTAACCAACCTGGCTTCATACAATCGATATAATATTTTACGAATATTATTTAATTTTACATCTAATTGTCGAGATATTTCATCATCAGTAACTTCACCCAAATCTATTAATATAGATAATACATCAAATCCCATCATATCCTCATCCATTACTTCAAAAAGCACCTGTTGAACTAACGGATTCTCTAACATAACATACATATCATCTTTATCATATTTCATTAAATACACCTCTTAATAAATTCATCCGAAATTAAATCCTTATTTAACTCAGGATATATTAATGTACATATTGGCTCGTTTTTAGAAATAAAAGCTCCTTCCATAGGTAAATCTCGAATATAATCTTCAATATTAATACCATATTTTTTAAAAATATCTTTTTTAAATACAATATCTTTGTTGGCAAATAATACTCTTTTATAATATATTTCTTCCATTTTTGGACATTCTGAACCCAATAATACCTTTGCCAGATTATAATTACAAGACATTTCTAAAGTCTCGTAAGTACCCAAAATTCTTGGATTTATATCTATAATATAAGGTTCGCCATTTTTAACCATAAAGTCAAAACCATTCATACCTGTTAAATCGAGTGTTTCAATTAATTCAGAAAATTGATTTATTTGTGTTTCAAATCCTTTTGAAATTAACTCTGGACTGTAAGGTGTTATATTTCCAACATACATATTTCCAAAATCACTTCTTGAAATTATTTGCTTGTTGAAAGCTAAATAATTAGAATTTATATATGATATACTATATGATTCTGAATTAATATATTCTTGTACCAAAATAGGATATTTAATATCCAGCCTATTTAATAAATCGAATTCTATATTTAACATTTTATTATTTATATATATTACCCCAATACCACCACAACCAAATAATGGTTTTAAAATAACTTCTTCAAATTCATTTATAAATTTTTCAAGTTGATATTTATTATTTATTTTTTTAGTTATTGGTGTATTATACCCCAATTTCTGAAGATTTTTTGTAATATTGTATTTATTACTTATTTCATTTATTTTTTTAGGCGAATTACCAATAGTATCCCATTTTGGAATTTTGGAATTGGTTGATTCAAAAATTCCTGAACATATTATATAATTATCAACCATATCTTCATAATTATTTGCAAGATTTAATAATTCATCTTCAGAATAATTATTATAAAAATTGCCATGACTCATATCATTAATTAAATACTCTGACTTATCAGAATGACAATCGATAGGATTATAATAAGATACTGAATAAACTTCAAAACCTAATTTTTTAAAAGAATTAACCACAGGACGTGTATTTACACCGACGACTAATATTTTAGACATTTTTACTACCAAGATATTTAATTTTATAAAATTCATCATTCTTGTAAACAAAATATATATTCGTAATCATATTAATAATTTATCAAATAATATATAAAAAAATGTAATTTTATATAAATATATAATTTAAAAGAGTATTATAATTTAAAATTAAATACTTTATATTAATTCATTTCTCAATTCTTCCATTGTAGAAAAACGTTCTGCAAATGCGTCGTGCCTATGAATACTCTCTTTATTTACCTGCCTTATTAAAACTTCCGCATCACCCGGCAATTCGGTGAACTCATCTACAACTCTTTTAATCATTTCCCGAGCACAGTCTTCTACAAATTTTGGATTTTTATGAGCATATTCAACCACATAAGCTTCATCAGTTCTTTTTAAAAGTTCATATACTTCACCACTCATAGAAGATTTAATAATATCAATTATTTTAGAAATTCCAATATCATAATTATCAGGTACTTCTACCATAATTGTACCGATTCCCCTTTGATTGTGTGTTGCAATAGTAACTGAATCCAATATTTTAACGATTTCCTCATCATTGAACCCATTATTTTTAAGTTCAGTTATTGCATTCTGAGTTAATAAATCCTGAGCACATGGACAAGCAGTCATACCAACAACTTCCGCACCAACCATTTTTTTCATTATTAAGTTACCATCTTCTTTAACGCCGTATGCTCGAGCCATTATTTTACATACTTCTTGTGATTTTTTATGAGTTACAGGTGATTTTTCTTCCATAATATAATCGTCACTAACTAAAAAAACCTCTGCCCTATTGGCATATTCGTGTTTTTCAAATAATCGCTTTACAATTTCAATAGATAAGTCTTCAACACCATATATTTCTTCTTCAGACAATATTCTTTCAATTACTTCCCCTATTACTTCAGGACTCCTTGACATGTGTATACCCTTTTGATTAGATGGCAAATCTACAAAAACTTCAAAAGTAGGTACTAAAACTACATCTCTTTTAGTAGGGTCCCTTTTTATTTTAACTAATTTTTTCAAATTAGTAACACCCACTCGAGTAAGTGAAACTTTAATATCTGGTTCTTTAGATTGAACGTCACATAACATATAATCACCGACTAAATAAAATATTGGTTAAATATTATATTCTATTAAATATAAAACATACTCTTTGATATTAATAATAAATAGTAAAATATAAAATATATTTTAAAAAAAAAGATAATATTATTCATCCTTTTCTATAATCAAAACATCTTTTAATTCTTTAGATAATGTATAATATACATTATAACCATCTCTTTCCTTATATACATAACCCATTTCGTAAATATCTGACAAATGCGTACCTATCGTACCTGGTGAGTTATTCAATACACCCGAAAGTTCGGTAACTGTAGAACTACCCCCCAAATCCGCCATAGCCCTAACTATTTTAGACTGAGCAGGTGTTAAGTGGTTTAATATTTGATGACCAACACTTATACCTAATTTTTTCAATGCAGATTCCACCATAGCCTCATCAACAATTGTAGAGCTATTTTTTAGACCAATAGATATAGCTTCAGAACACGTCATAATAATACGTCTTGGTATACCATCACACTCTTCAATTATTTTCTCAATGCTTTCTGGAGTAAATGGATCATATTCAGAAGCTCCATTAGTGTGAACATCTTCTAAACGCCTCAATATTAAATCATGTGCTTCTACCTTATCAAGAGGGGGCATATTAATAACTTTAGGAATACGGTCTCTTATTGCAGGCGATATTTTGGTTAAATCTTCCATCATAGTAGGAGGCCCTGCAAAGAAGGCTAAAATATCATCCTCATATAAGAAAGAGTGGAAAAATTGCAATAACCCCAAACAGCTTCTTTTTGCAAATTGATCCGCCTCATCAACCAATATAACACATAATTTACCCTCTTCTTTAACATTATGTAATAAATATTTTAAATCCCTTTCAATTTTTTCACGAGGATAATGAACGGGCGTTTTATCACTGTATGTATTTAAACGTCGATATATTTCTATTATTTTTTTAGAATGTTCCATATAATTCGTAGATAAAGTACCATCTACAGAAAATAAATTATCTCCTATAATACTATGCATCAGCTGAATTAAAAATTGTCTTGCAGTTACCTGAGAAGCCTCTAACTGCACAATCCAGTGCCCATGTCTTTTTGCTGCGTAATATAGTATATTTAATATGGAGCTCTTACCAATACCTTTAGTACCAACAATTGCTGCATTAGCTACACTACCATATTGAGCCGCACCTAAAATGTCAGCTATTTCTGAAAGTTCTGAATTTCTACCTACAAAAAATTTAGTGTTTCCCCGAATAGGTTTTTCAGAAAATGGATTGGACTTTAATTTTAATCTATTCATAGATTTTTTAGATATAGATGATGCATTGTGTATAAACTCAATAGGATCTATCATAAAACCACCAATACACAATAATATTTAAATATATTTCTAAATATTTTTAACATTTATAAGGATTTTCATAAGAATATATTATATGATATTGGATATTTTTATATGTTTCGAATTTTCGAAAGAGATTAATATTTAATAGTATAATATATAATAAATAATTAATATTGTGAATATTATTATTAATCCTTGTAATATTATGAATATATTGTAATTTTTAAAAAATAAAGAATATTATATATATTAAATATAATAAAAATAAATAAAAATAAGTTTAATAAAATTTAATAATATATTTAAAATATCCTTATGTAATAAAAATAAGTTTAATAAACTAAAATACTAAGGTATAACTTAATAAATATTATTAAAAATGTGAATATTATAATAAATAATTAAAAAGACATTAATAAAATCAACAATATAATATTATCAATTAAAAAAGATAAATGGGATATAAATATAGTATATAATACGATATATTTTAAAAATAAGTATATATTAATAAAATCAATATGTAATAAAATTATTATAAAAGGTAATAATTTCTATTACGTGAATTTTAAAGCATATGATTGAAAAAAATACATATGATTGAAAAAAATGATATAAATAATATAATTAATGAGTAAATGGGTAATTATGAGCGATAAAGACCATATTAATAAAATAATAAATACCAATCAAAGGTATAAACTAATAAAATATATATTGGAACATAAAAACAACTGTATAAACGATATAGAAAAAAATACCAAATTATCAAAAGGGTTCATATCCCAATATTTAAATGTTTTAAACAGCTTTGAAGTTATATATTACAATACTAAAGGTAAAACAAAGATATATAATGTAAATAAAGCATATACTTCTATATTAAAAGAAATAGTAGATAAAAAAAACAAAAATTGTGAAGAAAACAATATAAAAACTTTTGATGAAGTAAATAATAAAAATATTAAAAGTTTTGATAAAATAATCGATAAATACGGTGCTAAAACTTATAAAATCCAATTTAAAAAATATTTAAAAGACTATGAAATATATGAACTACCAGACCAACAATATTGGTGCATATCTTGCCAATCCAAAAATTGTGAACATGTTGAAGAGTTAAAGAAATTACTAGATACTTTATGATTTTCGGGTTTTCGAATTAGTGCTATATATAAATCATTTTAAAATATAAGGTGTAAAAATATTATAATATGTCTCTTTTTATTTTAAAACTTTTTTTAATGTTATAACGTTAACTTTTGTATTTTACTATTTTTTTTATTAAAAAACTTTTGTCATGTTGCTTAAATATGTATTTTACGTTTTTGAAGTATTTTAACACATTTTTAACATAATATTCATAATTATATATTATTATATTATTATATTATTATATTATTACTATTATAGTAGATATATATAATAATATAATAAATAGTCTAAAAATGATAGTATTTTTATCAGTAAAAAGTTAAACTTTTAAAAAAATGAACGAATTATATTATACATACATCACACTCGAAAACCCGAAACTTAAAAAAAGATATAATATATTCTAAAAACGATTAAAAATGAATATTATCTAACGAAACTAATTATTTTCATATCATATCCTGGTAGAACGTTTTCTTTAGATACAGTTCTTCATACAACTTTATGTAGTTTTTATAGTGTATTTTTTGATTAAATAATAATTTATTAATCAATACTTTAAACGTAATTGTTTTTTTAGTTTTATTTTTTGATAATATACCCATATTGCATAATTCACTTAAATATCTATATAATGTTGGTTTGGTAAATTCATCATATGATTCGTAGATATCTTGTATTTTGAATTTTTTTAGCTGCATACACTTTTCGTATAATTTTTTTAAATTAGTTGGTATTATTTGATATGCCACCTTTTTCCAAGGTATTTTTAAATCACGCAATGTTTTTAATTCCCTTTTGCTATTTTTTAATATAATTTCTATTGCAGTAATGTTTCCATGCGATATGTTTAGTATTCGCTCCGCTACTTTGCAATTTTTTATTAATATACCAAAATTTTTTGCGTAATTGATTAATGCTGCACAATTATTTATTTTTGAATTAGAAAAATGTTGTTTAATATTTTTTATATTTTTAAAAGGAGTCCTTATAATTATTGAAAAATCATTATTTAACCAATTTACAAATCTTTTAAATGAATGATTGTAATTCCAGGCGTATGTGTTATTGGTATCAATTACAATCAATGGTTTTATACTTTTAAGTAATGTATTTAATTTAAAAAGTACTTTTTCAAAATTATTTTTTTTTAAATCGTTAAAAGTATCGCCTATTACTTTATACCATCCTATTTTGGCACGATTATATTTTCCATTTATTCTATATTCTTTATTTATATATTCAAATATATTATTCATATGATTTACATCATATTTTCCATATGCGAATTTTTTAGATATCGCATTTAATAGATTATTTATCATCTTACTGACTGAAGGGCTACCTAATATCCTAATTATTGGGG
The DNA here is from genome assembly GCF_024807655.1 of Methanococcus voltae. Taxonomy (NCBI): domain Archaea; kingdom Methanobacteriati; phylum Methanobacteriota; class Methanococci; order Methanococcales; family Methanococcaceae; genus Methanococcus; species Methanococcus voltae. Next base: position 8,381 of record NZ_JANUCR010000009.1, on the reverse strand, counting down.
TTTTATTTATATAATTAAATTCAAAACAATTATCATAATTTAATATGGTGGATTGATTTGTAGGTTGAATCCATAAATCACCAGTATCATATGTTTTAGGATAATTTTTAATTAATTTCATAATAGCCCCTTTTTAACTTAATTCATTGAGTTTAATTTATAGTATATTTAATATTTCTATTTTATTATTCTTATTTTTACTATATTATTAAATAATATTACATAATCCTATATTTTCTATTTTTCGGCTCATATATGTCCCCAACTTGTTTTAATTTTTTCAAAGCCGTTTTAACTTGGGTTTCGTCGATATTTTCCTTATTTGCTTTATCGACAATATCTTCATAAATAACTAATTCATTATCCAATTCATTAGATAAATTTTTTATAATCAGATATACTGATTTCATATAATTTACATCTTTTTTAGAAACACCCGTCACTTTACCTATATCAAATGAATTTGTTTCAGGGTCATAGGCTATTTCTTTCAACGATTCTGTGATTATATTTATTGCTTCTATTGCATCAACTTCATCAACTTCATCATGAAGTCTTGCTTTAGCATGTGCTTCAGCAATTCTAATTGTAGCTTCTAATTGTCTCGCTGTAATCTGAACTGAACTTTTCCTCATATTAGTATAATATTCTACTAATATATTCTCAGCATCTTTAGATATTATAGGCTGCTTCTGTCGAGCATATATAATATATTTTATAATAAAGTCATTATCTATTAGAATATCATCTATTATAATATTGTCTAATTTCATATCTACTTTTATATTTTTATCCAAATAGGCTTTATGTATGTTTATAATATGTTTACCTATTTCTTTATCTCTTGCACGGTCTGGTTCATCTTTTAAAGGAAATATTAAGTCAAATCTGCTTAACATTGGTGCAGGTATATTTATTTGCTCAGAAACTGCTTCATTGTTATCAAAACGACCCCATTTAGGATTACATGCAGCAAGAATACTACATTCAGAGGATAATTTTGTATTTATACCTCCTTTGTTAATATGAATTGTTTGGCTTTCCATAGCTTCTAAAACATAGCTTTGTAAATCCCTATTTACCGTAAGCTCGTCTATACATGCAGTACCTTTATTTGCTTTAACTAAAAGACCTGGTTTTATAACCCAAGTGTCATCTCCTATTTCTGTTTTTTCACGTACAACTGCTGCGGTTAAACCAACACCTGAGGCAGTAGTCGCAGAACCATAAACATTACCAGGTATTTCTGCTATTTTCCTTAACATCACTGATTTACCTATACCTGGGTCAGTTATTAATAAAACATGGCTATCTGCCCTTTTGTTTCCTTTTTTTACGCCTTTAATTTGTTGTAATAATATTGCTTTTTTAATTGTGGAATATCCTTTTATTTCAGGAATGAGTCGTTCTGATAATATATTGATAATATCATCATGTTTACTCACTTTATTGATTTTTTCAACATCTTCTTCATTAAGAATTGCTTCTAATTTATTATCTATAATTTCGCAATTCAAACCTTTTACAATTATATCATATATTGGTATTTTTTTATTTTTTTGTGATTTAACGGGAATTCCTGTTATTTTTACCCTTCCACAATATATGCCGGGAGAATTTTCCAATAGAACTGTTATATATTTGGGTGGTTCTTCAGGGTCATCCATTAAGTCCAATGGTTGTTGAATTTTAAGCTCTTGATAATCTATATATTTTGAATTTTCTTCATTTAAATTCATTAATTCGCCACAATTTTTATTACTACACATTGGTTCAATATATCCTTCAAATGGATTCTCAACATTTATATCTATAATATTCCCACATTTAGGACATATGAATTTTGCTTTTTTTAATGCAGATTTTATTTTTGTAGATACGGTTACTACTCCTTCAAATTCGACCAATTTTCCTAATTTATTACTTTTTATATCTTCTATAGTCATTGGTTTGTTTTTACTGTTTTTATTAATGGAATCTGGTAATTGATATGGGATTATATTAATATCTTTCCTAACTATTTTCAATGATTCATATGCATCGATATATGTATCCCTAATAAAATTTAAAACTTCTTTTGGATTATATTCTAATAAATCTATTTCTTTAAAGAAGCCTTCTTTCTGTAAATCTGTTAAATCAATTAATATATTATTCTTATCAAAAATTATATCATTACTATATTTTCTTTTAAGATAATCTTTTAACATATTTTTATTATTCTTTAAAGATTCTATCTCTTTTTTTAATATTTCTGAATCCATTAATTCACCAGCAGGCATATTTATTTCATAAATAAATTTTATTTCATAAATGAGTTTTATATTTTTAAAAGTTATAAAAATAAATTTGGTAAATTTTTAATATATCCCATATCAAATATATATTTAATCATTTGATTTTTGAGTTTTCGGGTTATATATATTTTATAAAAAAATGAGTTATTTTTATATTAATTATATTTATTTAAATTATTTTCAAGCTTTGGGATAATTCTTGTATTTTTTGTTCCAAATATGTTGTATCGTCTGAATTTTCAAAGTATTTCTGTATAATTTCATCGTTTAAATTATTTTTATTATTTATAGTCATATTAAATAAGTCCATATTAATATCTAATTCTAAAGCCAACTTGCAAAATAGGTCATAATCTATTTCTATCTCAGGCATTAAGCCTCTATTTTTTATATTTATATTTTGTTTTGCTTTTTTAATTGGTATTATATCAATATCTGATAAATCACCTATTTTTTTAACTTTTTCGGCTATTCTATCATTATATGTTTTATTTAATATAATTCCTTTTACATCTGCACCTATTTTTTCCAATAATTTGTAATATATTAATGATTCTATATATGCACCTTCTATTCCACTTTTACTACATGACGAGACGACGTATGTTGGAATATTTAAAAATTTAGCTATTTCCGCACTACTATAGCCTGCTTTATTTAAACAACCAGTAAATGCACCCATAACTCCTTCTATTATATAATAATCATAATCTGAGGTTTCAATATATTTTTTGAATTCTGAAATTGTGGACCAACCTCTATCATATATTTTGATACTATTGTATTTTGTCATAGTTTCATTTGTAATATATAATGAAGGCACAATATCTCTCACGTCAGGACCTATTTTCGCTGAAAATACCTTATAACCTTTTTCGGCTAATTTTCCAGCAATACTGGTGGTTATAAATGTCTTACCACTTTCAGAGCCTGTTCCTAACAATATAATTCCTTTTTTAGCTTTTTTAATATTATCTATTTTATTAATATCTGTTTTTCCGTTAAATCTATATTTTTTAGAATTTAATTTTATTTTTTGATTTTTATCCGTTATTTCCTTTAATTCATCTTCTTTAATTTTAAATTTGGACAATAATGATTCTTTTATATTTTTATTATCTAAAAAATTATGTATCATAGTACCATATATTTTACCATCATAAGCTCCAGATATTAATTCATTAGACGTTTCAAGCATTTTATAGTTTAATTTATTGACTATTGATTTTGTAAACACTTTAGAGTTTTCGGGAGTGATGTGGCCATAAGTATGGCAGTGAAATCCTTCGTATAATTTATTATAATTGTTTTTTAGAACATTGTTATTCTTATCGCTTTTATATAATGTATTAAATAATGTTTTATCTTCTATTTTAAAATTTACTCTGTCTGTACATATTAATGGGGCTATATTTACATCTAAAAGACCTAATCCTTTTTTTAATATTGGTGTTTGGCTTTTTCTTCCAATATCTATATTATAAGATAATAATTGAAATCCACTACAGATGCCTAATATATAACCTTGATAATTAGACATTGTGCTTGTAAATTCATTATTATTCAATAAATCATTACATTCAATTAAACTACCCCCAGGTATTATAAAAAAATCCAAATCATTAATATCTTTTATATTAGATTCGGATATTAATTTAGTGGGTAGATTTCCAAAATTTTCAAAAAAAGGTAATGTATTTTTAACACTTAATAATCCAATTTCCATATTATCACAACCATTTTTATTAAAATTATTTTTAATATGATTAAACTATTATTTAATTTATTAATTATCTTAATTATTAAATGTTATTTTATTATATATTATAGAGTTGAAATATTTATATAATTATAAGTAATATATTAAATAACAATGATTAGATAAATAATAATATAGTATTTTTAAACATGACCTCATATATTATTAATCTCGAGAAGTGATTTTATGGAACCTATAAAGAAAATTAAAATAGGTCTTTTTGTAATATTTTTTATCGTAATGTTTTTTTCTATTTCGTTTTCATATTTTGAAAGTCTTTCAATGTTTGATTCGTTTTATTTAACTATAATAACAATGTTTACGATAGGTTATGGCGATATTCATCCAATAACATATATGGGGAGGTTAACTGCAATATTATTGGCTTTAACAGGTACGAGTGTTGGACTTTTTACTTTTGGTAGTACATTACAATTATTTGTGGAAGGATATTTTAGAAAAGCAAACAGGATGAGAAATATGAAAAACAGAATTAAAAATATGAAAGACCATTATGTATTATGTGGTTATGGTAGGATTGGAAAAGTAGTTGCAAATAGATTGGCTAAACGGGGAGCTGATTTCGTAGTTTTAGATTTAAGTGAGGAAAATTTAGTTTCAGAATTTGAAAAAAACCCTGAATTTAATTACATCTGTGGTGATGCTACATTAGATGAATGTTTAATTGAAGCTAATATTAAAAATGCAAAAACATTAATTTCTACAATGCCAAGAGATTCAGACAATGTATTTGTTACATTATCTGCGAAAAGATTAAATCCGAATATACATGTAGTTTCCAAGGCTGAAGAAACTGTTTCCATGGATAAATTATTAATTGCAGGTGCTGACAAAGTCGTTTCGCCGTATATGATAGGTGGTATGCGTTTAGCTGAATTGGCTATAAAACCAGATGTTTTGGATTTCTTTTCCACTTTTATGTCTATAGCTAACTACGAATATAATGAAGATATTGACCTTAGGAAATATAATATTCTAAAAAAATATGAGGGAATTTCAATTTTTGATTTATTAACTCAAATAAATTATAACGTTTCAATAATAGGTATTAAATCCAAAAATGGTTCTTTAAATGTTAATCCTGCAAAAGATACTATATTGCATTTGGATGACCAAATTTATGTATTTGGTACTTATGACCAACTCGAGAGTTTTGAACAATTTATTAACTGAAATATTTTATAAAAAAATATAATACTAAGATTAATAATATATAATATATTGTTATATTTTATAATTGGTATATATATTAAATTAATATATTTAATTACTGTATTTTTATAATTTTTTATATATTTTATTTTTCCATCATTTGAGAATTATGGGTGATATTATGAAAACCGAATTCATACAAGGGAATATGGCATGTGTAGAAGGTGCTTTAAAAGCAGGCTGTAAGTTTTTTGGAGGTTATCCTATTACTCCATCTACAGAAATTGCTGAAGGAATGGCAAGAAAATTACCTAAATTAAATGGTTATTATTGTCAAATGGAAGATGAAATAGCCAGTATGGCTTCTATAATAGGTGCAAGTTGGGCAGGTAATAAATCAATGACTGCTACAAGTGGCCCAGGTATTAGTTTAATGCAAGAAAATATCGGATACGCTTTTATGACGGAAACACCATGTGTTTTAGTAAATGTGCAAAGAGGGGGTCCTTCAACAGGTCAACCAACAGCTGCATCACAAGCAGATATAATGCAAACTAAATGGGGTAGTCATGGGGATTATCAACCTATTGTTTTAGTTCCAAGTTCTGTACAAGAAATGTATGATTTTACAATAATGGCGTTCAATTATGCTGAAAAATACAGAATACCTGTTTTTGTAATGGCTGATGAAATATTGGGACATATGCGTGAAAAAGTAGTATTACATGATGAAATACCTATATTTAATAGGGAAACTCCGAAAAATTCTACAAAGGATAATACTAATAATACTAATAATACTAATAATAATAATACTAATAATAATAATAATAATTTAATACAACCCATGCCCATATTTGGCGAAGGTTATAAAACAGCAGTAACTGGTTTAACACATAATGAAAAAGGATATCCTGACGTTTCTGCAGAGACACATGATAGTTTGGTAAGAAGATTATCTAATAAAATTTTAGAAAATAAAGATGACATTATATTATATGAATCTAAAAACATCGGTGCAAAAACTATATTTGTATGTTATGGAACTCCTTCAAGAACTGTTAAATATACTGTAGATTCTTTGTTAAAAGAAGGTGTGGATGTGGGATATATTAGATTAAAAACAGTATTTCCCTTCCCTGACGATTTAATTAAAAATTTAAAAGCTTCTAAAATATTAGTACCTGAAATGAATTTGGGTCAAATTTCTGGTGAAGTAATGAAGTATGCAAAATGTGAAGTTGAATTAATTGGAAAAATAGGTGGCGAATTACATAAGCCAGAAGAATTGAAGAAATATTTATAATATACTATTATTATTATTATTATTATTATTATTCAATACAATAACCAAATTTAAATATATTATTTTTAATTTTTTTACAACAATATTATTACTGATATTATTTTAATTAAATATCAAATCAATACATATACAATTATATATTTAATCTATTAAATTATTGTAATTATTTTCTATTATATATTATTTGAGGGATATTTTGAAGGATTTAGAATTTGAAAGAATAAGTAATACAAGGGAAATATTAAGGAATATTATAAAAAAACACGGAAGAGATAATATTTATGATTTAACGGGGTTAACCGGTGGTTTTTATATTGAAAATAAGAACTTAGATTTTTTAGAAACTTATACTGGACCTGCAATATTCACTGAAAAATTAAATAGGCACGGATTGGCTTATTTACACAATGATTTTAATGAAGATTCAGATATTAAAAATAAAATAGAATCATTGGAAGAATATTGTAAATCAGAAATGGCTGTGGGATTTAATAGAACTTCTTCTGCACTTTTGGCAACTATTATTACTTTAAAAAATAAAAAGATATCTCAAATATTACATTATGTACCTGAAAAACCATCTCACCCGTCAATACCTAAAAGTTGTAATATCTTAAATATACCTTATTATGAAAGTGATAATATTGAAGAAATATTGGCACTTATTGAAACTGGTAAATTTTTAATAATCACTGGTTCTACAATGAATCATAAGATTGTTGATTTAGAAAATACAAAGAAATTAATCGAATATTGTCATTCAAATAATGTAAATGTTTTATTTGATGATGCATCGGGTGCAAGAATACGTTTATTAAATGGTCAACCAACCGCTTTAAATATGGGTGCTGATTTAGTGGTTACGAGTATGGATAAATTAATGACTGGACCAAGGGCTGGTTTGTTGGCAGGTAATAAAGAATTAATAAAAGAAATATATTCAGAAGGTTTAAAGTATGGTTTGGAAGCTCAAGCGCCTATATTGGCAGCAATGGTCTATACTTTAAAAAATTTTAGTTTTGATAGGATTAAAAAAGCACAACAACGAGCAATTAATTTTACATTCGATGAATTATGTAATTATGATAATATATCTTTGGAAAAAACACCAACTGGTTTTATTATAAATATGGAACCAAAAAAGAGCTTTGATGTAGCTTTGGAGCTGTTAAAAAACTATCGTGTAATAACAATTACCACAATGGGTATGCCTGATGCAAGTAAAACCTTAAGGTTTGATTTTACTTCAAAAGATGCGGATAAAGTTTCAGATAATTATATTAAAAATTCAATATTGAATGCCATACTTGCAGTAATTAATAAAAAATAATATATTTTAAAATATATTTTAATTTTATTACTACTTACCCGGCACCACAAGAATCAATTTCATCTGAATTACTAAGATTTATATCATCATCTTTAACTTCTATTTTTTTATTATTATTTTTAGTATTTATTTTTTCAATTATTTCTATTAAGTGAGGTTTGTATGCTAAATTATTGTCTAAAACCACCAATTTTTCATTATCTAAGTTTTTAAATTCTTTTACAACTCCTTCAGTACCTGTATTTATATATCTTGCAAAATTACCAATTTCTATATTTTTTCCATTTTTATCTTGAATCATTTAATCACCAATTTTTTTAAAATATATTGATATTTAATTTAAATATCTAAGTTAAACTATTTGTAATTTTATATTGTATTTTTTAATATCCTAATATTTTAATACCATATTTGTACATTAATTGTTTTAAACCTCAAAACATTACATGTACCATCTCGTTGACATATTATGCAATTAAGATGAATACTTGAAACGGAAGAAGTTTCATGTATGAT
>NZ_JANUCR010000008.1 GCF_024807655.1 Methanococcus voltae | reverse complement strand
TCTACTATAGTCTTATTTCTAGCGTTTATCATAAAAAAAGGATACATCTCTTACTTTTCTAAGTTTCAAATCTACTATAGTCTTATTTCTAGCTAGCCTCTGCAAGTCTGTATATGCTGTCTTTCAATCTGTTTCAAATCTACTATAGTCTTATTTCTAGCTGTCTGAAACTAATGAAACTGGAGTATCTGCTTCATGTTTCAAATCTACTATAGTCTTATTTCTAGCGTTTATCATAAAAAAAGGATACATCTCTTACTTTTCTAAGTTTCAAATCTACTATAGTCTTATTTCTAGCTAAATTCAACGTTTGGGAGCTCTTTACTCCGCTCTACTTGTTTCAAATCTACTATAGTCTTATTTCTAGCTGTGGAGGTTGCAGGTCAGTGTGTGTTTAAAGGAGTTATGTTTCAAATCTACTATAGTCTTATTTCTAGCCCTTTTTTAAAATCTAATAACGTCATTGATTATAGTTTCAAATCTACTATAGTCTTATTTCTAGCTTCAACTTCCGTATTACTTGGAAGACCTACCATATTGTTTCAAATCTACTATAGTCTTATTTCTAGCTATCAATTGATACGAATTCAATCACGTATAACTCATGCTCGTTTCAAATCTACTATAGTCTTATTTCTAGCTGAAACAATGAACGAAAATGAAAAATGGGATTATGCTGGTTTCAAATCTACTATAGTCTTATTTCTAGCTAACCCTGGGGCGGTACGTTTTCGGAATTCCTGGCTATGTTTCAAATCTACTATAGTCTTATTTCTAGCTTGTACATTACGCTGATAGCATTAGTGCTTCGCTAATTGAGTTTCAAATCTACTATAGTCTTATTTCTAGCTTACCGCCAATCCACAGAAATAATAAAATACAAAATGTTTCAAATCTACTATAGTCTTATTTCTAGCTTTTTAACGAGTGATAAAAGTAATTTACTCGCATTACTGTTTCAAATCTACTATAGTCTTATTTCTAGCTTTTCTTGACTATTGGAACTTTTAGAATTTTTATTATTTTGTTTCAAATCTACTATAGTCTTATTTCTAGCCTTATTCGATACCTCCTCAAGAGACTAAAAATGTATGTTTCAAATCTACTATAGTCTTATTTCTAGCTAAAATCACTTAAAGGTATTAACTTTATGTGGTTTGGTTTCAAATCTACTATAGTCTTATTTCTAGCTGAATGTGTAATTGAATAATATAATCTATTAAACATAATGTTTCAAATCTACTATAGTCTTATTTCTAGCGTTGTTATTATCGTTTTTAATTTCTTCTACTGGTTCGTTTCAAATCTACTATAGTCTTATTTCTAGCTGACATATTCATATTTGTCGAAGAAAGACAAGAAAAAAATGTTTCAAATCTACTATAGTCTTATTTCTAGCAAATATTGTGCAGAACATTGTAAGAAATTTATTTCCCGTTTCAAATCTACTATAGTCTTATTTCTAGCAGAGAAAAGAGAAATAAATAATTTATCCTAAATAAGAGTTTCAAATCTACTATAGTCTTATTTCTAGCAGAAGTAATAAATACAAAAAATAGTATATTATGCATAATGTTTCAAATCTACTATAGTCTTATTTCTAGCCCCTTGTTTTAAGCTCATTACTGCAACACCATCTTCGTTTCAAATCTACTATAGTCTTATTTCTAGCCTTATTTTATCCCCTGCTTTCGCTTTATATTCAAATTCGTTTCAAATCTACTATAGTCTTATTTCTAGCACAGGAGTGCTATGGTTTGACAACGTAATTAAATCAGCAGTTTCAAATCTACTATAGTCTTATTTCTAGCATATCAATACTATGTCGTCTTTTTCTAATTTCAAGTTTCAAATCTACTATAGTCTTATTTCTAGCCCATATACCTTATGTAAATACCGATATTGTACCCGAGTTTCAAATCTACTATAGTCTTATTTCTAGCATGAATGAAGATTATTATCATCCACTTTTGAATTACACGTTTCAAATCTACTATAGTCTTATTTCTAGCTAGAGTACATCTGTCAACGACTAACGACGGACTTATGAAAAGTTTCAAATCTACTATAGTCTTATTTCTAGCCATTCGTAATTTCAAATTATCAATTATATTATAGGAATAGTTTCAAATCTACTATAGTCTTATTTCTAGCGAATTACCATATCGTGAGTATATTTGTTTATGATGAGTTTCAAATCTACTATAGTCTTATTTCTAGCAAGCTTCACAATCCTTAATTTTAAGGTCTGTAATTTGTTTCAAATCTACTATAGTCTTATTTCTAGCTAATAACATCATAATACTTTCTAAATCGATATCCAGTTTCAAATCTACTATAGTCTTATTTCTAGCACATCGTGTCCAAATACATCCCAAGCACAAGCGTTTCAAATCTACTATAGTCTTATTTCTAGCATATATATATTTTTATTATTCATTTTGCACCTCTTCGTTTCAAATCTACTATAGTCTTATTTCTAGCTTTGGTGTTAATGTTATATAATGCTCCGTATTTGTATGTTTCAAATCTACTATAGTCTTATTTCTAGCTTGATTTGATTATGCAATGCACGTGCTTTATAATATTCGTTTCAAATCTACTATAGTCTTATTTCTAGCTGAAAATAATAGCAATTGCTTGTGCCGACAAATTTGAGTTTCAAATCTACTATAGTCTTATTTCTAGCACGAATACGATAATGTAGAAACAGAATCCAACCCTGGTTTCAAATCTACTATAGTCTTATTTCTAGCAATTGAATTTTATATCGAAATTCTCAATGTAGTAAGTTTCAAATCTACTATAGTCTTATTTCTAGCAAAGCGTCAGGTGTATGTTCTACGCTAAATGTCGTGAAGTTTCAAATCTACTATAGTCTTATTTCTAGCTAAATATCGTCCTACATCGTTATGTTTGTCATCAAGGTTTCAAATCTACTATAGTCTTATTTCTAGCATAGTGCATACAAAATATATACAAGTATAGACTGATATTTCAAATCTACTATAGTCTTATTTCTAGCATTCTTTTATATGATACTATACTCCATCCTATGTAGTTTCAAATCTACTATAGTCTTATTTCTAGCCAGAATATGTTGGTAAGAAGTTACAAATTAGACAAGCCGTAGGTTTCAAATCTACTATAGTCTTATTTCTAGCAACAATATAATGAATACATTGAAGAAATTAAAAACGCGTTTCAAATCTACTATAGTCTTATTTCTAGCTTTGGAGAAATTGCAGAAAATCTAAACGTCTCAGAGTTTCAAATCTACTATAGTCTTATTTCTAGCATAGATAACAAAGAGGTGCTAATCCCTACTACCAATGTTTCAAATCTACTATAGTCTTATTTCTAGCTTATTGAACTAATTCAGCTCGGAGATATCGAGCACGTTGTTTCAAATCTACTATAGTCTTATTTCTAGCTGCAATAACATTATATTATAAAGATAATGTATTATGGTTTCAAATCTACTATAGTCTTATTTCTAGCCATATATGACCTATTAAGGCATAAATACGATGCAGTTTCAAATCTACTATAGTCTTATTTCTAGCAATTTGAACGAAGATTAATTCAACAAAGAGTTAATAGGTTTCAAATCTACTATAGTCTTATTTCTAGCTTTGACACTTCAAAAGCTGTTCAGTTAGTATCAGTGTTTCAAATCTACTATAGTCTTATTTCTAGCAGGGGTACCCTATGGATAATGACGAGGTGTAAACTGTTTCAAATCTACTATAGTCTTATTTCTAGCTTATAAAAGAGGGGTTATAATGTGTAACAATAACGTTTCAAATCTACTATAGTCTTATTTCTAGCGAAGTTCAGGAAGTTCTGGTTCAAGTGGCTCTTCAGGGTTTCAAATCTACTATAGTCTTATTTCTAGCAAAGCAGGAGATAAATTAAGATTATATGCTAAAGCGTTTCAAATCTACTATAGTCTTATTTCTAGCTAACATACATCCAATTAAATTCTATTATTCCATATAGTTTCAAATCTACTATAGTCTTATTTCTAGCAGTTATTTGATAATTTAACCGCCCCTTTGAATCAATTGTTTCAAATCTACTATAGTCTTATTTCTAGCAAGACCCTTTTATTATGGGGCTTATGAATGGGTAAGGGTTTCAAATCTACTATAGTCTTATTTCTAGCTTGATTTACTGCCTAATAATGATACAATAACGTCATTTAGTTTCAAATCTACTATAGTCTTATTTCTAGCAAATTACCAAAAGCATATTATAAACTAACGTCAAAGTTTCAAATCTACTATAGTCTTATTTCTAGCAATTTGCCCTAATTCTATACATTTTAATACGTTCATTATGTTTCAAATCTACTATAGTCTTATTTCTAGCACGTGTTATATTTGCTCCTTTTGGTATAAATATGTTGTTAAATCGCTCCGTTTGAAAACAAAAATCTCGAATCTATAATAATGTGGTTTATTTATAATAGTTCGAGACGTTTTCAAAATCTGCAGATTTGTTATAATGTAATAACATATGGATATTTTAACTATTGGTCGTTAAATAAACTTTAATTTTTAACAATATCCGTATTTTTTACAGGATATTTAATTATGTGTATAAATTAATATATTTATATTTATAAATTATTTGCAAAATATGGGCAATACGAGACTTTTAATTATTTAATTAATTAAAAAATAAAAGATTTTTAAATGATATTTGATTTTATGATTTACAAAATATCTGTTAATTCATTTTTATCCACGCCTAATATCTTTCTATTAATATATTTTGAAGTATTGGAACTAAAAATTATAACACTGTCGTAATCTTCGTCTATTATATTTTTTAATCCAATTTTAACCGTTTCAAATTCTGATTTGGTTAATTCACCCTCAAATACACTATTTTGTACCCAGGTCATATATGTTCTAAGAAATTTTTTCACTTTATTGACACGTTCAACTGAAACGTCATATACTATTATTGCATACATTTTACATTACACCCTCCCTATTACCACCAAATTACAAATGGTTCATACTGTTCTATCCCCATAATATGCTTTTCAAGCTTATAGCATTCTAATCTTAAAAGTCTCTGGTAAGAAACATTTCGATTTAACTTCCTATGTTTAATAGTTTTTTGTAGTCTTTCATTATATTTACTCAAAAATATTGCCCTACCTTCGTCATTTAATAGACAGGAATTTAGGTCCTTTTCAAAATGATTTTCGTTAATTATTTTTTTATTTACCAGGTTAAATATGAGTCTGTCTACAAATATGGGTTTAAAAACATCTGCAATATCCAATGCTAACGAGTATCGTCTTTCATAAGGCTCGTGAAGATAAGAAACTGAAGGATTTAAATGCGTATTGAATATTTCCGAAATAACGGTCGAATATAGGAGTGAGTTTCCAAAGCTTATTAAAGCATTTATTTCATTTTCGGGAGGTCTTCTCGACCTTTTTTCATATTTAAAATTCTTGAAAATATTGTCAAAATTGTTGTAATAGTCATTTCTCATAAGTGCTTCTACATTCATAATGTCAGTAATCCTATTAACTTTTTGAAGTGCTGTTATGTACTTTTCTTTGTCATAATCAAGCTTATATCTACTTAAATTTTTTGATATGTTTAAAATGCTTCCTTTTACGAATTCTTTTGCTATATAATGTCTTTTGTCAGAATTTAAATAATTTTCACTTTGTTGTACAATCACTTTCCCAGAATAATTTTCACCTTTTGGGTAGAAAGTACCAACATAATTTCCATATCTACCGAAATAGTGGATAGGTATGTTGTATTTTGCTAAAAGAATAACTACACTTGAAGTAAAAGAAACTTCCTTATAGCAATATAACGCATAAATTTTTTCAACGGGAATGGGCGTTTTTTTACCTTTTGTATCCATAAAATAAACCGTATTTTCTTTTCTGTATAATTTACCCTCTGAATTTAAGTATTTATTGTATTTCATAAGTCCCCTCTTTTAGTTTATTATCCTTAATTTTATCTTAATTTATTATTGTTTAGTATTGATTAATATTTTAGTTAATTTAATTAATTTAATTAATTCAATAATTCAATAATTCAATTAACTTAAAATTGCAAACTACCATTTATGAAAAACAAAATTCATAATATGCACATTTCTTACAATATTTTTTCTTTTTTGGAGGTATTATTAAATTAGAATTACGTATTTTTTCAATTTCTTGGATTACGGGAATTAAATTTTTAATATTTTCATCATTAAGGGTTATTTCTTTCTTTTTATTTTGATTTGGGTAGTTAATAACTCCTTTTGATTCAATACCTAATTTTTTTAAATAATATATATAGTACAAAATTTGATAATAATCTGCAAGTTCCATTTTATCAGATTTTTTTACTTCGTGAATTTCAATAAAATCCTCTTTCTTATTCTTTTTGATAAAATCGATTGCAATCTTATTTATGATAACTTCTTTGTCTTTATTAGACCTATAACTGGTTTCGTGCAATAATTTTCCCAATTCTACGTTTTCGTGGTTTTTTTCAAGCCCCATATTGTTCATAAATAAAAATAACTTAGTTTTACAGATAAAATAGTAGTTAATTTCAATTCCCCGTACATTTAATTTATTAAGTTCTTTTTCAAAATCTATATTTGTTTTTTTCATTTTTTTTACCCAAGTTAATTTAAATGCAAAATTACACTAATAAACTAATAATATGTTAAACAAAAAATAAATTAATAAATTAATAAATTAGTAAATTAGTAAATTAGTAAAAATATAAAAATATAAAAATATAAAATAATAGGTAATTAAATGTATTATAAAATACAATTATTTGAATTAGATTCTTTAGTTAAATTAATACCAATTTTAGAGTTATATTCACAATCTACCACATATGCATTAGATTTTTTTAATTTTTCAATAACCTTGGAATTTGAAATCATATTGTATTTCATATCGACAAGTAAATCACGAGCGTGGATATAATCGTTGTTTTCAATCAACCTATCGAACTCAGAACGGTCTTCAAGTGGAAGAACTTGACATCTGCTTTGACTATTATCTATTAATTCGTCGACCCAGTCTTTACCGACGCCTGCGACCATAGTTTCTTTAAAATTGACCAAATATTTATAATTTAATCCTTCTGTAAAACTACGCTCTTCTTCTTCATTATACCCATTTTTATATATTGTATTTACAATTTCCAAAAGATTCATTTCAGATAATACATTTTTAGAACTTTTTGCAATTTTTTCTAATTCGTAAACGGTGTTTTGGACTCTTTCGGAATTATAAATATCAATTTTGGAGTTTTGATTTGAAAATATGAATATGTTTGCAGGTTCTCTTTCACCCTTACGGTTAACCCGCCCAAATCTTTGAGCAAGTGCGTCCATAGGTGCAGGTTCGGTAAACATTACATCATAATCTATGTCTAATGAAACCTCTATAACTTGCGTAGAAACTACTATATCAGGTAATAGTGTTCTATCCTCTATTATTAACCGTTTTTCTTTATCTTTACGGTCTTTTTTATTAAATCGACTATGTAATAACATTAAAATATCATTACCTTCATCGTAATTTTTATTATTATTTTTATTATTTTTACTATACTTGTTAGACTTA
The DNA here is from genome assembly GCF_024807655.1 of Methanococcus voltae. NCBI lineage: Archaea > Methanobacteriati > Methanobacteriota > Methanococci > Methanococcales > Methanococcaceae > Methanococcus > Methanococcus voltae. The sequence goes on along the minus strand of NZ_JANUCR010000008.1, from coordinate 40,077 downwards.
TTAGACTTATTAGCCTTATTAGCCTTATTAGTTAATTCGTAATATTTTTGAGAATTTTCATATAGATATTTATCTAACATCTCATAAATTTTTTGAGCAGTTCGAACGGTATTTGCAATTATCAATATTTTTTTATTATCGTTTAATAATTCCAAAATATAACTCATATCTAAATTATCCAAAATATTGCCTGAAACAACGTTTATTTTATGCCTTTTCTTATCTAAAATTTTTCTATCTGCCGGGTCATCTTCATTCAAATTTATTTCTTCAATATCGGGAATATTTTCTTTTATTTTTTCTTTTAAAAATTCTGGAAATGTTGCTGACATAAAAGCTACTTTTGCACCCATTTGAGTAAGTAATTTAGCGGTAGATATTGTTAAACCTGCCAATTTTGGTTGAAATGCGTGAATTTCGTCATAAATAATAATACTGTTCTGAAATTCAGATAAAAAGAACTCCCAGCCCCTACCTCGTAAACTAAACCTTAATAACTGATGAGGGGTACAAACTCTAAATTGATAGTACATTTCTCTTGATAAACTGGATAATTCACTTGCCATTTTTGATAACTTCGAAATATCTTTTTCACTATCTTTGGTATATTTCTTATTGTCATTTTTATTATCTTCATCCATATCTTCTAAAAGTCCATAGTAATAAGATAGTGAATTAGAGTGTAATACTCCAATATTATGTACGTTAGTGATTTTACCGTCTGACGTACCTAATAGAGATAATCGTTGATGCATTGCATTTATTGACGCAGTATATGGCAATACATAAAAAACTCTTGAATAAGGTTTGAAATTATTTTTTAACCACAATAATACAGCTTCTGTTTTTCCAGAACCCGTCGGTGCAACAAGCATTAAATTATTGGTGCAATTTTCACATTTATTTTGAAAAGGTCTTTTTTGATGCCCTTCTTTTAAAATATGGTAATTTTCCATATTTTTAAGCATTTCTGGTATTTCAATATGTCCTGAAGCCAGATGGTCAGCAGACATAAGTATTCCCCGATATAAAGCCGCTAAATATCTGCTATCGTATGACATATTTTTTAGTTGATTATTCCATTTATTAACATCATTATTTGCATAAAACCATTTTTTAGACAATATCTCTTTTGCACTTAATTTATAATCTAAATTGTTGCTATTTTTGGGATAATTAATATAATTTAATAAATTATTTGATAAAATTGTTATTTCTTCAATATTTTGATTAAATTCATCTATCATTTTTAAATATGTTTCGTGATACCCTTCATCTTCTTCTTCATCATCATCAAAATCATCATACGGTAATATTATATCATATTTAAAATATCTCGAAGATAAATCTATTAAATTATTTTCCGGAATATATTTGTGATGCATAAGCACAGAAAATATTTGTTCATCGGACAAATCAAATTTTTTTAAAAATAATGCAGATAAAATTTCATGACGTTTACCCCATTTTTTATTCTTTGTCAATAAATCTTGAAAACCAGTAGCAGATTTGCCAATATCGTGAAATAAAAGAGGTAAAGTAAGATTATTTTTTAATTCTCTTTTTATTTCATCGTCAAAGGGTAAATTATTTATTATTTTTATACCAGTATTGTAAGTATTTATAGAATGGTCATATAATGTTTCAAAAGGTTTACTTTTTGCAAAAAGCATTAATATCCACCTAATTTATGTAAATAAATTACTTCATTATCACTAACTATTTCGATATTGGTAGTATTTCCATCGTCATTGTATGTAGTATTTATTTGATACAAATTGTCCATTTCTATATCTATACCTTTTTTTGAGTGGGGCGTAGCGATATATATCTGTGGAGTTTCAAATGTTCTATTATGCCCATAACCATATTTTTTAGAGTTTTCACAGTCGTAATTATAATAGTAGTCTGTGGCTTGTATTAGCCTACCAGGAACTGTTTTACCTTTTAAACTATCGATAGGTACTAAAGTAGCTTTTATTTTACCATTGGTTATATTTTCTGCGTCAATTTCCTCTATTTTAGTTATCCACGCTACATCTTGAGACCTACCTAATGAAGGTGTCCATACAGGATTTAAAAAATACTCTTTTAAATTCAAATTTGATAAATAAATATCTAATATAGGCTTTATATGAAATTCTCGAGCCGTGACACTGTTTTCTGAATTTTGTTTTAATAAACCACCATCGTATTTAAGTCGGTGCGTAGTTTCTAAATCTTTACCTTTATTTTCATAGGAATATTTAAAACCGATTTTTGTTTCATCTCTTTGTAATTCCCTGCCCATACAGGAGCTTATAATTCCTACAATTGTTGAATAAAGGGGCACGGGGATACTGACCATTGTCCCAGAGTTTATATTTGGCATTTTGAATGTAGCGGTGTAAGCTTGAAACTGTACGTGTAATAATTTCATATTTTCACCAAATAGTTTATTTTTAGTTATTTTAACATACGTTATGTAAAAATTAGAGTTTAAAAATAATAAATAAAAGTTGATATTTAAAATTTTTAAAATTCATTTTCATTAAATTTATTAACTACTTCAATAGGTGATGCAATTTCAAACTCTAAGCCTAAATCATTCTCAATTTCTTTGAGTGCTTTTATTTCTTCCTCATTTGAAACATAACCTTTTCTTATACCAATATATACTTTTCCAGTTATTCTATCCTTATAATCTGATAAAATTTCCTTTAAAACATCTATTTTTAATTTTAAGTTGTTTTTTTCATCACATTCAAACAAATTGTTAAATATTGGATTTGCAGATTGCATAGGTGCCATAATAATCACTTTTGGAGCTACATCAGTACCAAAAGCAGCCTGTTTTGCACCCCCTCTTAATACAGATAAAGCTTTTAAAATTCCCGCAATCCTCTCTTTTCTCTGTTCTTCTAAGTTAGTTAATTGATATCTTTTCCAACCTTTAGATTCATTTTCAACGTCAACGTCTAAAACTTCGATTAAACCTTCATTTAAATAATCGTAGGCTTTAGCGTCATCTAACTCTACTCTATCGCCCCTATTATCAAATATACCAATTCTATTGCATTCTATACAAAATAAACCTTCAAGGCAGGTATTATAAAATTCTGTCGTATAAGGTACTGGAGACCCATTTTTAATATGCACAAATGCGTCATCTTTTGTTAAAACCCCTGTTTTTTTAACTGATTTCAAAATCGTTGCTACAAAAGGTGATTTTCTAATTACTGCCCTAACTTTTGGTATTCCAATTCTTTTAGCCTCTTCTTTTTCATTCTTTTGAGCTTCCTTACTTTTTGCAGACATATAACCAAATATATCGTCTTCAGGGCATAATATAGGGTTTAAATCACCTGCTACTTTATTTGTGTTTCCCTTATCATTTACGTCTATTCCTTTTATTTCACTTTTCTTCCACTCATTTTCTTCCACTGCCGTATTTCTTAACCACCTTTTCCAGGACTGAGTTGATACATAAGGTATTGTATGTTTACCATCTTTCATTTTTTTAATCACTACTGTGGTCTTATCCTCCCCTGCACCTAATCCTGCACCGTTTAAAAAGCTCGCATTCGCATCAATTACAAAAGTTCCCGCAATATTGTTAAATTTCATATTATCACCAAATTATCTTTTTTGATTAAATTTAATAGATTAATACTCGATAATTAATTAGTAGTTAATATTTTTAATTAGGTCTAATTTTTAACTATTTTTTGATACATATTGATTGTAAAGCTCTGCAAAAGCTAATCGCAACTGATAAAGAAGTTCATATTTCGCATATATGCTATTATTACCTTCATAATTTGAGATAAATTCCAACCAGCCATCATAATTTAATTTTAAATTATTTTTATTTTTATTTTTATTTTTTATTTTATTTTTTATTTTATTTTCATCAGTAATTTGATAATTTTCTGCGAGTCTAAAAAATGAATCTTCCAACCATTTTAATCCATTATTTTTAATATCGCCCTCTAAAACATTCTTTTTAAAGTTATTAAATCCATTTCCACCTTTTGTTGCATTTTTATCTTCAACGTAATAGTAAAAATAAAGCTCTGCAAAACTTTTTATTTTAGAGTCCATTTTTTTAGAAGAAATTTTATATATATCATATTTTGAATCTTGCAAATCAAACTCTTTAGAAATATCGTTTTTAATCACATATTGATTGTAAAGCTCTGCAAAAGCTAATCTTAACTGATAAAGGAGTTCATAAGTTTTTAAATCGCCATTTTCATCATATATAAATGAAATCCAATTATCACTTTCATCATAGATTTTTTTAGCATCTTCCTCAAATAGTTTCATAAATTCAAAATTATTTATGCTTTCTAACGTACCATAAACTTCCATTAGCCTATTTAGTGAATTTTCTAACCAATACATTTTTTTAGAATAATTATTGGTCATTTCTTCGTTTAATATGAATTTTTTAAATTTTTTAATACCTTTTCCCGCACCATTTTCCATATCTTCAACATAATAGTAAAAATAAAGCTCTGCAAAACTTTTTATTATGGAATTCGTCTTTTTAGAAGAAATTTTATATGTTAAATTTTCCGGATTAATTATAAAATTTTCGGTATTTTTTAAATTATCTACATTATTCACATTACCCTCATTACCCTCATTATTCACTTATTTCACCTCCATTTAATCCTTCTTTGAATTTATTGATGTAAAATGTAATTGGCAAATAATCGTCATATTTATTAGTTTTTAAATAAAATCCTTTGTTATTGAAAAATTCCATATATTCGTCATAGGTTAATATACCATTTAATATCATTTCGTAAACTAATTTTTTCAAATCAACTACATTCTGTCGCTCTTTAAAAGCATCGCCTTTTGAAATTTTATCAATGAATTTTTTATCTTTATTATTTATAAACTCTTTAGCAATTTTTTTAGCAATTTCTAAATATAAATCACTTCTTTTAACGACTTCCCTCTGATAAAATTCATATAATTCAATACTAACGCCATTAAATTTTTTATAGGGGTAAAGATATAAATAATCTTGATTATTGACGATATTTTCAAAAAGTTGTCTTGATTTGTCATTAATTATTACAGTATAAAATTCATCTATGAAATCTCTTCGAGAAATCTTTTTTAGAAATAATAACGTTTCATTTGGAATTTCGTAAACTTCACAGTCTGGACTGGTTCCCCCATTACTATACATCCAAATGTATAATTCTATGTTTTTCAAGTCCAAATTTTTCCGATATTCCTTTAGCTCTCCAAAATATTGCATTAAAGTTTTGTAGAATAAATTTCCTTCTTTTTTACCAGGTATTTCTCGCTTATCATCTTCAAAATTCACGCCTTTGGTATTCTCATTATATAATTTATTGACCAAATCTCTTGCTAATTCTGTAGAATTAGATTCCAGACATATTAATTTGCCTTTCATTAACATCGTAGATAGGGGTAAAAAGTTAACTGCAAATAAACACTTTGGGCATATATGCGGAGCTTTTGATGATGCAGGCAATATTTGAGCGTCATTTCCATAACTGCCAATTAGTGGAAATAATTCTCTTCCAATAAATTTCTCAAATTTATCGTTTTTTTGAGGTTCTAAGCCTGATTTAATCTGAGTATTTATCCAAATATCGGTAATATCTTCAGAATATTCTTCTCCGCATACCATACATACAGATTTTTTATTGGTGTTATAATTACTATTACTATTACTATTACCATTACAATTACTATTATTTTCTTTGCAGGTATTTTTGGTAATATCTTTGTTAATAGATTCTATTAAACTAATCAAATAATTCTTATAAAATTTTCGTTTATCTCCCTTAAAACTCGGCTGTTTTAATGGCCCATTCATTCCAAATACCATTGTATAGGCTTTTATTGAATCACAACGGTATATGAATTCATCGTTAGCAACGTTGTATAAATCATCTATTGATATTTCATTTATTTCTTTATCAAGAATGCCAGATATACAATATATGCCGTGATTTACAAACGGATTACCAGTCATTTTAAAAATTGACACAATAATGCCCCCTAAATTTATATAAGTACATATTATAATTTTTTTTAATTATTAATTTATTAATTTATTAATATTATTATTAATTTTATTATTTCCATATTTAATTAGCACTTATATGAATATTTATCAATCATTCCGAAACCCATTGAGTTTAATTCTCCCAATCCGCACTCATATGCGAATTTAATTAAATCTTCATCACCGCTTATTTCAAATTTTAAGTTAGAACATCTTTGAAAGCTGTCTTTAATTTTAACTCGCTTGGATTTAGCTTCCGATATATTTATATCAAAATCCAAATCGCAGTTTTCATAATCTTTATCATAAAATAAAGAATATTTTCTCTTTAAATTATTTTTCAAATTTTCGTGAAATTTTTCACTATTTTCCTGAGGTAATATGTCATATATTTTTAGCCCTTCTGTATTATCAATCCCATTTCTTTCTTTCTTAGTACGTAATAATACCGGAGAAATAGTTTTCATCTTTTTGATGTTTGAATTATATCCTTTTTCATTTAGTACGCCCACTACATCAAGTTTGGTATTGTTAATTTGCATATACCCCACTTTAAATAAACCTTGCAATAAATGAGTCATTAATTCATCATTGGGCGAGGATACTTTAAAGAATGCGTTTCCATCTTTGCATATTATTCCATTTTTACCAACTTTTGAATTTGGCATAAATAACCAGGAGTGTGTAAAAAATTTAAAATCTTTAGATTTGTGCAGATTTTCTGCAAATTCTTTATTATTGTCGTACATACAGTTATATAACGCAGTAGACAACTGGTACTGGTAATTAAAAGGTATTGTCGTATTTTTTTCACATTTTAAGTTAATACTTATCCTCATAGGATTACCTCTTTAAAATCATTTAATAAGCTAATTATTCAATAATACAGTATATTTAAGTAATTATTTAAATAATGGTATTATTTGATATCCTACCTGCTAAAACTATCACTAAAAATGGAATTAAAAAACAATAAAAGAAAAATCTATAATATAAAAGAACTAATCAAAATAATTATTTCATAACATTATACATCATCAACTGAGTAATCAGTCAACTATATATATTATAATATCCATATATTAAATTGACTAATCAGTCATACATAAATAATGCTGAGAAAATAAATATTGAAAAAAATGAATAAATTAAATCAAAAAAGGGGAGCTAATATGACATCAAATGATTTAAGCGATAGTGCAATATTCCCAAAAGGAATGGAAATTCCGGAAATATTCAGCGAGTATTTTTCGGGAAAAGTATGGCTCAGTATGTTAGTGGATAGGGACAATGAATTTAACTGTCCAATCGGAAATGTAACATTTGAACCGGGCTGTAGAAATAACTGGCATAAACATCCAGGAGGACAAATTTTGCTTATTACTGGTGGGCGTGGTTATTATCGGGAAGAAGGAAAGCCTGCAAGGGAGCTTAAAGCTGGAGATGTTGTCGAAATTCCTAAAAATGTGAAACACTGGCACGGGGCAGCGGCCGATAGCTGGTTTGTACATTTATCTGTGGAGACAAATTCGCAGTTAGGTTCTGTAGAATGGTTAGAACCAGTTTCTGATGAAGAATATAATAAATTAAAATAAATAGATAACTAAAAATTAGAATATATAAAAATTAGAATATATAAAAATTAGAATAAATAAAAATTAGAATAAATAAAAAAAATTAAAATAACGTATACTAAATTACTTGTACTTAAAAGAAATAACCATTTTAAATTATTTGGGTGAAACTATGGAATTAAAAAACAATAACTCTACTAATGTAGATGTTAACGGTCTTACATTTGAATTAAGTGAAAATGTAAGCATTCAAAAAATTATGTTTAAAAACAAATTCGGAGTGGAAGTTGCTGGACACTTGTATTTATCAAAAGACCTTGATACGTCGAAAAAATACCCTGCAATCGTTATAGGAACACCTTATGGCGGTGTAAAAGAACAGGGTGCTGGCATATATGCTCAAAATATGGCACAGCGAGGTTTTGTTGCTTTAGCATTTGACGAATCATACAATGGTGAAAGCAAGGGAGAACCACGACATATTTCATCACCGGACTTATTTGTTGAAGATTTTAGTGCTGCAGTTGATTTTATAGGCACCAGAGATTTTGTAGATAGGGAAAAAATTGGAGCAATTGGCATTTGTGGAAGTGGGGGATTTTCAATTACTGCTACACAAGTTGACCCACGTATCAAAGCAGTAGCAACTGCAAGTATGTATGACATAAGTGGTATGTTTAGGGAAGGGTTTGGAAAAACACTAACTGACGAACAACGTGCTGAAATGATGGTTCAAATGGCAAAACAGCGATGGGTTGACTTTGAAAATGGAAGTCCATTAGTACCGGAAGGGTTCCCAAGAACACCTGCAGATTCAATTCCTGAAGGATTAGACCCAGTTAGTAGCGAATTCTTTGAATATTATGCAATGAAAAGAGGATTTCACATAAATGCAGGAGCTTCATTCACTGCTACGAGCGGAATGTCTTTTATGAACTTCCCTTTAATGAACTACATCGAAACCATATCTCCGAGACCAATTTTATTTATCATCGGTGAGAATGCTCACTCGAGATACTACAGTGAAGATGCGTATGAACGAGCTGCTGAACCAAAAGAGCTTTACATAGTCCCTAATGCAAGACATATTGACTTGTATGACGGAGGAGATAATAATTACATTCCATTTGATAAATTGGAAGAATTTTTTAAAAAATATTTGAAATAAGGACAGGTATTTATTATGGGTCAAAATATTAACGATAACTTAAATAATATGGGCAATTTGAATAATTTGAATAATTTGAATAAATTAGATAAGTTAGATAAATTAGATAAAATACATTGCAAGGGGACAATTCCCCTTAAAACCAAATATTATGAATGTAATGGGCAAAATGAGAATATAAAAACATATGATAACTTAAAATTAGATGAAGAGCGTGCACTATACAATATACACAATGCAAAAATTATAAATTGCATATTTGATGGCCCTCTTGATGGAGAATCTGCTTTAAAAGAAAGTAGTAATATATATGTTTCAAATTGTGATTTCAGGCTTCGTTATCCTTTTTGGCACGTTGAAAACGCCCAAATAGATAATAGTCGTATGACAGATACGTGTCGTGCTGCACTTTGGTATATTAAAAATTTGAAAATAAATAACTGCCATTTAGGAGGCATTAAAGCATTAAGGGAATGTGAAAATGTCCTTATTGATAATAGCACCATTAATTCAGCGGAATTTGGTTGGTTATCTCATAATATGGAACTAAAAAATACAGAACTTGAGTCTGAATATCCATTCTTACATAGTAAAGACCTTTTATTTGATAACTTCGTATTAAATGGGAAATACTCCTTTCAATATGTGGAAAATGTTGAAATTAAAAACTCTCGTCTGAATACAAAGGATGCTTTTTGGCATAGTAAAAATGTCATAGTCTCAGATAGTATTGTAAAAGGTGAATATCTGGGCTGGTATTCTGAAAATCTTAAATTAATCCGCTGCAAGATAATTGGAACTCAACCACTTTGTTATGCAAAAGGTTTGGTTTTAGAAGATTGTGAGATGACTGATTGTGATTATTCCTTTGAATATAGCGATGTTAATGCCGTAATCAATGGTTCAATAACAAGCGTGAAAAATCCAAGAAGTGGGCACATTGTTGCAGACTATATTGACGATATAATAATAGATGAAAATCAAAAACAAGATAATTCTAATTCTAATTATAATCCTCATTGTAAGGGGGATAATTTAAATAGTTCTTGTATAATTGAAGTTCGAAAAAACAAGATAATTAATAATTTAAGAAAATATGATTAATAAACATTAAAACAAAACTACTCATATATTTTTATAGGTTAAATTTTGGGGTAAAATATATGAAAATTAATTCTAAAAATAATACTATAAAAGAGATAACAATTTTTTTTATAGTATTTTTGCTAACAATTTTCATAACAGGATGTATCGAACAAAATAATAATTATGGTAAAGATATTACCAATTCAACTAATGATAAAGTATTGTGCAATACTCAAATTTTAGAGGACTCAAAAATGAAAATTAGCATCGAATCAAACGGGAAAAAAACATTTTTTGAGCTTAATGACAGTCAAGCTGCCAAGGAATTTTATGAACAATTACCATTAACGAGTGAAGTTAAAGATTACAGTAATAACGAAAAGATATTTTACCCCCCTAAAAAACTTAATACGACCAATACACCTTTAGCAAATGCAAAATTTGGTACACTCGCGTATTATGCACCCTGGGGAGATGTGGTAATCTTTTATGATAGTTTTGGGTCAGCACGTGGACTATATGAATTAGGGAACGTCATTTCAGGTGGCGAAAATATAGAAAATATGTCTGGCACAATAAAAATTGAAAAAGTTTAAAAATAGTAATATTCTTAGATTCACTCATTAATATTATATCTATAATATTCATATCTAAATTAAACTATCTTTTAAAGGAAAAAAGGATTAATTAGTTCATTATCATATTTATATATAATTTCTATATTTTAGTTATGGTTAGTTTTTTATTTATTTTTAAGAATTATATATTATAAAATTATACCTAATTACGGTATGCTTATCACATAATATTAACACTATCTTGTGGCAAAAAATAAATTTTCAAGTTTTAAGATTGATAAATCATAAATACTAGCTCAATTAATTAAATTATTAAACATTATTACAATTAAGTGGCTAATCAATTAGGACGAGATAAGTATGAAAGGAAATATTGAAGACAAAAGAAAAGCTGTAATGGGTGCTGCATTGAAACTTTTTACAGAACGTGGATTTCACGGAACTTCCACAGCTCAAATTTCAAAAGAGGCAGGCGTAGCTACAGGTACACTCTTCCATTACTTCCCAACGAAAGAAGACTTAATAAACAACTTGTATTTTGAAGTAAAGGGTGATTTAAGTCGAACAATGGTAAAAGACCTTGAATCACAACATAATTTTAAAGATAAAATGAAAAAAATATGGTATAATTTAACTAAATGGGGATTAAATAACCATAACGAATTTATTTTCGTTGGACAATTTTGCAATTCCCCTTACATATCAAATTTTACCCGGGAAGAAGTGATGAAAGAATATGTATTTTTACATACACTAATTGAAAGTGGGATAAAAAACGGATACGTTAAAGAATTACCTTCCGAATTAGTCATTGCAATGTTTTATCAAAATAGCAGAACTGTAGTAGAGGTAATTAATAATGTAGGTTCTTCAAAAAATGAATCTAAACTTATCGAAGACGGTTTTGAAATAATATGGAATGGTTTTTCTAATAATTAAATTTATTCGTTATTTATTACTATTATTATTGGAGTTTATTATTATTTTTTTCTTTTAAATATATTTAATTTTTAATTTTACAGGTAATAATTGTATTAAAAACTAACAAATAACTAATACTGTTTTTAATTTTTTTCATAAAATATATAAACATTTAATTAAAGATTTTTAATATCAAATTTGCATATTTATTATATTGTATTACTAATTTAATTATATAATTATATACAGGTGAAATTATCGAAGAATTGGAAAAGATATTAAAAGATTATACTCGCATTATGGATGAAGAAATTCATACTCATTCAGAAATAATCCGTGTTATAAAGCCTTTAATGTATTATGGAGAATATGAAAAGGTTAAAGCCTTAATTAATAGAGAATTGGCTTACAATGGTTCAAGTGGCTCTATGAATATGTATTATGCGTATATAGAATATATAAACGGAAATCAGGAAACTTCTAAAAAATATATTGAAAATATTTTAAATAATAGTAATCGTCTTTATGATAGTGATGAATATATTCAGTATATGATAGACAATTCTAAGGATAAAAAAACAGAATTTAAAAATTTTTACAATGAAATACTGTATTCTAATAGGTATAAGCAAGATGTTAAGGAAATAGAGGACGAAATAGATAATTATTATACGAAAAAGCAAAATGATAAAGTCGTCGAACTTATTGATATTTTGTTGAATAATAAAAATTATGCGAAATATATCGATGTAAACTATTATCGAGATTTTAGGAATAACTTGAAAGGATATTCAATAACTAAAAGAGATAATATTGATAAAATTAAAAATAGAACTGATAGACAATATCAAAAAATTAGTGAAAATAAAATTAATAAAATTAATAAAATTAATAAAAATAATACTAAAAATAAAAATAGTGGAAGTAAAAATATATTTTCAATTAAAAATATGGGAATACTTGCAATAATAGTTTTAGTTGCTATAGTCGCTGTAAACCAAAATACAATAATTTCAATGTTCCAAAATCAGGATTCGACGAGTTATACACATCCAAAGGAAGAAATTTATGGATATTATGATGATTACGATAATAACAATATAATTAATATGTACGACTATTCAAAAGCTTTATTGCAACCTAAATATTTAAATGAGATACCAAAATTAAGTTATTTGCAATCTGACAACGTTTTGGAAACTACCATTAATTTAGCAAACTTCCAAGCTAAAAACTTTGAATACAATGAAACAAGGGCAAATCAGGACGATTATGGTAGGCCGTATACACCTTTTGAAATGTATATGTTAAAAAGTGGTATTTGTGCGGATTATACATTATATACTGCTGCATACTTGTTAAATTCGGGATATACTCCCTATATAATAGAACTTGAAGAATATGGTAAAGAAGAAAAGGAAGGGCACAGTTTTACAGCGATAGAATATAACAATAATTATTATGCAATAGACCAAGTAAACACCGTTTTTAACTTAGGTAATCACTTAAACAACTATGATATTGAAAATTTAACAATATACAAAGTAGAATTAGAAAATAATGAAACAATAGTTTCAATAGTTCAAGATACAAAAGATATGACTAAAAAAAGGTATATAACGCCGTATATGTTAAATTTAGCAACCTCAAATTTAAATAATGATTTAGAAAATAAGGGTGTAAAAATTGATAATAATTTGACTAATGAATATTTGCCTTTAAATTATAAATCTGGCGAGCAAATAAATTATTACTTGGAAGATTTAGCGCCTGAATTAAAATATAATTATTATTTAATCGTTGAAAATGAATTGGAAAAACATAAGGGTTATAAAGGAGTTTACACAACGTTTAAAAACAATATTGAAGATAATTCAAAAGAATATCCTTATATTTTAGAAATTAATATTGGATATTAATTTTTCTTTTATTTATTTTAATATACTATCTATTAATATTATAACAAACATAAATGTAAAGATAATAAAAGAAATACTCTTAAATTAATAAATATAATCAAAATATCTTTATATTGAAAAATAAAATAGTTAATTAACTACTAACACATAATAACTAAATAATTAATAACTAAATAATTAATAACTAAATAATTAATAATTAACGATTATTATTATTATTATTATTATTATATTGAGAGGTTGAAACATATGGAATGGTTATTATTACCCATTGTTGGGCTAATTATATTATTTATAATTATTAAATCAGTAGTAATTGTAAATCAGTATGAATTAGGATTAATTTTTAGATTGGGAAAAGTGGTTGGAAGTTTAAGACCTGGTGTGAACTTAATAATTCCATTTATCGATAATGCGATAAAAGTGGATGTGAGGACAAAAGTAATTGACGTACCGCCTCAAGAAATGATTACAAGGGATAACGCAGGAGTTACCACTGATGCAGTTATTTATTACCGAGTAATGGACGTTAACAGGGCAGTTCTTGAAGTTCAAAACTACCAGTATGCCATAGTAAATTTAGCTCAAACGACACTTAGGGCGATTATTGGAAGTCTTGAGTTAGATGAGGTATTGAATAAAAGGGAATTCATAAACAACAAGCTTTTAGAATCCCTTGACAAAGATACAGACAGTTGGGGGGTAAAAGTTGAAAAAGTAGAACTTAGGGAAATCGACCCACCTACGGATATTAAGAACGCAATGACTCAACAGATGAAGGCAGAAAGGCTTAAAAGGGCAGCTATTTTGGAAGCTGAAGGTGAAAGACAAAGTAAAATCCTTAGGGCACAAGGTAATGCAGAAAGTATTAAAATTGAAGCTGAAGGTCAGGCTAAAGCAATCCAAACAGTTGCAGAAGCTGCACAAATGTACTTTAAAGAGGAAGCACAACTTTATAAATCTCTTGACGTTGCAAATAGCGTTTTAAAAGAAAATTCGAAGTATATCATTTCTGAAAATATAATGGACGTTGCTAAAAACTTTTTAAATTCAAAAAAGAATTAATGCTGTAAAAATAAAGTAAATAATTAAATAATTAATAATTACTTAATAGATAATTAATACTAAATTAGTACAAATACAGGGGATAATATCAAAATAATAATTAAAGAATACGAAAATAAGGATTTAAAGGAAATGATGGATATTTGGAATAATATAGTAGATGAAGGTATTGCATTTCCAAATGATAAAAGCCTAAATCTTGAAAGTGCTTCAGAATTTTTTTCAAGCCAAACTTACACGGGCGTAGCAATTGACAATAGCGAGGTAGTGGGGTTATATATTCTTCACCCAAACAACGTTGGAAGATGCGGTCATATCGCAAATTCGTCTTACGCCGTTAAGCAAGGTCAACGTGGTAAAAGTATTGGCAAAAAATTAGTAAAACATTCTTTAGAAATAGCAAAGCAAAAAGGATTTAGATTACTTCAATTTAATGCAGTAGTTGCTTCTAATGAAGTGGCACTCCATCTTTATAAAAAATTAGGATTTAAACAGCTTGGGATTATTCCAGGCGGTTTTTTATCGAAAGATAACGAATATTTAGACATTATCCCTCATTATATTGAATTATAATTTAATATAATAATCTTTTTTAAATTTCCTTTTTAAATTTCCTTTTTTTATTTTTATATTTTTTTAAAAGTTTAATCAATAGCTTAGTTAATCGCTTTTAATATATTTTGCATATCCTTTTTCAATTCCACCGTGCAATTCTTTGGCCAATTCCTTTAATTTGATAATTGTATCCTCAGAATCTCCGTATTCTTTGATAATGTTTACAAAAGCACTACCTACGATAATACCGTCAGCTCCTTGTGAAATCAAATTTTCAGCGTGTTTTTCGTTTGAAATTCCAAAACCAACATATAATTTACTATTATCACTACAGAGACTTTTTGCACGTTTTATAAAGTCAAAAGTCATTTTTTCAAATGAATCTCTTGTCCCAGTAATCCCAAATGTTGAAATCAAGTATAAAAACATCGTACTTGATTCATCTGAGTATATTATACGTTCATCAGGCGTATTTGGGGCTACAAGGAATATTGTTCCAAATTCGTGCTTTTTACAAATTTTTTGGTACTCTTCTGCTTCGTCAAGTGGCAAATCAACGATTATAAGCCCATTAGCCCCAGCTTTTTTTGCATCTATTACAAAGTCTTCAATTCCTCTGTTATATACAAGGTTGTAATAAGTCATTAAAACGACTGGAGTATCTGAATCTTTTCTAAATTCCTTTAAAAGGTCAAAAGATTGATTTATTTTAAATCCATTTGAAAGAGAGCGTACATTTGCTTCCTGAATTGTTGAACCATCTGCTACGGGGTCGCTGAATGGGATTCCAAGTTCAATAACTCCACAATATTCGTCGAGTGCTTTCATATATTTTAATGTAGCTTCAATATTTGGGTCCCCTGAAACTAAAAAACTAACTAAAATCGGTTTTTCGTTCAAATTGTTTAAATTTTTCATTCAAATTCCTCTTATAATTTTTATATTTTTATATTTTTATATTTTAATTTATTTTAATTTAGTTTACTTTAATTTATTTTTTACTTTTTAATTAGTTTTCCATTTTATTTACGGCGTTTATTACTGTGTTTAAATCTTTATCTCCACGTCCTGAAAGGTTTATAACCATAATATCGTCTTTAGCCATATTTCCTGCGTTTTCAATGGCGTAAGATATTGCGTGAGACGATTCTAAAGCAGGTATTATTCCTTCAGTTCGTGTAAGTTCCATAAATGCGTTCAAAGCTTGTTTATCTGTTGCAGAGTCGTATTCTACACGTCCGAGATTGTGTAAATAAGCGTGTTCTGGACCTATTCCTGGGTAGTCCAAACCTGCAGAAATACTGTAAGCTTCTTCTATTTGCCCATCTTCATCTTGTAAGAAGTAGGAGAGCATACCGTGAAGAATTCCCTTCCTTCCCTTTGATATCGAAGCACCGTGCTCTTGTGTATCTAAACCTTTACCTGCTGCTTCAATTCCAACCATATTAATTTTTGAACAGTCCTTTTCACCTAAAAACGGATAGAATAATCCCATAGCATTACTACCGCCACCGATACAAGCCACTAAATGGTCAGGGAATCTTCCCTCCTGTTCCATAATCTGTTTTTTGACTTCTTTACCGATTACTGATTGAAAATCTCTGACCATTGTAGGAAATGGGTGCGGTCCCATCACAGTACCGAGTAAGTAGTGCGTATTCTCAAAGGTAGCTGTCCAGTTTCTCATAGCTTCGTTTACTGCGTCTTTTAAAACTTTTGAACCAGTGTTTACCGGGTTAACCTTTGCACCAAGTAATTTCATACGTTCTACATTCGGTTGTTGTCTTGCTATATCTATGCTACCCATAAATATTTCTGTTTCTAAACCGAACAATGCTCCAGCCATTGAAGTACCTACACCGTGCTGTCCTGCACCTGTCTCGGCAATTATTCTTGTTTTACCCATTTTTTTAGCAAGTAATGCCTGACCAATAGTATTGTTTGTTTTGTGCGCCCCACCGTGTAGTAAATCTTCTCTTTTTAGGTAGATTTTAGCACCGCCAAGTTTTTCACTCAAATTTTTAGCATAATAAAGCGGAGTTTCACGCCCTGCATAATGTTTTAAATAGTACGAGAGTTCGTTTTGGAAATCTTCGTCATTTTTTAATTCACTGTATGCTTCTTTAATCTCGTCAATCGCTGGTTTTAAAACTTCGGGTATGTATTGACCCCCAAATTCTCCAAAATATCCGTTTTTATCACATTTCATAATTTCACCAATAGATTAATTTTATAAATTTTCAAATGATTATATGTTTATATGTTTATGAGTATATGTTTATGATTTTAATTTTAAGTTATTACAGACTTTTTTTATTAAATATTCGTCTTTTCTATTATTTTTCTCAACGCCACTCGACATATCAATACCATATGGATTTACGGAATTTACAATGTTATTTACGTTTTCAAAGTTCAAACCGCCCGCAAGTACTACATCAATTTTTTTAGAAATAATTTGACTAATTCTATGGTCGTGAATTTTTCCACAACCTTTACCCGTATCTAAAAGGATTTTATCAACTTCATAACCTTCTATTTCAGATAATAAATTCTCTGCATCTTTTTCAGGGTCTAAACTGTGCTTTGAAACTTCAAAAGATTTCATAATAACACAATCATACTCTGTTTTAAGAAATTCTATATTTTTTACGTCCATATCTGTATGAATCTGAATATGGGGCTTAATTTTTGAATTAGACGAATTATAACTATTGGAATTACTAAGTGTATTTTCAATTGATTCAACAATTTTTTTCCAAAGTTCCAAATCTTTAGTGGTAGAAACTGCAAAAACTGGGATTTTAGAATTTTTTATAATATTTAATCCAGTTTCTAACTCTATTCTACGTTTAGATTCGCATTCTACAATAATACCAGTTGCATTAGCGTATTTTTCAACGATTTTCAATTCATCCAAGGTTTTTATTCCACAAATTTTTAAAAACATTTTTTCACAAATTTTTATAAATTTTTATAAACTTTTACAATTTAATTTTTATAAATTAATTTTTATACGATTTAGAAAGGTCTACAAAGTTTTTAATAATTTTTAAACCTTCTTTTTCCTTAAATTCGGTTAATATACTTTCAGGGTGGAACTGAACTCCGTATATCTCTTTTGAATTATGTTTTATTCCCATAATTGCCCCATCATCGCTTGTAGCGGTAATGTGGAAATTTTTAGGAATTTCCAATACTGATAATGAATGATAACGCCCTGCTTCAAATGGCATTTTTATACCCTTAAAAATTCCATCGCCATTATGAGTTATAAAGCTTGATTTTCCGTGTACGGGGGAAATTCTATCTACTTTGCCGCCAAAAACGTGTGCAATTGTTTGATGACCCAAACAAACCCCCAATATTGGGACATTTAGTTCTTTAATTATATTGGGGCAGTTTTGCACGTCTTTACTATTTTTTGGACTTCCAGGTCCTGGGGATATGATAATACCGTCAGGATTTAGGTTTTTTACTTCTTCAATACTCATAGTGTTAGGAACAACCTTTATTTCATCATATATTGAAGCATAGTCCGCTAAATTCCATACAAATGAATCTTTATTGTCTATTATAACTATCATACTCTTCACCCCTATTCAAAATCATTGTTTTTGACGCCCAAGGCTTTCATCATAGCCATCATTTTGCGTTCTGTTTCGTAATACTCTTTTTCAGGGACTGAATCTGCCACAATTCCCGCCCCTGCTCTTACACTGCAAATTCCGTTTTTCTCGATTTCTGCCATTCTAATTCCTATGGCCAAATCCGCATTTCCACTATTTGAGAAATAACCTACAGCTCCACCGTAGACTTTTCGTCTTGATTTCTCTAATTTATCGATTATTTCCATCGCCCTAAATTTAGGGGCTCCGGTAAGAGTACCTGCGGGGAATGTAGCTTCTATTGCATCAAACATATTGTAGTCATATTTTTCATCCAAATCGCCTATAACTTCGCTCTCAAGGTGTTGAACGTGGCTGTATTTGACTACATCGAAAAATCTTTCGAGAACAACGCTTCCAGGCTTACAAACCTTTCTTACATCGTTTCTTGCAAGGTCTACAAGCATCATATGTTCTGCTCGCTCTTTCTCATCGTTTAACAATTCTTTCGCAAATTTTTCGGTTTCCGAGTCATTTTTTCCAACAGGTGCAGTTCCTGCAATTGGGTTTACTTTTAAAACGTTATTTTGAACTGATGCCATTGTTTCAGGCGATGCACCAACTATTTTTTTGTCGAATTCAAGCAAAAACATATATGGGCTTGGGTTAATTTTTCTTAAATTTTTATACAATTCAAACGCAGAATATTCACTTTTTAAATAATACTCTCGAGAAGGTACTATTTGGAAACAATCTCCTGCGTAAATATGTTCTTTTGCTTTTTCAACCATATTTGTATATTCTTCGAAATCAGCATCACAACCTAAGATTTCAATTTCTTTAGTATTCATTTCGTTATTAATTTTATTAATTTTATTATTATTATTATTTTTATCGCTAATTTGAATTTTTTTAGCTTTTTCGACAATTTTTTCAGCGTTTTTTAATTCATCAATAGAATTATTATTCTCAGAATAATAATAAAATTTCCTTAATAAATGGTCGTAAACATACATATGGTCATAATAGCCAAAAACAGAGGGTTCTTCTATTTTTCCACCAATGTAGTTATGAATACAGTCGTAAGCCATATATCCAAGATATCCGCCCGTAAATCTGTCATCTTTGTTATTTTTATCAAAATTTAACTTGTTATTATTTTTATTATCATTTGAAATTTCTTTTAAAGCTTTAAATGGATTACTTTCTTTTGAAACGGTTTCATTATCGATTTTTGTCTTATTTTTTACTCTTAACATATATTCCGGATTTGAAGAGATATACGTATAACGTGCATTAGTTTGACCTTTGGAGCGTGATTCGAGCATTACAGGATATTTTCCTTCTTCCTTCAGTAAACTGTATAAAACTAATGGATTTACATAATTTAATCTAATTTTCATATTTTTTTCCGTACTATTTTTCATACTGCTCACCCCCATCATACTTTTTCACTTTTTCCAATTCATCAAGTTTTTTCAATACTGCACCGGAGTCGAGTGCTTCTTTTGCGATTTCTACACCATCTATAAAGTCAGATGCAATTTTACAAGCATATAATCCAGCCGCTGCATTCATTAATATAAAATTCCTGTCTTCGTTTATTTTTCCAGAAAATACGTTGATTAAACGTTCTGCGCTTTCTTTAGGGCTATTACAAGGAATTATTTTCGAATTTTTAAGACCAAAATCTTTAGGATTTACGATATATTCTTTAAATTCAAATTCAGCGCCATTTTTATTGTATTCTACGATTTTTGAATTTCCATTCGGATTTAATTCGTCAAGGGTGTAATTTTCCCCATAGCCGTTTACGACCAAAGCTCTTTCAATATTTTGTAATCTTGGCAACGCTCTTGCAATTTTATCACACAAATCAGAGGAATTTACACCGATTATTTGATATTTTGGACTTGCAGGATTTGCTAAAGGTCCTAATATATTAAATATTGTCTTGAATTTTAATTCATTCCTTACAGGCATTATTTTTTTAAGTGCGGGGTGGTATTTTTGAGCGTGCAAGAATGTAAAATTTGTTTTTTCAAGTGAAAGCTTCGCAACTTCAATATTTTCTGGAATTTTACAACCCATAGTTTCATATACATTTACAGAGCCACTTTTTGAGGTAATTGAAACATTACCGTGTTTTGCAACTTTTGTAAAGCAAGAAAGTATCAAAGAAACCGCTGTGCTAACGTTAATGGTTTTAGAACCATCCCCTCCAGTCCCGCAAGTGTCTATCACATCACCTAATTCAATTTTTACAGCATTATCTCGCATAGCTTTTGCAAAACCTGCAATTTCATCGGAACTAATGCCTTTCATCTGTAAGGCAGTTAAATAAGCACCGATTTTAATTTCACTTTCATTTAATAATTTTCCAAAAAGTTCATATGCTTCTTCAAAAGATAAATCATTTTTTTCAAGAATTTTGTCCATTAAATTATTCTGGTTTAAATTATTCGTATTTACTTTTGATTTTAATTTTGCAACTGTTTCACTCATATTTTCCCCTTACAAAGCTTTTAACAAATTCTTTCTGTGTTTCAAAGTTAGTTTTCATAAATGATGTTCCAATTAGTGCTGCATCAGTGTATTTTAATACTGTGTTTAAATCGTTTAAATTAGCGATTCCACTTTCACTGATAATTATTCTATCTTTCGGGATTAAATTAGCTAATTTTTCAGTTAAAGAAACTGTTCCATCGTCAAGTTCCAATTTGCGTATGTCCCTGTTGTTTATACCAATCATAGACGTTTTTGTATCTTTTGCGACTTCAATTTCTTCTTTGTTATGAACTTCTACAAGCGTATCAAGTCCACAACTCATTGCAAAATCTACGAATTCGGCAGTTTCCTCTTTTAGCAACCTTGAAATTATTAAAACT
Source organism: Methanococcus voltae (assembly GCF_024807655.1). Lineage (NCBI taxonomy): Archaea > Methanobacteriati > Methanobacteriota > Methanococci > Methanococcales > Methanococcaceae > Methanococcus > Methanococcus voltae. Next base: position 18,675 of record NZ_JANUCR010000008.1, on the reverse strand, counting down.
GTACTCGCACCAGCTTCGGCAGTTTTTTCAATTTCATCTTTTGTAGTTATAAAATCTTTTCTAAGCACGGGTAATTCCGTATTTTTACAAATTTCTTCGAAAACTTTGAAATTTCCGTTAAAATGCTGTTTATCCGTAATATACGAGATTCCAACAGCTCCGGCTTCTTCATATATCTTTAAAATGTCTAATTCTTTCCTATTTTTTAATAAATCTCCATATTTTGGGGAATGGACTTTAATTTCCGCTATTATTGCATTTTTATTTATTTTATTTACAGGGTCGTTTTTATCGTGTTTATTTTCCTTAAAATTCTTTATGGCATTCGCCTGTCTTTTGAAATTTATCATAATAATCATCCTTAAAATTTTTTGAGTTTTTGAGTTTTTAAATTTATATACTCAATAGATATCAACATAAAGTTATATAAATTTATAAATCTAAATATAATAATTTTACAAAACAATACTTAATCAACTACTTATAAATTTGAATGGTTAAATATATGGATATAACCTTATTAAAATTTATAAATTTTTAATTAACTACTGCAAAATATCATACAATTTAAATACATTCACGAACTATGGCGTTCGCTAACAAAATTACACAGTGATTAGTGCCACCACTGGAATAAAACAACACTTTCAAATGAATTTAATTTACTTATTTCGTTATTTAATTTATCAGTATTCATATTTCGGAAATTATCCTTACTCGAGATTTTCTTTATATGATTCATTTTAAACACCATTTGATTTTTAAACAATTTTTAAACAATTTTGTATTATATTTTTATTTTAGGTTATTTAACATATAGATATCTTATAATATATATACATTATTGTGAATATATTAATATAGGTGTAAAAATGGTTAATCAATTTCCACATTTTCCAGTTGAAGCATTGTGTCAGAAACATCTCGGAAGTGCACACGTTGAAAGCCATATGCTTTTAGGTTCTTTAAAACGTAGGCGACAAATAACAAAACACGTTGAGTTTGACCAAGTTGAAGTTGAAAGTATCAAAAAACGACACGATGAGTTAGCTAAGGAGATGAGTGAGAGGGGATACAATCATAAATCAGACTTGGAAAATGTTGACAAATATATTACACATTTGCCTGAGGATATTCTAAAGAAAAAAGCAAATCGTGGAAATGTTGTACATTATCTACTTTATGTAAAGCGTTGTCCTGAATGTAGAAAGAGGTATGCTATTTATCTCAGGAGATCGATAGAATTAGGATATTAAAATCATATTTTAAATTTATGCCCTTATAATTTAAAAATAAAAAACTAAAAAAATAAAATTTAAATTAAGTAATATTGTCATATTAGTTGTTATATTTTTACATAATCCTTATATTGCATATCTATCTATTACACCACTAATTAGATAGTTATTAAAAAATTAAAAAGTTAATAATATAATACTTTTTTAAATTAATAGGAAGAATATTCAATAAATAGTTAATAAATAGTTAATAAATATTTAACTATTTATTTAAATTGAGTCTTTAAATGCTCCTTCGATTTGGTGGTAAATTTGCCCAGTTTTAAAGTGTGATTGCTCTAAAGCACCACTTGGACAACCTGCTGCACAAGTACCGCAACCTTTACAGAGTGCTGAAATTACTTCTACTGATAATTTGCCGTCTTTTTCAACAAATCTTGGTGCACCGTATGGACATTGTTGTACACAAATACCGCAAGCTCCACAGATATCTGAATCAATGTTTACAACGATAGGTTCAATTTGTACCTCACCTTGAGATAATGGAATTGAAGCTCTCGAAGCAGCAGCAGAACCTTGCGCAACTGAAGCAGGGATATCTTTAGGACCTTGACAAGCACCTGCTAAGTAAACACCGTCTGTTGCCGTATCAACAGGTCTTAATTTAGGGTGTGCTTCTAAGAAGAATCTGTCAGCACTTCTTGATATTCCGAGTAATTTTTGAATTTCGTCAGCACTTGATGATGGTACCATACCAACTGAAAGAACTACTAAATCGTACTCTTTTTCAGATATTTCACCCAAAAGGGTGTCTTCTGCCCTAATTATTGGGTTATCGCTATCAATCTCTTGGAATACTTGAGCAGGTCTTCCTCTAATAAATTGGATACCATACTGTTTAGCACTTCTTTCGTAGAATTCTTCGTATGCTTTACCAAATGCCCGTATATCCATATAGTATATGTCGATATCGGTTTCTGGTGATTTTTCTTTTATTAACTGTGAGTTTTTCATTGCATACATACAGCAAACGTTTGAACAGTATCTATTCCCTGTTTTGGCATCTCTTGAACCAACGCACTGAATAAATGCAATTCTTTTTGGTTTTTGGCTGTCGCTTGGTCTGATTACCTTACCCATTGTAGGACCGGATGCGTTAATCATTCTTTCCAATTCCATGGCAGTAATTACGTTAGGGTAAGTTCCATAACCATATTCTTCTTTTTCCGTTGGGTCGTATGGGTCATATCCTGTAGCGTTGATAATTGAACCGACGTCAGCTTCAATGATTTCTGGTTTTTGGTTGTAATCTATCGCTTGAGGGCCACATACTCTCGAACAAAGACCACAATCGATACAATGTTCCATATCAATTGTATATTTAGCTGGAACAGCTTGAGGGAATGGTTTGTAAATTGCTTTTCTCATACCAAGTCCCATATCAAATTCGTTTGGAACGCTGATAGGACATACTTCAGCACAAGAACCGCAACCCGTACATTTTTCTTCACTTAAGTATCTTGGTTTTTTCTCGATTTTCACCGTGAAATTACCAATGTATCCTTTTACTTCTTTTACTTCAGAGTAAGAGTACAATTTAATGTTAGGGTGTTTTGCAACGTCAACCATTTTAGGGGCAAGAATACAAATTGAGCAGTCGTTTGTAGGGAATGTCTTATCGAGTTGAGCCATTCTACCACCAACTGATGGAGTTTTTTCTACAACGATGGTTTCAAATCCTGCATCACCTAAATCGAGAGCTGCCTGTATACCTGCAACCCCTGCACCAATTACGAGTGCTCTTTTTGTAACTGGTACGTTAAGGTAATCTAAAGGTTCTAAACCTCTTGATTTTGCTACTGCCATTCTTACAAGGTCGTTTGCTTTTTCAGTAGCTTTTTCTTTGTCTTTCATATGCACCCAAGAACAATGTTCTCTGATGTTAGCAAATTCGAATAAAAATGGGTTTAAACCTGCTTCTGCAACACATCTCCTAAATGTAGGTTCGTGAAGTCTTGGAGAGCAAGCTGCAACAATAACCCTATTTAATCCAAGCTCCTTAATATCTTTTTTAATCATTTCTTGCCCAGGGTCTGCACACATATACTTGTAGTCTCTTGCAATTACTACGTTTTCGAGTCCTTCGGCAGTTTTAGCTACGTTTTCGCAGTCTACAACTCCGCCTATGTTAACACCACAATGGCAAACATAAACTCCGATTCTTGGTTCTTCCATAATATCACCGATATTTTGGCTATATTAATTGATTAATCTATTTATTTAATTATTTATTTTATTCAATTTTTGTAATTTAAAGTTAGAATGGTAATATCTTACTTTAATTTGGATTTATTCTATTTCGTATATTTCATATTTTTATTATTTTATTATTTTATTATATGCACATTATAAAATTTTATACCTATTATTATAATTGATAAATACATTAATTTTTTTAATATCTATATCTATCAAAAAAATTATTCCAAGGATAAAGCGTTCTTTTTAGCTTTTTCGCAAGCATCAATACATTTAAGACACATTACGCAAAAACCTTTAAGTTTATATTCTTCATCTACTTTTAACGTATTTTGAGGACAAACTTCAACGCAAGTACCGCAACTATTGCATAAACTTGGTGTAAATTCAATCCTATCATATTCTTTTTCGTTATGTATGATTTTTCCCATTTTCAAAGCTTCTGTAGGGCATACAGATACACAAGTACCGCATAAATCACACATTTTAAATTCATTAGCTTTATCAGTCTTATTCCTTGAAGGTAATTCAAGACCTTTGGGATTTACAACTGTAATAGCATCATTTGGGCATTTTATCGCACAAGGACCACAATATTCACACTTCTTCTCATCCCATTTAATACCATTTGTACTATTTTCTGAATCCATATTATTCATAAACATCCCCTAAATGTTTCTGTTTATTACAATATTATACTATATCAATATTACAATATTACAATGTATTATACGTCATATTTTTTATAACGTTTTAATTAATTTTCCGCCTTGGTATACGTCCATAGATAACATTTTAGGTTCTTCGCCTATATTGTGCGTTGCACAGGATAAACAAGGGTCGTATGCTCTGATAACCATTTCCATATAGTTTAATATATGAGGTTTTGCGTCTTCTGGCGTTTTAATGTATTTTTGAGCAACTTTTTGAACACCGATGTCCATAGCAGGGTTGTTTTGAACGGTAGCAACTACTAAGTTAGCATCGTTAATAATTCCTCTGTCGTCCGTTTTGAAGTGGTGTATTAAAGTACCTCTTGGAGCTTCAACACAGCCCACACCTTCGCCTACAATGTCGTTAGCTTCAGCTCTAACATCTGTATCAACGATTTTATCATCTTCTAAGAATTTTCTAATTAATTCAGAACTTGATAATAATTCGATTAATCTTGCGTAGTGGAATAACATAGGTTGATGTGCAGGTTTTCCGTAGGTTTGTACAAATTTTTCATAGTACTTTTGAGCAAGTGGCGTAGGCATTTTGTCGCATACGTTTAATCTTGAAAGTGTATTAACCCTATAAGCACCTTTTCCTTCCCCATCTCCTTTTTCAGTTAAGTAAGGGAATTTTAAATATGAATAAGGTCTTACGCCTTCTGAAATATAGTTCATATATTCTGAAGGGTCGAATTCGTACTCAGTTTTACCTTCTGAGTTTACAACTCTAATATTACCTTCATAGATGTCTTGAGCACCTTTATTTACTAAACCCATATGGTATGATTCAAAATAGCCGAGGTCCATTAAATCTTTTTCTTTTAAGTTTTCCATCATCTGTTTTCCAACGTTTAACGTTCTTTCAGCTGTTTCAACGAGGTTGTCAGATAAGGTTAAAAGTTCGTCTCTTTCTTCTTCGCTCAATGCTTTTGATTGACCGCCTACTATCGCAGTTACTGGGTGAATTGCTCTACCACCGACTTTTTGGATAACAGTTTGACCAACTTTTCTCATTGCAATTGAGTCTTTTACCATATCCATATTTTCTGCAGCAATGCCTAAAAGATTTCTTTTTAAAGCATCATCTGTAGTAGGGAACATTAAATCTGGTGCTGCAAGCATACCAAAGTGTAAAGCGTGGCTGTGCACGTTTGAAGCTTGTTGCATTAAATTTCTGAGCATATCTGCTGTTTTAGGTATTTTTACACCGAAAATATTATCAACGGCTTTAGCACTTGCTAAATTGTGGGAAACTTGGCAAATTCCGCAGATTCTTGGTGTAAATACAGGTGCATCTTCGATATATCTACCTTCTAAGAATTTCTCGAAACCTCTAACTTCCACAACGTGAAAATTGACTTTATCGAGTTTTCCGCTATCATCGAATGATAGTGTAACCTTACCGTGTCCTTCAACCCGAGTAACAGGTTCTATTGACAATTTTGTCATTATATCACCATATATGATAATCCATAGTAATTATATAGTATATTTTATATTAATTTGATATTTTATAGTCATTTTATAGTCAAATTGTGTAATTGTCTAATATAATAAATTTATTTATAGGTAATCCCCATATTAATGTTTAAAATTTAATTTTACTCATTAAAACTACTTATTTTTAGTATTATTTTATTATTTTTTATTTTATTTTATTATTATTTTATTATTATTTTATTTTATTATTTTTTGTTCCTATCGTTTTTTACAGGAATTAACGCACTTGGCAAGGTAAATTTATAGAAACTGCCTACTTTATCAATTATTTTATTAGGAAGTTCGTGAGGGTCCATTTCTTTGTCTTCATCGACTTTATAGTCTGATGCTAACGCAGATATCATTTTAGCACCTTGGTCTACCACTTTGTCGGTTGGACCATAGCATCCCGTGCAAGGAACGCCAGCACTTGGACATATTGCACCACAAGCTGCCCTTGTAGCAACACCCATACACATGTAGCCTTGTTCAAGTAAACATTTTTTAGGGTCGATTTCACCTTCGTAGTTTCTCTTAAGACTGCCTACAACAACCCCTTCACTACTTTTTTCTCTTGGACATACTTCGCACATGTTTTTGTTTGATATTTCAGGTTCTTTGCCTTCTAAAAGTGCAGTTAATACGCTTGCAATTAACTCTGGTTTAGGAGGACATCCTGGAAGTATGTAATCAACGTCAATAACTTGTGAAAGTGGCACTACTCTCGAAGTTAATGGGGGTACTTCTTCGTTTGGAATAATTCCCTCATCATTTTTCGTTGTGAGTGTAGTTTTGTACGCTTTTTCGAGTATTTCCTCATTTGAGTAAAGATTGCCCATACCAGGAATACCGCCGTATACGGCACAAGTTCCAAAAGCAACTACAATTTTTGCTTTTTTTCTCATTTCTTTTGCAGTATGAAGGTTTTCTTCATTTCTAATTCCACCTTCAATTAATGCAACGTCTATATCGTTAGGTATTTCTTTAACATCCATTAAAACAGGGCAATGGACTAATTCAACTTGTCCTAATATATCCAATAAATCTTCGTGTAAATCTAAAAGACTTATGTGGCAACCAGAACAACATCCAAGCCACGTAGTAGCTATTTTAACCATGAAACCACCATTATATTATTTAATTAGTCTGTAATCGAATTTAATCGATTTACACCATATTAAAAATTATTTGAGTTATCTTACTCTTTTAATTCTTCTGTTAATTCATCTACAAATTTGTCGATATTGCCCGTATTTTCTTTTAAAGTACAAGGACCCATCGTTTTTATTTTATCATAGATATCATTCATTGCAATTTGGAATTTTTCACCTTCTGATGCTGAAATCCATTCGTGCATAACTCTTTCTCTTTCGATACCGAGTTCGTCGAGCATATCATAGAGCATCATCACTCTTCTTTGCCATTTGTAGTTTCCTGCATCGTAGTGGCAGTCTCCAAGGTGGCAACCGCCAATGAATACACCATCAGCACCTTCTTTAAATGCTTTTAATATGAATGACGGTTCGATTCTACCGGAGCACATCACTCTTATAATTCTGATGCTTGGAGGGTACTGCATTCTCCCAACACCTGCTGTATCTGCACCACCATAGGTACACCAATTACAACAAAAACCGATAATTTTCGGTTCCCAGTTTTCAGCCACATTTTCACCTCATTAGGTAATCTAATATAGTCAATAGTTATTATAATTTCGCATATGGGTATATCGATAACTAATATATATAATACAATTTTTAAATCGAAATCAAAAACTTTATATAGAAAACTTTAAAAACATTATATTGAATTATTAATATGGTTAATAATTTTTCTAATATCTATTAATTACAAAAATAGCATATTAGAATTTTTAATATACATTAAAATGTTTAATAACTACGAATTTTAAAATAAATTATTAAAACCGATTAAATAAAATAAACCGATTAAATGACAAAAATACATAAAATATTTAAATGTGGCTAAATCGACGAATCGATAATTACCAATTTATTAAATTTAGATTGGGAATTTTGATTTATTGACTAAAATAAAAATTTTTAATAAACTAATCTAATCTATTTAAATAATTGTGGCTTAACAAATAGGTGATTTAATGGGAAAAACTGTAGAAATTAACCCAACAACCAGACACGAAGGTCATACAAAACTTGTTTTAAAAGTAGACGACGACGGAATCGTAGAAAAAGGTAATTATCTGAGTGTAACACCTGTAAGAGGTTTCGAGAAATTTTTAGTTGGTAAACCAGCTGAATTTGCACCGATTGCAGTTTCAAGATTTTGTGGTATTTGCCCAATTGCACACGCTACTTCGGCAGTAGAAGCTATTGAAGACGCTTGTGGTATTATACCTCCAAAAGACGGATTATTATTAAGAGAATTAACTGGGCTCGGAAATAAAATGCACTCTCACCCATTACACGAGTTTTTAGTTGCTCCTGATTTCGTACCTGAAAATGACCGAGTAGAATATATCAAAAGAATTCAACAAATGAGAAAAACAGGTCAGTACATTGTTGACACCATAGGCGGTGAAGCAATTCACGCACCAAATATTAAAGTTGGCGGTATGGCAAAAAACATTACCCCTTCAGCAGCTTCAAAAATATTTTACAAATGTAAAGAATTTGAAAAATTAGCAAAAGAGCAAGTTGAATACTTAGTTCCTATTTTTGAAAACAGAATGCTCGTTGATGGAACAGAAATTCCTGAAAAATTAGGATATCACGACTTTGGATACCTTGCTACTGACGCCACCTATGGAAATAGGGAAAATATTGACCAGTCTAAAGTAATTGAGTACACGCCGTACGACGTATATGAAAAAGATGTGGCAGTACAAGCTTGTACGACAATCCCGAGATATAATGGTAGATTAATGGAAGTAGGACCACGTGCAAGATTTGCAAGATTCCACGACTTTAAAGAAAAAGGTGCAATGGCAATTCACATTGCGAGAGCATATGAAAACGTTGTTCACGTTAAAAGAGCTATGGAAATAATCGAAGAATTAAATGTCGATGGTATAACAAGAGCAAAAGACCCTATTTTAGGCGATGGTGAAAAATTAGGTCTCGGTGTTCACGAAGCAGCGAGAGGACACAATACACACCAAGCTTCAATCGACGAAAAAGGTAGAATCAAATATTACAACGCTATTGTAGCTACTACCTGGAATATACCTTTAATTGGTAAAGCAGTCGAAGGAACGCACTATAAATTTGCTGAACACGTTGTAAGAGCTTACGACCCTTGTGTTTCCTGTGCTACACACATGATATCATTAGATTATGATAACAATGTTGTAGATGAAAAATACTTCAAATAATTTGAAAGTATCTTAAACGTATCTTAAACGTATCTTAAAAATAGTTTAAAATACACGTATAATATTTTTTAAATTTCATATACTGGATTAACTGGATTAAAAGGATTGAAATTAAAAAATAAGGAATTATCGTTATTAAATTACTATACAATAATATTACTAATATACAATACTACCAACTTAAAAATGGTGAATTATGCCAGGATATTTAAATAAAGAAATATTGGTGCTTGGATGTGGCAACATCCTTTTTGGAGACGATGGATTTGGATATCACGTTATAAACCGATTGAATGAATTGAGAGAAGAATATCCCATCTTAAATTCTGAAAAAATACAATTAATTGACGCAGGTACGGGAGCTTCACACTTTATATTATCATTAATAGACAATGAAACTCCATTGAAAAAGATTGTAATTGCAGATATTATTGAATATGGTTTAAAACCCGGTGAATTAAAGAGATTAACCGTTAAAGATTTACCAAATCTTTCTAAATATCGTGTAGATGCTCACGATATGCCACTTGCAATTATGTTAAGGGAAATTAACGATGATTTTGGGATTGAAATTGTTGTGGTAGGCTGTCAGCAGAAGAATGTCACGGCACCGGATATATTACTTGAATTATCAGATGATGTAAGTAATTCGATTGAAGATGCAGTTAAAATGATAATTGAAGAATTAAACTAAATTAATTAACTTAAATTAAAATTAAAGTATATTAAATTAAATTGACTATCGAATGACTAAAATTATTAAAATTACTAAATGACTATAAATAATGAATTATATCGATAAATGGTGATAATGTGGTAAGAATTGCCCATATACACATGAGTGGCTGTACAGGATGTTTAATATCTCTCACAGATACCTACGAGAAATTACTTGATATTTTAGGTGCTGTTGAATTAGTTTATGCGTTAACATTAGCCGATGAAAAGACGGAAATCACAGAAACTGACGATAAGATATTAATCGAAAGAAAAATACCTGAAAACATAGATATCGCACTTGTGGAAGGTAGCGTATGTTTAGACGACCATCACGCAATGGATGATATATTAACAACCCGTAAGAACTCAAAAATTGTTGTAGCACTCGGAGCTTGTGCAGCTTCTGGAGGAGTTACAAGATTTGCGAGAGGCGGACAAATGTCCCAACCAAGTCATGCTTCATTTGCACCGATTGGTGATGTAATTAAAGTAGATTTGGCACTTCCAGGATGTCCTCCATCCCCTGAATCAATCGTAAATTTAATTACGGCAGCTTTAGAGGGGGATATGGAGTATTTAGAACCATTCGCAGAAATTGCAAAAATTGGTAAAGATGCTTGCGGTTGCGACGTAATTAAAGACGTAATCAACAAATCGCTTTGTATGGGTTGCGGTACTTGTGCAGCAGCTTGTCAGGTTAGAGCAATTGAAATGGTTGAAGGAAAACCAAACATTAACTCAGAATTTTGTATAAAATGTGGACTCTGTGGTGCACAATGCCCAAGAGTTAGATTCCCTGAATTACTTCAAAAAATTGAGTAAATGGACAAATATTGAAAATTAAAATAAATTAAATCTATTAAATCTATTAAATCTATTAAATTAAAATTTTAATACTAATCATAAATATATTGAATATATTGAATATATTAAATGTATTAAAAAATACTCTCATATTTCTTAGAGGTGGTATTTTGGACCCATTTGGAAATTATAAAACAGTAATATCTGCAAGAGCCACAGATAAAGAAATTTTAAAAAAGGCACAAGATGGCGGTATTGTCTCCGCTGCATATATCCACGGATTAGAAAGTAAACTCCTTGATGGTGTAATCGTTGCAAACACAGAAGACGGATTTAACGCAGCTCCTAAAATTGCTACAACACCCGAAGAAGTTTTAAATGCAGCAGGTACAAAATATACTGTATCTCCAAACATATCCGTTTTAAAAGACGCTGTTAGAGAATATGCGCTCGAAAAAGTTGGTATTGTAGGAACACCTTGCCAAGTGCAAGCTATTAGAAAATTAATGAAATACCCTATGGGATTTAGACATACTGATTCAAAAATCGCATTAGTAATGGGTATTTTCTGTATGGAAAACTTTTCATACGAAGGTATGAAAGCAATCGTTGAAGAATACGCAGGTATTAGAATGAACGATGTTTTAAAAACAGACATCGGAAAAGGTAAATTCTGGGTATATTCAAAATATGGCGATGTACAGTCAGTTAAATTGAAAGATACGCATATGTACGAGCAAAAATCTTGCCACATATGTACAGATTACACTGCAGAACTTGCAGATATCTCAACCGGTTCAGTAGGTAGCCCTGACGGTTGGAGTACTGTATTTGTAAGAACTGCAAAAGGTGAAGCGTACTTAAACAATATGGTAGAAGCTGGCGTACTTGAAGTTAAAAATATGGATGATGTAAAACCAGGATTAGACATACTCGAAAAACTTGCATTACAGAAAAAAGAGAAAAATCAGAAAGAAATAGAATATAGAAAAGAATTAGGTTTACCTGTTCCATACTAAAATTTTTATTTCTATTTTAATTTTTTAAGTTATTTTTTTATTTAAAATATAATTATTTATCCGAATATTCCTTTTATATAATTTTCAGTATACTTACTTTTTGGATTATTAAATAATTCATCAGTTTTTCCAAATTCTACGACATTACCATTCATAAAAAACCCGGTATAGTCAGATATCCGCTTTGCTTGTTGCATATTGTGCGTAACGATTACAATTGTATAATCTTTTTTAAGTTCCTTAATTAAATCCTCAATTTTAAGGGTAGAAATCGGGTCTAATGCTGAACAAGGTTCATCCATTAGTATAATTTCGGGAGAAACAGCAATACATCTTGCAATACATAAACGTTGCTGTTGACCGCCTGATAATTTAAGTGCTGATTTTTGTAATATTTTAATTTTATTTGGTTCGTTTGGTTCATCTAAATCATCATATAGTGCTGATTTTTTTAAGCAATCAATCACTAAATCATTTTTTTCCTTTTTAGATAACTTTGTGCCGTGAATTTTAGGTCCATAAGCAATATTTTCGTAAATACTCATAGGGAATGGATTAGGGCGCTGGAATACCATTCCTATCTTTTTTCTTAAGTCTTCAACGTCTAAATCGTTGATATTAACTCCTTCATAAATTATAGTTCCTTTAACTTCCGTATTTTGTATTTCATCGTTCATACGGTTTAAACATCTGATAAATGAAGATTTACCGCAACCACTTGGGCCAATCAACGCAATAACTTTATTTTTATAAATTGGCATATCTACATCAAATAAAACTTGTTTATCCCCATATTTTAAGTTTAATTTTTTTACATCGATTATTACATCTTTAACTTCTGAATTATCCAAATTCTCTAAATTTTCCGTATTTTTTATGGTTTCATTTGATATCATATTTACACCAAAATAAAATTTTTATTTTTACGTTTATTTTTACGTTTATTTTTATTTTTAATTTTATTCTTAAATTTAATTTTTTATTATACGTTAGAATTATATTTCGCAAATCTTCTTTTTACTAAATTAGAAATTATGAATAATCCAATCATTAACATCAGTAAAACGACCGCAATACCGTATGCGGAAGCTAATTCTTGCTGTGTCGAGTATTCTGTAGCAGTGATGTATAAATTAAATGAAAGTGTTTCTACCCTGTTTAATAGACCAAAGCCAGATGCATAGATTGTAGCAGCTGTAAACATAACCGCAGCGGTTTCTTCGGCACTTCTACCCATTGCAAGAATAACGCCCGTTATAATCTGTGGCATAGCTGACGGGACTACAATTTGGCGTATAGTTTGCCATTTGGAAGCGCCTAAAGCAAGACTTCCGTCTCTTATATCGCTTGGTACGGACTTTAAACCTTCTTCTGTAGCTTTAATGATTATTGGCAATATCATAAATGACAGTATTATTCCCCCCACTAATAAGGAGGGTCCAATGGTTTTAATTGCGATAGCGTACCCAAATATACCAAATACGATGGAAGGCAAACCCGCTAAGCAATCAGACGAAAATATAACAATTTGGGAAAGTTTACTGTCTTTTGCATATTCATAAAGATATATGGCAGATAAAACACCGAAAGGAACTGCAAATACTATAGATAAAGCTACTAAAGATAAAGTACCTATTATTGCATTGTAAATACTTGCAATAAAGCTTAATGAGATTACGCTGATTCCATTAGAGACGATATGCCAAATCATAAAGAATAAAATCCCCAATACTGAAAATCCGCATAAATAAAATATTGAAAATGCTATTTTTTGCTCTAATTTTCTTTTTTGTGCGTGCGATAAATATTTTAAATTTTTAAATTTTTTAAACTTTTTAAAATTTTTCTTTAGTTTTTCGTCCGGTAAATAATCAATATTTTCGTCATTATCCATAGTCATATCACTTGTTAATAAATTAATTAAAGATTTATTGATAATTGTATTTTTAAACCTATTTTTAAATCCACTCTTACCAATTTTGATTTTCATAAAAATACCTTCTTTTAATTGTTCAAATTATATTTTGAATTAACGTATTTCGCAATTAAATTCAACGCCATAACTACAATAAGTAATACAAGACCTGTAGCAAACATTACGTGGTATATAACCCCACCGGTTGCAGTTTCTTTAATATTGAGTACGATATGGCTTGTTAAAGTCCTTACAGGTTCTAATGGCGAAGTCGGTATTAAAGCCCAATTACCTACGACCATAATTACAGCCATAGTTTCACCCACTGCCCTACCAAGCCCTAAAATGATGCTTGATATTATACCACTGAGTGCAGATGGTAGTGTAATGTTTTTTAAGGTCTGAAATCTTGTAGCTCCTAAGGCAAGACTCCCATCTTTTAAAGCGCTCGGAACAGTCCTAAGTGCATCTTCTGAAAGTGAAACAATCGTCGGTAATATCATTATTGATAAAATTATGCCTCCAGATAAAGCACTGAATCCCGTACCTCCAAAAATATCCCTAATTAGTGGTATAAGTAATATCATACCTATGAAACCATAAACTACGGAGGGTATTGTGGCCAATATTTCAATACTACTTCTGAATACCTTAGAAATACTATTTGGGATTATTTCGGAAAGAAATATCGCACAACCTACACCTAAAGGTACCGCTATTGCGAGAGCTATAAAACTCGTTATTATGGTGCCTATTATCATCGGTAAAATCCCGTAGAGTTCTTTTGAGGGATACCAACGATTTCCAAGCAAAAAATCCAGCAGATTTATTTCGGTTATCAGCGGGGCTGTGTTGTATACTAAAAAAATTACTATTGCAAAAATTATTGAACTTGAAAACATTGCAAAGAATTTTAACGTATATTCGGGGATTTTTTTATTAAATTTTCTATTTTTTTGCGTTAATTTTGTAAATTTTGTAAATTTTGTAAAATTCGTAAGTACCATAAGCTTCACCATAATTCAACTGAAAATGTAATAACATTAAAAATATTGGAAATATTGGAAATTATTAAAAATTATTAAAAAATTAATAGATATGAATTATTATTTTGGGTTATATAATGTGTTTTCGGCAATATATGATTTGTATGCACTTTTATACTAATTCTGGGTATAATTAGTATACTAATTATTATTTCTAAGTATTATTTCTAATAGTACTTTTTAAAGATTTTATAATTTTAATGAAATGTATCCTTTATTTGATACGATTTCTTGACCTTTGGAACTTTTTACGAAGTCTATGAAATTACGTTCTACTTCCGTAGGGTTTCCGTTGGTTATTAAGTACAATGACCTTGAAATTTCGTATTTTTCAGTAATCACATTTTCTTTTGTAGGTTCTACGCCTTCAAAGTCCAATGTTTTTACTGTATCGTCCACATAACCTATTGAAATGTATCCAATACCGTATTTATCGTTTTTAACTGAGGATTTCATTGCAGCGTTTGAAGCAACTACTATAGATTTAGGGAATATTTCCTGACCGTCAAGTCCTTTTTTGTCAAATACTTCTCTTGTACCGCTTTCTTCGTCTCTCGTATAAACGTTAATTGTAGCATCGTCTCCCCCTAATTCATTCCAGTTGGTTATTTTTCCAGCGTATATGTCTTTTAATTGCTGTTTGGTAATTGAATTAGCCACGGTGTTTTCAGGGTTTACTACAATAGCTACACCATCTTTTGCGATAGTATGTGCTTTTAAATCAGGGTAGTCTGTGAATTCACTACTTTTAATGTCTCTTGAACTCATACCTATATTTACTATTTTACTTCCTACTTCTGAAATACCGAAGCCAGAACCTCCGCCTGATACGTCAATTACAACGTTTTTATCGTCGTATTCGATTACACATTCTTTAATAATTGGCAATACAGTTGTAGAGCCTGATATCTTTAAACTTTGTTTTTGATTTACAGGATTACTGCTTGCATCGCCCCCTATACATCCTGAGAATATCAAGACGGAGGATACAACCAATACTGCAATTACTGTTGAGATTATTTTCTTCACTAAATCACCTATTGATTTATTGATTTTTGTGGTCTTATTTTTAATATTTTATTGATAGGAATTTTAGGAATTTTAATATATGTCTAAAGAACTTTAGTGTACAATATTGTATATAAATGTTTCTATATATGAATTATATTTCCTATTTTATGAATTAAATTATATAATTATAAAAAGATAAAATTAAAAATATAAAATTAAAAATACAAAAAAGAAAAATAAAATGTATATTATTATATAATTAACAAAAAGTTCTATTTGATACAGGTATGCAAAGCGTTTTATCGCAGTGTGGACATTTAATTACTACTTTATTATTCTCGTAATTTTCAGGAAATGGCTTTTTACAGTACGGGCAGTACCATATTTTTTTACCTGTTTTTTCGCAAGCACCAATTTCTCCGACAGTCGGGTATTTTTTAAAAGTTATATCGCTTTCAGGGTCTTGATATTTAAAAAACAACTCCATAAGACTTTCATATAATTCAATTGCGGACATTTTAATACATTTTTCACTTTTACAAATAGGACATTCCATTATTTCACCAGTAGTTCAATATTTCTATATTAATTATATATTAATTATATATCAATTATACATTAATTATATATCAATTATACATTAGTTAGTTGATAGGTCAATAGGTACTATATATTATTAGTATATATTATATGGGGCATATACCATAAAGTATATGGTATATTATATCTATTCGTCATCATATTTTGCCAGAGATTGAATATACCCGTCCATAATAGGTTGAAGCATCTTATTTTTCAATATAATATTTTTTTCAAATTTTAAATTAATATACAATACAAAATATTCTGCTATAAATTCATTAAATTCTGTTAACCCATTTTTTATATAATTACCAACATAATTATCATAATATTCAATTTCTTCATTGTTTGTAAAAGATAAGTTATTTAATTCATCAACATTGTTATATTTTTTCAAAATATTTATTATTGCCAAACTAAGGTTTAAATTTGGGTCTTTTGGAAAATATTCCAATTTTTTTGAAAGTATATCTGAAAGTTTTTGCAATTTTGGTTTATTTAAACTATTTATAAGATTTATACACAGTGCAGAATCTTTTCGAAGCTGTTCGATATAATACTCCCTCCAATCGTATTTGACAGAATTTAAATCATTTCTTGGGATTACATTTAATTCTTGTAGTATTACTTCTTTTGTAAGTTGCTCCAATAAATCTTTTGGACTGCCTAAAAGCTTAAAGAATGATATGAAAATTACATTTTTTGCACCATTTCTTTTTAAGTTATTTTTTAAATTTTTAAGGTACTCAGTTTCAATATCTAACAAATTAAACAAAATTACATTTTTTCTAAAAATGTGGTTTTTTAAATTGTTATTTTCGATATTTATATCGTACAAGTTATTAAATCGGACATATTTAAAAATTTCATCACAAAAATTATCATTAAGTGCATCTGCTTTTATTTCATCAGCTCCGATACTCATATTTTTGTTTATTATATTGTAAAAGGTCGGAATTTTTATTAAAACCGATTCTTTTAAAAATTTTTCATCAAATTCGTAATTAATGGAATTTACAACAATATCAACATAATTATTAAAATTTTCTTCACTATTCAAATCGCCCATAATTTGAACAAATTCGTCATCAAATATTAAATCATAATCATAATTTTTTAAATGTTTTTTATCATTCTTTTTATTTTTATTTTTATTATTATTACTTTTTTTATTATTAATTATATCAAGTTCTTGCTCTTTTTCATAGCAATATGATATATGGTAGCTTACCATTCCCTTCGAATTGTCTTTTATTTTAAATCTGTACATATTATACCCCTATCAAATATGACTACTGGATATTAAATGCTCTTGTAATATAGATAATATATATTATTTTTTTTGTACAATATATAATTTATTAAATTAATATAGATTATTTTCATACCTAAAAATCAAAAATATGTTTTATGACTTAATTTTAATACTTCTAACACGTCTAAAACGTCTAACACTTTCACTTACTAATATCGTAATAATTTATTATAATCTAGTATAATATAGTATAATTTATTATACTTTAATTATTCTTTTTATTTTTGAAATAATCCATTATTTACCCCACATTGCCCAATAAACCCGATAATATTTTTTAATACCTCAATTAAATAATTAAATCAATAATTATATATCTAATAAAAAAAATAATTTTATATATAATATTGGAGGTACAATATGAAATCAAATTCTAAGTTTATATTTTTCACTCTGTTGATATTAACACTTGTATCGGTTAATACGGCATTTGCAGATACTGCAATAACTGGTACTACTACAATCAACACGCCTGGAAAATATTTTATAGCCAATGATATTTCCCACAATATGGGGGACATAATTAAAATAACTTGCGATAATGTTTCTATTGATGGTAGGAATCATTTAATAAATGGGGCAAGCAATGCAGATAGGGGTATTTGGGCGTATGTTTCGTCATCAGTAGTACTCAAAAACATTACAATAACAAACTGTAGAGTATGCAATTGTATGGCAGAAGGTATATATTTAGAATATTGTAATGACAGTAGCGTACATAATAGCATTGTAAACGATAGTGCAATTGGTATCCGTATACAAGGGACTAATAACACTGTTTATAATAACACTGCAAATAACAACTGGAATGGTATGGTTTTATGGTATGCCAATAAAACACTCGTTGAAAACAATAATATCACTAACCATACTAGTATAGGATTTTATACATTGCGAAGCACCGATTTAATATTTCGATATAACAATATCAAATCAAATAATCAATATGGGGCGTATCTTGAAACTTCAAGTGGTAATCTAATCTATGGAAATTTATTTAATAATACCAATAATATAGATTTTTATCAATCGTCAAATAACTTAAATATAACAAAAGCAAACGGTGGGGGAAACTTCTGGCTTAAACCTGATGGTACCGGTTGGTCTGAAACTCATAACGATACAAACGGCGATGGTTTTTGTGATGAAATATATAACATCTCATTAGGAAATGTAGATTACTTACCATTAGTATTTGATACTCAAGGTCCTATATTAA
>NZ_JANUCR010000007.1 GCF_024807655.1 Methanococcus voltae | reverse complement strand
TTAATATAGGACCTTGAGTATCAAATACTAATGGTAAGTAATCTACATTTCCTAATGAGATGTTATATATTTCATCACAAAAACCATCGCCGTTTATATCGTTATGAGTTTCAGACCAACCGGTACCATCAGGTTTAAACCATAAGTTTCCCCCACCGTTTGCTTTTGTTGTATTTAAGTTATTTAAAATACTCGAAACTATATGTATATTATTCGTATTATTAAATATATTTTTTATAATCGAATTATTTTCGGAATTTAACAACTGAATACCATAATCAGTATTTGAATTCATATTATTATTACGAATATTTGAATTATCCGAATCAGATAAATACATACCAAATTTGTTCAAATTCAGGGTATTGTTTAATAATGAATTATTATGGGAGCCTAGTAAATGAATACCATAATCAGTATTTGAATTTAAAATATTATTACTAATATTTGACCTATCCAAACTTTGTAAGTAAATACCATTATCTTTATTTAAATTTATAGTATTGTCTGCAATAATAATTGTGTCGATTACCTGGTACATATGAATACCATCGACTGTATTTGAATTTATAGTATTTTTTATAATGGATATATTCGTTATTTCAGCAATAACAATACCACTATCTTTATTTAAATTTATAGTATTGTCTGTAATATTTAAATTATACACTCGATATAAGTCAATACCTGGATTTTGATTTAAAAGTATAGTATTATTCGTAATATTTGCATTATGTAGGTTTTGCAATTTAATACCATATCCATTTGAACTTACATTATTATTTAAGATATTCAAATCATCAGAAGTTCCAGATATGGATATACCCCAATCGCTGTTTGAAATTACGTTATTATCTATAATACTGGTATTAGGTGAATCTTCTATTGATATACCTCCATTAGTACCTAAATTTACCGTATTGTTGATAAGGGTTGAATTTTTTGAAGACACTATACGGACATTACGGTAATTTGAACTTATAGTATTATTAATAAGTGTAGTATCCTCAGAACCTTCGATTCTAACACCATAACCAATATTAGATATATTAAAGTTTTTTATTGTCGTATTTTTCACATTGGATACATAAATACCATAATCTAAAACACTAACACTATCACTATCTTTAATGGTAAAGCCTTTTCCATCGATTGACACATTATCACATACGATATTAATAATATGACCGCCGGAAACCGTTATATTATTATCTAAATAATATTTACCTGGCATATTAATTGTGGTGGGCGTAGTTATTGCATTATCCGCATACGCCGTATTAACTGCCAACATTGTTATTGTTAATAATATAAAAAATATTATTTTATAATTTTTGCTCATGTTCTCCTCCTTAAATTATATAAAGTTAATTATTTACTTAATTAAATATATAATTTTTTATATAAACATAGTTTTGACCATTAAAATTAAAAGATAATCTAATAACTGAATAATAGATAAAACCAATAAAATAAACAAATAAACAAAAGAGTAAATGAAACCTGAAAGGTTTCATCAAAAAAGGGAAGGGAGTATTAAACTAAAACTGGTCCTTCGGAAGTCCATTCTACGATAATAGGTTCTGTAGGTAATTCTTTAAGTGTTTCAAAGTATTTCAAAGCAGCTTCAGTTCCTAATCTATCGGAACCAGCGATATAAACTACATTATAACTTTGAACTACTGAAGCACTATTATCTTGTATTTTAAGTATTTGTATAATACCTCTATTTTCACCAGGATTCTCATTTGAAACTGGTTTTACAAATCTATCATTATATTGCTCAGCTATTTTATTTGATACTGGCCCACCTACAATAATAGTATCCCCAGTTATTTCATAGTCATCTGGGTAAATATTTTCTTTTAAACATTCAGCTAACTGTTTATCGAAATTACTTCCGTAAACGACTGTTGATTCTGAAACTGTTCTCTTCATATTTGATGATTCAATTGAATCTGAAGCATCTAACGTTTTATGATGTGTAGTTGTGGTTGTAGTACCGCCATTATCATTGTTTGAACTACGTTTTATAATGAATTCCACAGATTCTGAAGTTCCCATATTTCTTGATACATCCTTTGCATAGACCTTTAAAGAATAAGTTCCTTCAGTTAATGTTTTATTTAATATATAATAATCATTTAATAAATTCATCGATTCATTTACTCCGTTTAGTTCAGCTTTAACTTCAGAGATTGTACTGCCATCTTCCACAGTTGCATTTATTATAACGTTCGTATTATCGCTTGTAGTGTTAATAGTCCCATTTGTTGGATGATTAATGCTAATTGTTGGGGCAATTTTATCTTCACCATATCTTAGTAAATTTACACTACTACCTAATGCGGAATAAGAAGTCCCTAATACATATTTTACATTTTGATAATTATGTAATTCTTTAGGATTACCTGTTGAAATAGTCTCAGAAGGATAAGAATTATTATACATCAAATTACCTGATGTAGTATATTCTAAAAATACCATTTTATAATAATTACTTTCATCAGCACATTGGGCAAGTACACATACTTTACCAGGATTATAACATAATGCCACTGGTTTATTGTTTTTTGAACTAAATGTATAGGTTGTATTCCAATCATTAGCTCCAGTTTCCGTATCATAATTGGATAAATATAACATATTATTATTTGCGGTACTATTTTTAATAGCGTCCAATATGTAAATATTATCGCCCAATACCATCATAGATGTTTTTAAACCATCATCGGACATATTTGTGAAATAAGATGTACTCCATAATAAACTTCCAGTACTATTGTATTTTAAAAGTAATGTATCTCTTGTAGTATTTGTTCCACGCCCTAATACATATGTATTTTCATCACTGTCTATATGCATAGATATTGGATAATCTTGACCTATAAGGTAATCATAACTTGCATTCCATAATCTATTACCATCTAAATCATATTTTAAAAGTAATAAGTCTTTTGAATTTTTTATACCTCCCAAAATGTAAATATTGTTATTTACCATCTTAGCGGAAGTAACTGATTCTCTTTCTAAATTATAATCGTAAGTTTTTTCCCACAATAAACTACCTGTTTCGTTATATTTTAACAAAACAATATCGTAAGTTCCAGAGAATCCCGATTTATTAATTGAATTACTGATTACATATGAGTTTTTATTGTCATCTACAAATACCTCTTTTAGGTAATCTTTGTCAGATTTATAATCATAAGAATTTGACCACATTAAAGTACCATTTGCATAATAGTTTAACAGAACTACGTCAAAAGTTGAACCTGCACCATATGCGCCTACATATAAATTTCCATCTTTTAAAACAGCTTTTTGGGCTGAATCATAGGCCGTACCATAACTATAAGAGTTATTCCATAATTTATTACCGTCTGTATCATATTTCACTACGATTACATCTTGGCCGCCACTTTTTCGTCCATTTCCTATGACATATATTTCATCGTTTTGTACGATTAAATGGGTAGGGGCATCATCATAACCCATATAGTCATAAGAAACATTCCAAATTACGGAACCATTTTTATAACATTTATATATTATAATATCATCACTCGTCCCAGAATCTATTTCACCGGCGAGATATATTGTATCATTTTCGAATACCATTGAATTATCCATAAGGGAATACAATGAAAAATTATAATTTTCTATCCCTAAAAGACTATCCTGTGTCAATATGGCCGAATTAACACAAGACATACCACCTAACAAGAGAAGAATTGTAAAAATTACATATTTTATTTTCATTTAACACGCACCTCTTTTATTATATGATGTAATATTTTAATTAGTTATTATATAACTATTGATTTAAATCTTTCATTGAGACTATTAAATGATAATATTAATACAAAATAATAAAATAACAATATAAAAAAATTAAAAATAAAATAATAATAATAATAATAAAATAAAAAAATAATATATAAAGAAAAAATAGAATACTAATAAAATAGAATACTAATAAAATAATAAAATAATAAGAATAAGATATTTAAAAATTAATCATTCATCAGTGCGGTATATTCAAATCTCTTCCCGCTTTTACGTTTGATAATTTTGTTATTTTTCACGAGCAACTCTAAATCATTTCTGGCAGTATCGTAAGCAACGACAAATATATTTTGAATTTCTTTAATTGTAATGTACTTTTTAGGATTATTATAAAAATATTTTAAAATTTCTAATTGTCTTGAATTTAAATCCAAATTTAAATTTTCTGAACTTTCTGAATATTGTTTTTCAAAATCTAAAAGTTCTATTTCTTTTTTTGAAATGTAATTATTCATTTCATCGATTGATTTTTCAATAGCATCTAAATTATAATTTATAAAGTATGTTAAATCATTTTCGTCAGTTTCAGAATATAAATAAGCTTTTGCATATTTCTTTTTAGCATTCTTTAATATTCGTGAAATTGCAGTGTACCTAAATCCATAATAACCTCTTGAAAGTACGTACCAATAAAATATGGCTCTTGCAGTACGTCCATTACCATCGTTAAATGGGTGTATGTACCCAATTAAAAAGTGTAAAATTATCCCTTTAATAATTGGCGGTATAAAATACCCGTCTTCGTCAGAATTTGCAAATTTGCAAAATTCTTCCATTAATTCAGGCACTTGATTGTGTTTCGGAGGCGTATGATAAGTTATACTCGTATCGAAGCTATCACCCACGATTATATCGTCATTGTCTCGATAATTTAATTCATCTTCTTTTTTTTCCAGAGTATCATCAGTTATTAACATATGGAGCTTTAATATAAGTTCCGGTGTTAATTTTTCTTCTAAGAGTTCCTTATAAATATACTCCATCGTATTATATCCGTTGTATATCATTTTTTCCGAGTTGTTTGTCGGCTTTTTTTGTTGGAGTATCATTTCTTTAGCTTTTTTCCGAGTGGTTGTCGCCCCTTCAATTTGACTTGACGCAATGGCCTCCTCAAGTAATGAATTAATTAGATATTTTCGTTTATATTTTTCACTAAGACTCTTAAGACCTTCATTCATCTCTCCGAAAGTTGCTTTATCTATTTTATGTATTCTCTTTAGTATGGTGTTTGTTAAACAATATTTAAAATCATAATCTTTTATTTTAAAATTCTGAAATTTAAAAGCTCTTAATGCTTGTAATATAAGCCAAAGTTCTTCTTTATCAAGGCTTATATTTTTATATTTTAAATCTTCCCAATGCACATAATCTACATTTAATAATATATCCTTTTCTTTTTTTGGAATATCTATATCTTCGCCATTGATTACAGATAGTACTAATTTTAGATAGTGTCCCATTTTATACAAATTTGGTATGGGTGGCAGGTTAAAATTTGAATTACTGTCCGAATTAGAATTTAAATTATTCAATATATCTAATATTTTAGGAGGTTTTTCGGGAATTTTCATAATTTCACCATAATAAATTACATATTTGTATCATTATTGATTACAACTTACGAATTACCAATTTGGTAGTTTTTGGTAGATATTGGTAGTAAGTTATGAAGTTTATTATGTATATACTTATCTACCAATTTGGTAGTTTTTGGTAGATATTGGTAAATGATAGCAAATAATACATTGAAAAACATTGAAAAAACAAAAATCTCTAAACATATTTAAAAAAAATCTGTAATATTTAAAATTTATCGTATAAAATTATACAATATTTGCTAATTTGTAAAAAATAATATAAAATAAAATAAATAATTATATTGGGGGTTAATTATTTAGTATTTTATTATTTAAATCGTTAAGTGTTTTTAGTTCATTATCTAATCCATTTTTCATGGATTTTAATTCTTGCTTTTTTATGTTAATCAATTCTTTCAATTCTTTTTCACCATTTGTTGAATTTTCAAAAGAATCGGATTTTTGGAGTTCTGTATATGTACCAAGTATATCATTTAATGAATTTTCGCATTCATTAATTTTTACAGTATAATAATTTACATTTTCTTTACAATATTCTATTTCAGAAACTAAACCATCTAATAGTTTCTTTTCACAAAGTAAATAACTTTGTTTATGAATTTTATTTTCGCAATTTTCATTAACATTATTTAAATCGTTATAATTTGTTGATTGAAATGTAATCTCCCTATTTTTTAAATATTGTCTATTTTCATTTTTTGACAAAATAAAAAACAAATTGCCAAAATACTCCATAGAACTTTCAAAAAACATAGCATAGATTACAACTATTCCAATTATTGCCATAATAATTATGGATATCAGGTTAATATCTAATCCCATATTACCCCTATTATGTGTAAATATACGTTATGTACTCATTTTTTCAATATTTGTGGTGTTAATATTTAAATTGTTGTGTGTGTTTTTGCTACTTTGTTATTATGACTATTAAAAAATAAAGTAGAAAAATATGTTAGAGTGATAGTGTAAAAATAGTTGAATAATTTTTTACAATATCGTTGATTATTTAATTATTTAGTTATTTAGTTATTTAGCTATTTAATTAATATGATATTTTAGTTTACCCTTATAAATATTTCATTTAATGCCGTTATGTACATATACCTTTTAATGTATATCATAACAACAATACTATATAATTAGTTATCATATAAATAATATGTACAATTAATTTAAAACATACTGAACACCTTTGTAATATAGTTCAAAAATGGATAAAAAGATATATATAAAATTATTTTTTAAAATGACGTTTGTTATAGAACAAATTAAACTAAAATATATAATAAAATAATACAAAGATAAATATAAATTTATCTTAATCTAATAGAATCTAAATTCATAGGTGCTTTAGTCTCTTTTTTAAATAATTTATACGCAGTGCTTGCTAAATCTATACATTTGGAAGCTTCACCGTGTATTGTTAATATCTTATCTGGGATTGGTTTTAATTTTCTAAGGTATTTTATAAGTTGCTTTCTATCGCAGTGTCCTGAAAATCCTTCAAGCGTGTGAACAGATAATTTAACTTTTATAGCTCTTGTTTTTCCGTTTTTACCCATTAAAGGTATTTCTTTCCAACCTTTTTGGATTTTTCTACCCAATGTACCTTCACTCTGGTATCCCACAAACACGATGGCGTTTTTCTCATCGTCTGCAAGTGTTTTAAAGTATTCAACACTCGGACCACCTGTAAGCATACCTGATGTAGCTAAGATAATACAAGGTTCGTCTCTACCGATTACGTTTCTTCTGTCTTTGGTGTCTTTAACTTTCTTAAATACTTCTGATAAGAATGGATTGTCTCCTTCGTGGAAAATTCTGTTTCTCATATTCTTTGATAAGTATTCTGGGTAAGCTGTGTGTATTGCAGTAGCTTCCCAAATCATACCATCTAAGAATACCGGCGCATTGAAAATTCCTTGATTATATCCTTCTTCAAGTACAAGCATTAACTCCTGAGCCCTACCAATACCAAATACTGGAAGAATTACTTTACCGCCTTTTGCAATAGTTTCAGAAATAACTTTTAATAGCTCTTTTTCTGTTTCGTCTCTTTCAGGCAGTACATCATCGTATCCACCATATGTAGATTCCATAATAAGGGTTTCAAGTCTTGGGAATTGACAAACAGCCGGTTCTAATAATCTTGAAGCTTCAAATTTAATATCGCCGGTGTATGCTACGTTATATAATCCATCACCAATGTGGCAGTGTGCAATTGCAGAACCTAAAATATGCCCTGCGTTATGCAATGTAAGTTTTACAGCTGGTGCAATATCTGTTGTAACACCATAATCCAATGGTATTGTATGTTTTATTGCATTTTTTACATCTCTTGATGTATAAGGTACTGGTTTACCTTCTTTTTCCGCAATATCTATATAATCCTTTTGTAATAAGGTCATTAAGTCTCTTGTAGGTTTTGTACAGTAAACAGGACCATCATAACCGTATCTAAATAAACCAGGGATAAAACCACAGTGGTCAAGGTGAGCGTGCGTGACTACTACAGCATCGATTTCCTCAATTGAAAACTCTGGAGCATCAAAATGAGGGAATGCTTTTTCGTCGTCCATACCTACGTTAATACCGCAATCAATCATAATACGGCTTTCAGGGGTTTGGTGGTATAAACAAGTTCTACCAACTTCACGGCTACCGCCTAAAAATGAAGTTCTAATCCAACAATCATCTCTTAATTTAACATCTCTGTGTATTCTTCTTCCGATTCTTCTAAGGATATCTTTTACATCCGCTCTTTCCCGATACATTGTTGACCTTATTGCCTTTATTGTATCTGATGGAATAGGCGGTGCTCTTACAGGTTTAGGTGCCCATTGGATTTCTTTTTTAATATCTTCCAATGTACTACCTTCTTTACCAATTACCAAACCAGGTTTTTTTGATTCGATGATAACCTCACCAGTATTAGCATCAAATATGCAATTTACAACTTCTGCATCGTCTGGAACGATTCTCAAAATTCTTTCTTTTGCGATATCGGGTTCAAGTAATACTGAAGGGTCTGGCCTTATGGCTATACGTTTTCTAAAATCTTTAGCAAGCTCCTTTATGAAGTTATTTGAAAATAGTTCGGGGTTTTTAGCATAAATTACTACTTCGGAACCTTCAAATTCCACGTCAGTAATTACAGCGTTTCCTGGAGCTCTTTTTATTACATTTTCCTTTAAATCGTTAAGTATTTCTTCGGCTGACAAAATAGTCCCTCCTATTATTATAAACAGGATTCATAATTCCTAATTCATAATTCGTAATTAAGTTTAAATTAAATATGTTTAATTAAATGTAAAATATTGACAATATTGACAATATTGACAATTTGTATATTATTAATAACAACCTAAAATTTTTAAAATAATAACTAATTAAAATCTGAGCTTAAAATAATGGATATATTAATACCAGACCTTAAGCAAATATTTGCATAATTTGCCCCTTTTTGTTCAGATATTGTTTACGTTAATTGTAATTTGCGTTTAAATTTAAATAAAATTAAATTTTATCTTTACGATTTATCTTAAATTTATTAGATTTATTAGATTTATTAGATTTATTTCTAATCGTTTAATCGTTAATCCTTAATCGTTAATCGTTTAATTTTTTAATTATTTTATAAGCGATATACCTAATTCTTAATAAAAATATTATTTTAAAACTAACTTAAAATTATATTCTTGATATATTACTTTGAATTATATATTGCTAAAAAAGAATCTCTTATTTTTTAGTTATCTACAGATTTTAAGGTTTTTATCTTTATTCAACTCGTAGTTGTTAAAATTATATACCTATTATACATATATACGTATTATATACGTGTGTTAAATAAATATGGAGTATATACGCAATTTAATTGTGTATTATTAAAAAAGAACACCAATATGTTCACATCTATAATAAGTAATCATAATAATAATCATAATAAAAAACATTATTTTAATCAATTGTATACTTGAATATAATTATGCTAATCATATATTTAATATTATCTATTTTAATGGTTATCACATTATGAAATCTATGCTAAAATCTATGCCATAAACATATTTTTAATATATCTCAAATATATTATTTCATAATATATTATACTATTCTCCATCTCCTTTTTATATTTTTTGGTTTATGGGTTGTATATTACCCCATTGTGCTATTTTAAAATGTATTGTAATTATTTATTGATTTGTGGGTTATTCCATAATATTGTTATGGTATTAATAACAATAAAAATATACTTAAAAATATAAATATATTTTTGAATATAAAATATACTATCCATAAAATAATAAAATAAAGATAATATTATACTATATAAAATAATATCTATTTAATAACATTTAATTTAACAAACCACAACCAAAAGGTATATATAGAACTTCAAAGTAATAACATAATAACAAATAAGTTAAAATATGCTATAATAGAGGTGGTATACATGTTTGGAAGAGATACGGACCCTTTCGATATTATAAAATCTATGGGATTTATGACTGGAATGGGAGATATTAGCTCCTCATTTGGTTCTTTTGGTTCAAAAAAACATGTAAAAATAGGTAATTTGGAAATTCAGGGTGAAGGATTTATGCCGATTACAGTTATTGACGGTGATGAGTCAATAAAAATTATGGCATTTTTACCAGGGGTTGAAAAAAACAACATTATAATAAACGCAGTTGGAAATTCAATTGAATTAAGAGCTAAAAGAGAACCTTTAGCAATTACGGAATCAGAAAACGTCGTATATAATGAAATGTCTTCAGAAGAAGATGCTTACAGAATGATTACTTTACAATCACCTGTAAAAGAGAGCGATTCAAAAGCTAAATTTGAAAACGGAATGTTAACGTTGGTGCTCCCTAAATCGGAAGTTTCAATTAAAAAAGGAATTGATATTGAATAATTGATATTGAATAATTGATATTGAATAATTGATATTTAATAAAATTATAATTAATAAAATTATTTACTTTTTTTATAATATGATTTTACATTTTTTATACATATCATTTATATTTCTTAAATCATAGATTATTATATATATTATAATATAATACCTAAAAATTAATTAAACATACGAAATAAAGGAATATGGAAATATAATTTAGTAAAATGATGTTATAATTAAATTTGGTGATAATTTGGTTTTTAAAGCTTACGATATTAGGGGAAAATATAAAGAACAAATTGATTATGAATTTGCATATTCTTTAGGCGTTTCTTTGGGTGAAAAATATAAAAATGTGCTTGTAGGAAATGACGTAAGAATAGGTTCTAAAGAACTTGTTAAACCATTCATATGGGGACTTTTGGATATGGGAAGTAAGGTTTATTATGCAGGAACTATATCTACACCTAAGATGTACTACGGAACTAAGGGGGGTGGCTATGATTTAGGCGTAATTTTAACAGCTTCACATAACCCGAAAGAATACACTGGTTTCAAAGTATGCGACAATAACGTTGTGCCACTTTCACCGATTGAGGATATTAAACCGAATTTCTCAAGGTTAGAAATGCAACACACAAAAATCGAAGAAATTAAAAATACAAAAATTTTAGATATTCCAGATATTAATTTTGACCCGATTGAGGATTATGAAGATTATCACGTTAAAAAGTTTAAAAATAGCTTTTCAGGTGAAGAATTGAATAATTTATCAATAGCTGTTGATTTTGCAAATGGTGCAACTACTTTGGCAGAAAAAAACATAATTACACGATTATTTGGAAATTATAATTTTATAAATGAATGTCCAGATGGAAATTTCCCAGCACACGAGCCAGATACGTTAAAAGAGGAGTGTTTAGAGCAGATAAAAGACACTACAGAAATTACAGGTTCTAATATTGGGCTTATTTTTGATGGTGATGGCGATAGGTTAGGTTTAATCGACGAAGAAGGTAATACGCTAAAAGGAGACATTATCACAGCCATAATTGCTGAACAAATTATTAAAGACATAAATTTAAAAAAGATAGATTACCCAGAATGTGAATACGAATGTGAATGCACTTGTCATCCAATAAATAAGTCCGAGGATACTAAAGATATTAACGATACTAAAGATACTAAAGATACTAATAATATTAATAATATTAATAATACTGATGATATGGCGAAAAAAATTGTATGTTATACAACCAAACTTACAAAAGACGGTAAACCTTGTATTAACACCCCTAAAATAGTTTATGATTTAAGATGTAGTAATATTGTGCCCGAATTAGTTAAAAAACACGATGCTGAAGCTATTAAAACACGT
The DNA here is from genome assembly GCF_024807655.1 of Methanococcus voltae. Taxonomy (NCBI): domain Archaea; kingdom Methanobacteriati; phylum Methanobacteriota; class Methanococci; order Methanococcales; family Methanococcaceae; genus Methanococcus; species Methanococcus voltae. Next base: position 39,072 of record NZ_JANUCR010000007.1, on the reverse strand, counting down.
GTAGGTCATTATTTCATCAAAAAATTGATGCACGAAATTGATGCGGATTTTGCAGGTGAATTTAGTAATCACTTTTACTTTAAAGAGATAGGATACTTTGAAAGCCCATTATTGGCTTTAAAATACGTTGTTGAGGCAATGACAGATAATAATATGAAATTATCAGAATTGGCAAAACAGTATGAAGTTTATTACCATAGTGGGGAAATAAACTTTAAATTGATAGATAAAATTGCACAAGAAAAAACTATCGAAACTATCAAAGACCACTTTAAAGACTGTAAAATAGAAACAATTGATGGAATTTCGATATATTGTAATGATTGGTGGTTTAACTTACGTGCTTCAAATACGGAGCCTTTACTAAGACTTAATTTAGAAGCAAAATCTAAAAAACAAATGAATGATAAAGTAAATTATTTAAAAAGTTTAATTATTTAATTAATATTATTAAATTATTTTATTATTTTATTATTTTACTATTTTACTATTTTATATCTTATTTTTTAGCTTTAGGTTTATTTTCATAATTTTTTATGCCTACATCTATCAAACTTTGTTTTTTTGATAACCTACCTTCCATTTCCCTGTCTTTTTTAGTCCAATAATTAGCCAATATTGGCCCTGTTATATTGTGCCAAACACTGAATATTGCACCTGGAACTGCTGAAAACGGTGAAAAATACTGTGTTGCCAGTGCTACGGATAAACCAGAGTTTTGAACACCTACTTCAACCACTATCGCCCTTCTTTTAGCTTCTGAGACGCCTAATTTTTTTGTAATTCCATAGCTAATTAATAAACCGAGCCCATTGTGCAAAATAACTGCAAGTAGTACCAAAAGTCCAGAAGTAATTATTTTATCCGCATTTACACCAATGATTGCCCCAACAATTAAAACAATAGCTATTACGGATACTAACGGCATTGATGACCTAAAAGGTTCTAATTTTTCGCCCATTAATCCATTTAGGACTAAACCCAATGTTACAGGTAAAAGTACAATTAAAAATATTGACTGTATCATTGAAGAAGCTGGAATACCCACCCATTGATGAGCAAGTATTAAAGTCAATATTGGAGTTATTAATGGTGCTATAATCGTAGAAACTGTTGTAATTGCTACAGAGAGAGCCACATCTCCCCTTGCAAGGTACGTAATTACGTTTGAAGCTGTTCCTCCAGGACAACAACCTAATAAGATTACACCCACAGCCAATTCAGGAGGCAATTGCAAAGCTACTGCAATAATATATGCTAAAAGGGGCATTAACGTAAATTGTAAGCCCATACCTAATAAAACATCTTTCGGTCTTTGGAAAACTATCTTAAAATCATTAAAATTAAGACTCATCCCCATACCAAACATTATAATTCCTAAAAACAATGATATATGTGGTAAAGCCCACGAAAAAACATCTGCGTTAAAAAATCCAATTATTGAGCCCAATATAACCCATAATGCAAAATAATTTTCCGCAAGTCTTTTTATATTTTCAAATATGTCTGAAAAGACGGTTAATATTTGGTACATAAAATCACCCAACAACAAAGCTGATAAAAGCTGATAACAAAGCTATTCAAATAGTTAAATTGCATAATTCCCATATTTAAGTATCTTTTTAATTATAATGATTAATCATTATAAATCAAAATACCATATATTTTTATTATATATAAATATATCAAATTAATCCGATAAATAGTAATAAAAGATTAATTAAGAAGATATATAAAATAAAAAATACAAAGGATAATTAATCATTAGGCCAAAATTACAATAATAAGGTGATTTTTTGGATAATTTAAACAATCTGGATAAAAACAATATAATTAAAATCATAATAAATCACAACAATGCAAATAAAACGATAGAACTTAAAAAAAATAGTACTGTGGGCGATATCATTAAATTAATGCAATTAGAAGATGTATTGATAATTAAAAATGGTGAAATACTATCTAACGATGATATAGTACAAGAAAACGACAAATTACGAGTATTGCCCGTAGTTTCCGGAGGATAATCTTTTTTAAGTAATAATGAATTAAATTAAACTACTTTATATAACCTCTATTAAAAATAATTAAAAGATAAAAAGATAAAAAGATAAAAGATTAAAAAATTAATAAATTAAAAATAAACTATGGTGATTTTGTGATAAACCACGAAAATGCTTTAAATTTGCTAAATTCCACATCTACAACCGAAATTTTAGAAAATTTATTAAATTTATCAAAATTAGATGATACTAATAATGGTAATAAGGGTAATAAGGGTAATAGTAAAACAATTACATACTCAAAAAATGCTTTTATACCTGTTTGTACCTGGTGTAGGAACATTTGCGGATACTGTACCTTTAGAGAAGAGAATTACACCCTTTTAACTAAAGAACAGATGAAAGAAACCCTTAGGGAAGCCGATAAATATAACTGCCACGAAGCTCTCTTCACTTTTGGGGAAAATGTAGACGAAAACCCCAAAATAATGGAAGAATTAAATAAAATGGGTTATAACAACATTATTGAGTATTTATACGATATTGAAGAATGGTGTTTAAATAATACAGATTTATTACCCCACACAAACTGTGGAATACTTACATACGAAGAATTAAAAACATTAAGGGAAGTTAACGCTTCTATGGGTTTAATGTTGGAAAATTCAAGTAGTAGACTTTGCAAAACAATTGCACATAAAGATAGTATCGGAAAGTTGCCTAAAACACGTATCGAAATGATGGAAAACGCAGGAAAATTAAAAATACCATTTACAACAGGCATTTTAATTGGTATCGGAGAAACTAAAGAAGAATTGATTAATTCAATTTTTGAGATTAACCGGATAAATGAAAAATATGGAAACATTCAAGAGGTAATAATTCAAAACTTTAGGGCTAAAAAAGGAATTCCTATGGAAAATTACCCTGAACCTACCCCTATAGAAATTTTAAAGACCATAATATTATCTCGAATGATTTTAAAGGATATATCTGTTCAAGTCCCTCCAAATTTAAACAAAGAAACTGGACAGTTGTTATTACTCGCAGGTATTGACGATTGGGGCGGTGTTTCACCGATTACTAAAGATTTTGTTAATCCAGAAGCCCCTTGGCCAGAAATTGAAGAATTAGAAATGTTTAGCAGAGAATTGGGTTATAAATTAGTTGAAAGGTTGCCCGTGTATGAAAAATACATTAATAATGAATGGTTAGATGATAGGTTATTTAAAAAAATTCAAGATATAAAACGTAAAAAATAAAGATAAAAATAAAGATAAAAATAAAAATAAAAGTAAAAATTAATATATGATAAATAGAATAAAATACGATAAATTAAAAATAATTTAATACTAAATTATTTCATATTTTTATTATAGGGTCAAGGTGTGATGATGGAAAAAAACAATTCAAAAGTAATATTGGTCGGTGCAGGACCTGGAGATGAAGAATTAATAACATTAAAAGGAATTAATGCAATAAAAAACGCAGAAGTGATTGTTTACGATGATTTAGTGGGCGAAAATATCTTAAAAAATAATGCCTCAAAAGATGCAGAACTTATATATGTGGGAAAAAGAAAAGGTAAACATTCGCACAAACAGGAAGAAATTAATCAAATAATAATCGATAAAGCAAAAGAAAATAAGCTCGTAGTTAGGTTAAAAGGTGGAGACTCTTTTGTATTTGGTCGAGGCGGTGAGGAAGTCCTTGCAATAAAAAAAGAAGGTATAAACTATGAAATAATACCGGGGATTACTTCATCTATTTCAGTACCTGAAATATTTGACATACCTGTAACACATCGCAAAGTGGCAACGTCATTCACTGTTGTAACGGGACACGAAGCAGGAGATAAAAGCGAAAACGAAAAGCAAGTTAAATTGGAAGATTTAAACGCTCAAACAATTGTTATTTTAATGGGAATATCAAACTTGGAAAATCACGTTAAAAAATTGTTAAAAAATCCTCGAAGAAACGAAAATACGCCTATTGCAATCTTAATGGATGGTACACGAGATAATCAAAGAATGGTTAAAGGAACGCTTGGAACAATTGTTGAAATTGCTCAAAAAAGTGATGTAAAAGCTCCGGGTATTATCGTAGTGGGCGATGTTGTCAACGTTTTGGATATCTAATACTATTTTCGTATTATTTTATTTTATTTTATTTTTATATTTATTAATTTTAAATTATTCTATGGTATCTTAATTCATTTTAATTTTAGTTCATTTAAATAATAAATAGAGTATTTATATATAATATTAATTTTCTTTTGATGCAACTTTCGAATTATTTTTAATCATAGTTTTTGAGAATGCTAAAGTACCCACAGGTCCACAAATTAACAAAAATAACGCTACAGAGTGAGCAAAACCTATGTAATATATTTCATTGACAACTATTAAAAATGTAGCCACTATAATTGCTAGTAATCCCTCGCCAATCAATACATTTGACGTATTTTTATGAAAGCACAACTTTAATGAGGAAAATGCCCCTATAATTAAAGTAAACAATGTAAAGTATATTACATATTCATTCATTTAAATCAACTCTTTAAGGTTCTGTAATTTTATTACTAACTTTAATTATATTTATTATTGTACAAATTACATATACTTGAACTTTTATAATTAAATATTCAATTTTTCAATATTATCTAAATTATTAACTTTTTTATTAACTTTTTTATTAATGTTTAAGATAATGACGTATATGCCCAGTATATAAATATTAAAGAACCTAAAAATACTGAAAACCACATCCAAATATTTAAGAAAAACACGAGTTTGTAATATTTTTCAGCTTTTTCCGGGTCATTCATAAGTTTTTTTATAGGGTCATTGCCATAATATTTTTTCCTTTTTAACATGAGTATTCACATCGTAAATTATAATTACATATATGAATTCTTAATTTATATAATTATTGCAAAAAATAATAAAATTTGACTGTGAAGTACGCAATTAACAAACCAAAATATACTAAAATAATACTAAAATAAAAATTATAATTTATCAAAAAATGATTAAAAATAAGTTATAAGTTTTATTATTAGGTAATAAGTTTATTAATTAGGTATCCAACCATATAAAAAAGTTTATATACTCCCTAAGTATATATTCATTGTAGTATAGGACATTATATGATTGTCTAAAATATTTCTTTTTATATGCTTAATTATACTCAAATTTATCGCATAATCATAAATTATCTTTTTAAATTATAAAATATATAATATTTTATAATTATATAGTACAATATGTTCTAAATAAATTGAACAAATAATACTCTTAAACTAATAATTAAATGAGGCAAATTATGAGAACTATAAATAATAAAACAGGGATTTTAACATTTTTAATGTTATTAATTTCTCTGTTGGCAATTAATTCAGCTTACGCTGACACACAAATAACAGGTCCCATAAATATTACAACTCCGGGAACTTATTATTTATCAGATAATTTAACTATTACATCAGGAAACGCTATAAAGATTGATTCTATCGATGTAATAATCGAGGGAAACGGATATACAATAGATGGAAGTAATCAAGGTACAACAGGTATCGTTGTTAATAATGGTTACTCTAACGTTGTTATAAAAGACATCCATATAAAAAATTTCACTGATAATGGTATTTATTTAAATGGCGTTAGCAACAGTTTAATAAAAAATTGTTATATAACTTCAAATAAAAATTATGGGATTTACGTATATTATTCAAATAATAACAATATTACAAATAATACTGTAAATTCAAATAAAAATTTGGGGATTTGCGCATATTATTCAGACGATAACAATATTGTAACCAATAATGCATCAAATAATAATCAATATAATATTTACGTGAAATATTCGGATAATATCAAAATACTAAATAATACTGTAAATTTAGCCAGTGATGGTATCTATGTAGAACGTTCAGATAATAACTCAATATATAACAATACTGTAAATTCAAACAGTTATGCAGGTATTATGTCATTTGACTCAGATGATAACAGGATATTTGATAATACTGTAAATTCAACAAGTGTTGCAGGTATCTATGTATCTAACTCTAAAAATAACACTGTTGAAAATAACGTCTTAACTTCGACAGGTATTTTAGTATCTGGTAATTCTTTAATACAATATTGGAGTTCACAACTAATAAAAGACAATACTATAAATGGTAAACCAATTTACTATTACGCAAATGCCAATACAGGAACTGTACCAACTGATGCAGGACAGGTTATTATTGGAAATTGTACGAATATGAATGTAGAAAACCTAAACTTATCAAATATAGGTATAGGATTACAAATTGGTCATTCATTCAATAACATAATTTCAAATATCACCGCAAATTCAAATAGGTTATACGGCATTAATATGTATATGTCATATAATAACACAATTATAAACTCTACATTCATAAATAATGATAGAGGTATGTATATATCGGATTCATACAATAACAGTCTATACAACAATATATTTAACAATACTAATAATGTATTCCCGGATAATTCTAAAGGCTATTGGAATACATCTAAGGAAAACGGTGGAGGTAACTTCTGGTTTACTCCAACCGGGACAGGATGGTCTGAAACTGCTACTGACGATAATGAGGACGGTTTCTGTGATAGTCCATATCAAATGAGCTTAAACAATATCGATTATTTACCAAAAGCACTCGATACAAAAGGACCTAATATAATAATAAACAGTCCTATAAAAGACAAAACATACAATATCAGTAATATCTTAATAAACGTCACTACCACAGATATGAGTGGGGTAAAAGAAGTAATTGCTACTATAAATGATACTAACCATTCAATGAATAAAAATAACAGTTATTATACATATAATGCTACAGCATTATCAGATGGAACATATACTTTAAAAATATATTCAAAAGACAATCTTTCAAATGTAAATACAACTGAAACTACATTTAAAGTTGATACAACTGCTCCAAAAATAATAACAATAACACCTGCGAAAAATTCAACCATAGGTGTTTCAACAAATTTACAAGTATTAGTTAATGAAAAATCAATCATAAACGTTTCATTATCGAATGAAACAAATACACAAAGATTTAATTTAACTGAAGATTTAAATAATGAAAATTTATACACTAAATTGCTTAAGGATTTATCTAAGGGGAATTATACATTAAAAATAACTGCAACTGATTTATACAATAATAGCTATACGAATGAATCTACTTTCACAGTAGATGATACCAAACCTGCTATTGAAATTGTAAAACCCACAAATAATTCAATATTCAACATATCCAATATTTCATTAAATGTTACAGCAGATTCAAATGTCACTTCAGCAATAGCAAACATTAAATCAGACTCTGTAGATAAAAACATTACATTAATAAAAGATAATAATGAATATGTAGGAACTACGGGAATTTTAGGTGAAAATAAATATAATATAACAGTATATGCAGTTAATACATTAGGGAATACTCAAATTACAAAACCTACTACAATTACAATAGATACGACTAAACCAACAATTACAAACTTAAAACCAGTTAATAATTCAACAGTAAACACCGGATTTACAATAAATGCAACAATTAATGATAATTTAGGTATTAAAAACGTAAGCGTTAAATTAAACGGAACTAACTACGCAATGACAAATATAAGTGGAAACACATACAGTACCTCACCTATAACATTGTCAACTGGAAATTATAGTTATGCAATAAAAGCATACGATTTAGCTGGAAATTACAAAATAAGTACTGTAAACTTTAAAGTGGATACAACTGCTCCAAGTATCAACATAACTACGCCGTCATCTAAAATCTACAATATTAGTAATATAACAATAAATGCAACGGTTATTGATTCAACAATGGTTGATAAAGTAATTGTAAATATAAACAATGAAAATATTACATTAAATAAAGCAGGTAATTACTACACAGCATCTAAAACATTGAATGACGGAAACTACACTTTAAAAGTATACGCAAATGATACATTAGGGAATAAAGAGGTTTCGAGTATTAAGACATTTACTGTGGATACGAATAAACCTTATCAAGTTCTAATAAATACCCCACAAGGCACCATACGAAATAATGATTTTACAATAAATGTTATGGCTTCAGATAACATAAGTGGAATAAAAGAAGTTATTGCAAATGTAAACAATGAAAATATTACATTAAATAAAACAGGTAATTACTACACAGCATCTAAAACATTGAATGATGGAAATTATTTATTAAACATTACTGCAATAGACAATGCTAACAACAGTAATTCAACAAGTACAACATTTACAATCGATACATACGTACCTTCATCAAATAGTCATCATAAAACGTTAGATGCTTCAGATTCAATTGAATCATCAGATATGAAGAGAACAGTTTCAGAATCAACAGTCGTTTACGGAAGTAATTTCGATAAACAGTTAGCTGAAGGTTTAAAAGAAAATATTTACCCAGATGACTATGAAGTAACTGGGGATACTATTATTGTAGGTGGACCAGTATCAAATAAAATAGCTGAGCAATATAATGATAGATTTGTAAAACCAGTTTCAAATGAGAATCCTGGTGAAAATAGAGGTATTATACAAATACTTAAAATACAAGATAATAGTGCTTCAGTAGTTCAAAGTTATAATGTAGTTTATATCGCTGGTTCCGATAGATTAGGAACTGAAGCTGCTTTGAAATACTTTGAAACACTTGAAGAATTACCTACAGAACCTATTATCGTAGAATGGACTTCCGAAGGGCCAGTTTTAGTTTAATACTCCCTTCCCTTTTTTGATGAAACCTTTCAGGTTTCATTTACTCTTTTGTTTATTACTTTTTTAATATAGTTTAAAACGATGTTTACTCGGAATTACGTAATATATAAAAAGAAGGCATAGATTATTTAAAAATTTTAGTAGATGTACCCTAAACATATTTTTACATCATATAATAACCTCAAATTATAATTAAATATTTGTAAATTATTTTTTTAAATATACCTGTCTTTATTTTTAATCGAAATTTTAGAATAAATAACACTATTGGAATTTAAGAAAAATTATAAAAAAGCAGTACTTAAAATTTATGAACTCTTAAAAAACAAAAAATACGGCAAATTTATCGATAAAAATTAGTATTTTCAAAAAAAAAGATGAATATTTAAAAAATATAGGTTAAATTCTATTTCACTGTAAAATAAACAAATAAACAAAAGAGTAAATGAAACCTGAAAGGTTTCATCAAAAAAGGGAAGGGAGTATTAAACTAAAACTGGCCCTTCGGAAGTCCATTCTACGATAATAGGTTCTGTAGGTAATTCTTTAAGTGTTTCAAAGTATTTCAAAGCAGCTTCAGTTCCTAATCTATCGGAACCAGCGATATAAACTACATTATAACTTTGAACTACTGAAGCACTATTATCTTGTATTTTAAGTATTTGTATAATACCTCTATTTTCACCAGGGTAGTTATTTGAAACTGGTTTTACAAATCTATCATTATATTGCTCAGCTATTTTATTTGATACTGGTCCACCTACAATAATAGTATCCCCAGTTATTTCATAGTCATCTGGGTAAATATTTTCTTTTAAACCTTCAGCTAACTGTTTATCGAAATTACTTCCGTAAACGACTGTTGATTCTGAAACTGTTCTCTTCATATTTGATGATTCAATTGAATCTGAAGCATCTAACGTTTTATGATGACTATTTGATGAAGGTACGTATGTATCGATTGTAAATGTTGTACTTGTTGAATTACTGTTGTTAGCATTGTCTATTGCAGTAATGTTTAATAAATAATTTCCATCATTCAATGTTTTAGATGCTGTGTAGTAATTACCTGTTTTATTTAATGTAATATTTTCATTGTTTACATTTGCAATTACTTCTTTTATTCCAGATGTGACTAATCCATCATCTGTACTAACGTTTATTACAATATTGTTTGTTTTTAAAGTTCCGTTTGGCGTGTTTATTGTAATATTTGGTGCAATTTCATCTTTTATATAGTTTAATAAATATAAATCATAATTGTCATTGTTCCATATATGACCCAATACGTATATATTATTGTTTTGTATTACCATTCTTTTCGGTTCATTATCTAATGAATCAACCATATATGAATTATGACTTAGTAAATTGCCGTCTGCGTCATATTTTAATAATATCGTATTCTGAGAACTATTATACCCATAACCTATTATGTTAATATTATTATTGTATACGCCCATAGATACTGCCCTATCATATTCTCCATGGTAGTCATAGGCCCTATCCCATAGTAAATTTCCGTTTGAATCATATTTTAAAAGTATAATATCTTGACTTTCATTGATTCCGATACCTAATACATATAACGTATCATTATATGCCGATACAGAGGTTATTGCATCATACCTACCACTATAATCGTAGGTTGTATTCCATAGTAAATTTCCATCTGAGTCAAAAGTGGATATTAGTATATTTTGAGAGGTAATATCCTCATAACCCAAAATATAGAGTTTACCATTACTCATTACAGTATGCAAAGGTTCATTATCTATGGATTTATAATCATATGTTTTATTCCAAAGTAAATTGCCGTCTATGTCGTATCTTAAGATTACAGTATCATAGTTTGTAGCATAACCTTCCCCGATAAGATAAATACCATTGTCATAAAATTTAAGACATTTTGCACAGTCATACTTTGAATAATTGTACGTCCTATTCCAAAGTAAATTGCCGTCTAAATCATATTTTACCAATCCAAAATTAGAACTTGAATCCCCCTGTTCATTATATACGATATAAAATGCATTGTTATATTCGCCACAGGAAACCAGTCCTTCGCTTTTTGATTCGTTATCATAAGTCTTGTTAAAAACTAAATTGCCGTCTAAATCATATTTAAGAAATAATAATCCATCTGCTCTGGCATTATCATTTTGACCTATAACATAAATATAATCGCCATACGTTGAGAAACCTGAGAAACCTTGATTTTTTTCAAATTTGTTATATGACCTATTCCAAACTAAATTGCCGTCTAAATCATATTTTAAAAGCATTATACCTTTTGAATTATTGACACTGTTGTATGTATCTCCAGAAACATAAATATAATCGCCATATTTTAACATACCCCTGGGGATATCGTGAGACGGATTTGACATATAAGTAGTATTCCATAGTAAATTGCCGTCTTTATCATATTTTACGAGTAATGTATTTAGTGTCGTATATGAATTATGAGCTAAGATATATGAATTATTATCACTTACAATTAATGATACGGGATAATCATTGTCTCCCATATAATCGTATTTTTGACCCCATACGAGACAATCTTCATTATATGCAGAAATAACGTTTAAACTACACATTAATACGAGACTAAGTATTATAACATATTTTAATTTCATAATGTACCTCAATTCTATTAATTAGTTATTATTTGTTTATTATTACTATTATTATATTGATATTATTAGAAAGATAATATAGTTGTTTAATGGGATATCTAACTATATATTATATGTTAAACTATAGTATTTAAACAATTCAATTTAAAATTAATAAATAGTGACATATAAATAAATTATAAATATTATCTCTTAATTAGGGTATTTAAAATTAAATAACATCAAAATCTTCGTTAAATTTAAAAATAAAAAAATACTAAAAAGAATAATAAAAAGAATAATAAAAAGAATATCAATAATATATAAAAGATATACCAAAAATTTAAGTATTTTATTAAAATGTTGAATTATCAGAAATTATTTTTTTTATCATATTGCATCCGTCGATATGCTTTATATCCCGTTGAGTGTTTATGTAATCCATTATTTTAATTTGTATTTCTTTATCAAGTTTTGATTTGTCAAAAACGGTTTCATATGTCCTAAGGGGATAATAAAGTTCCTTTGCACTGTTTATTATTAATTTATAATCCTTTTGGTTAATTATATTTTCAGCTAACGCATTTTTCATAATTTCCCTAAAACTAACCATCGAAAAAGTTATTTGTACGATTTCCCCATTTTCTGTTTTCTTATCAAATGTGACTGCAACCTCATCATCATCACATAATTTTCCAGATTTATAAAGTTCGTAAACTTTGCCTACGCCCATCATACCTAAAGTATCCAATTCTGAAGCCCTCAACGCACCCATAGAGCCTGCACCGTAAACTTTAACATTGTTTTTCAAGATATTTAATATTTCCCTATGACCTACAGCCGTATTTTGTAAAAAACAACCGTCTATTATGCCTATTACGTCATAATTAAGCATTTCAGGTTTTTGCAAGTCGCCTCGTTTTATGGGGTCGTAAATTGTTAATTCATAATTATTAAGGTTGGATTCTTCAAATAAATTTTTAATTTCCTTTTCTTTTAAAGTTAGCTTGGAAAATATCGCTATTTTTAAATTTTCCATAAAATCACTATCGTTTTTAGTTTTTATTTTAGTTTTTATTTTAGTTATTATATTTATTACTATCCAAATATTTGCAATTTCCTTTAAATTTAAATAAATTATAAATACTATGTTTAAATAGATAATAGATAATTCTATATTAAAGATTGTCAAAAATTAATTTAATTAATATTTATGTAATAATCAACTAATAATTAAGTAATAGCTAATCATAGTTATTAGTAAAAGATTACGTATAAAAATTATGTATGTTTGAGGTGTAATTTTGGTTACTTATAAAGACGCAGGCGTAGATATTTACGGCGAAGACAAAATAATAAAAGCATTAGTTTCACAAATCAACTTTAAAAGGACCGACGCAATAAAACCCGCTGATTTAGACGGACACTATGCTGGAGCTATTGAATTTGGCGATTACTATTTAGTACTCTGTACTGATGGAGTAGGTAGTAAAATGGTAGTTGCAGAAATGGCTAATAAGTTTGATACCGTTCCTATCGACATGATTGCTATGAACGTGAATGATGCTATTTGCATTGGTGCTGAACCGGTTGCATTAGTCGATTATATGGCTGTTGAAACTATTACCGAAGATATCGCAAAACAAATCGGTAAAGGATTGAACGAAGGATTAGAACAATCCAATATAAACTTAATCGGTGGAGAAACTGCTTCATTACCAAGTATGATAAATGGTGTTGACCTTGCAGGCACCGTATTGGCAGTTGTTAAAAAAGACGAAATAATCACAGGTAAAGAAGTTAAAAAAGGCGATGTAATCGTTGGTTTAAGAAGTAGCGGTGTTCACAGCAATGGATTATCACTCGCAAGAAAAGTATTCTTTGATATCGCAAATTTAGACATCAATTCAAAATTAAAACACGGAAAAACAGTTGCAGAAGAATTATTAACCCCTACAAAGATATATGTTAAGCCTGTAATGGATATGATTAAAAAATCAGATATAAACGTTAAAGGTCTCGCACATATCACAGGTGGCGGATTTAGAAAGATTAAAAGGTTAAACAAGAATATTACATATGTAATAAATGATTTACCAGAACCTTTGCCAGTATTTAAGGAAATAAAAGAGCTTGGAAATGTTGACACTCACGAAATGTTTAAAACATTTAATATGGGTATTGGCTTCTGCGTAGTTGTTTCAAAAGAGGATGCTGAAAAAGTAATCGAAGTAGCAAACCAGTACTTAATTCCTGCTCAAATTATCGGTAAAATTGACGATGAGTACACTTTAAAAGACGGAGAAACCGTTAAGAATACTGTTGTTGTTAAATACGGAAGAAATGAATTTATAATGGAATAATTTAAAAAATAAAAAATAATATAAAAATAAAAATAAAAAATAATATAAAAATAATAATAAAATAATAAAATAATAAATAAAAATAAAACAAAAGGAAAATTCGGTGAATAAAAATGCCTACAATCAATGTTGATAAAAAAGATTTAGAATATTTGGCAAATTTATCACTTTCTGATAAATTAATCGAAGATAAATTTCCAATGATGGGCGTAGAAGTAGAGGAACTTTTCGAAGAAAACGATAGAGAAATGGTTCAATTTTCTATTAACCCAAATAGACCAGATTATTTAAGTGTAGAAGGTCTTGCAAGAGGTTTCAGAGGCTTTATGGGTATTCAAACCGGTTTGGCAAACTACGATATTAAAGATAGTGATATCGAAGTAATTGTAAAATGTAGCAAAGAAAGACCATATATAGCTTTTGCACTCGTTAAAAACGTAATTGTCGATGATTTAATACTTGAAAGTATCATAAATCTTCAGGAAAAATTGCACTGGGCAATCGGTAGGGATAGGAAAAAATTAGCTATAGGTGTCCACGATTACGATAAAATAGAGGCTCCATTCATATATGATGAAGTAGAAGGAGATGCGGTTAAATTTGTACCTTTGGCAATGGCTGAAGCTGGTGAAATGACACCTAAAGAAATAATCGAAAAACACGAAAAAGGTCAAAAATACGCACACCTCATAAAAGATAAATTCCCATTAATTACTGATAAAAACGGCAATGTGTTGTCAATGCCCCCAATAATCAATGGAGAATTAACTAAAGTTAGTACGAATACAAAAAACCTTTTAATTGATATTACAGGAACTGAAAAAGGTGCTGTTGAAAATACCTTAAACATTGTAGCTACTGCACTTGCTGAGAGAAGAGGAACTATTTTCAGCGTAAAAGTAATTTACGAAGAAGATGGAAAAGTTATTAATGAAGAAACCTATCCAAAATTAACTCCTGAACAAATAGAAATCGATTTGGAGTTTATTAATAAAAAATTAGGCTTAGAATTGAATTTCGGTCAGGTTATTTCAGCATTGAGAAAGGCAGGTTTAGACGCTGAATTAATCAATAAAAACGGTGAAAACTTACTTAACGTTTACATTCCGGCATACAGAAACGATATGTTAGGTAAAGTGGATATTGTTGAAGAAATAGCTATTAATTACGGCTATGAGAAATTTAAAGGCGCTAAAATAAATGTCCATACAATCGGGCAAAAGAATGAATCAGAGGTTAAATCTTCTGAAATTAAAAATACTATGATTGGTTTAGGATTCCAAGAAGTAATGAACTTAACTCTTACAAATAAGACAATTTTATTTGAAAATATGAATATGGAAGTTGGTTCAGTGGAAGACGGCTGTAAAGACTACATCGAAGTTTTAAAACCTGCATCAATTGAGCATAATGTCATTAGAACTACAATAATCCCTCAATTATTGGAAACCCTTAAAATAAACAAACATAACGAATTGCCTCAAAAAATCTTCGAAATTGGAGATTGTGTAATCATTGACGAAAACGCAAAAGAAACCGATAAATACTTTGATACCAAATGTAAAGACGTTAGAAAAGTTTCAGGTGCGATAATTCAACCAAACGGCAATTTTAACGAAATTAGAAGTGTAATTGATGCACTTTTAAGAGAACAATACGATAACTATGTTATTGAAAATTACGCTCATCCGTCATTTATTAAAGGTAGATGTGCCAAAATTTTAGTAAATGAGGAATACAAAGGATTATTTGGAGAAATTAATCCTCAAGTTATCGTTAATTTTGAATTAGAACATCCGATTACAGCGTTTGAAATTCAAATAACTAATGATTAATAAAAGATAATTGATATAATTGATATAATTGATAACTAATATTAAATAATTAACAATTAATAATAAATATACTATCTAATTTTATTATTTTTAAACAACCATACACATTTTAATAAAATTATTTTAAGTAATTAATTTAAGTAATTAATTTAAGTAATTAATTTAAGTAAGTTAAGTAAATCATATGATTTAAATCAAATTTTACGGGGTTTATAATGGAAAATACGGAAAAAACCACGATTGGAACCGATATAAACACAGATAAGTATAAAAACATTAAACGACATCTTGAAAGAGAGATGATTAACTTAAATCCGATTCAAAGAGGCGGAATTTTACCTACTGAATCAAAAAAGGTTATTTATGAATATTGGGACGGTTATAGCGTTTGTGATTACTGTGCCGGTAGATTAGACCAAGTTGAGACGCCACCTATTCACGAATATTTGGAAGATGCTTCAAAATTCTTTGGTGCAGATATTACGAGACCTACGCACGGTGCAAGGGAAAGTAAGTACGTAATAATGAATTCAGTGTGTAAACCTGGCGATTATGTAATTATGGATGGCAATGCACACTATACGTCCTTTGTAGCTGCTGAACGTGCAAAATTAAACATTGATATTGCACTGGTGGAAGATTACCCTACATATCGAGTAATACCTGAAAAATACAAAGAAAGAATCGAAACATTGGAAGATGAAGGTAAACCAATCGGTTTATTATTGCTTACGCACGTTGATGGTAATTACGGGAACGTAGCAGACGCTAAAAAAGTTGGGAAGATTGCAAAAGATAAAGGTTATCCATTTTTATTAAACTGTGCTTACTCAGCAGGTAGAATGCCCGTCAACGCAGAAGCTTTAAATGCTGATTTTTTAGCTATTTCAGGTCATAAAAGTATGTCCGGCTCTGGACCTTGCGGTTTATTAGCAATTAGTAATAAAAATGAAGAATACAGTAAGCAAATCTTGAAAACGTCTAAGAAAAATATTGTAAAAGAACTTGAAATGTTAGGTTGCACGAGTAGAGGAATTCCAATATTAACACTTATGACGAGCTTTGCTCACGTTATTGAACGTGTTAATAACTGGGATAAGGAAGTTAAACGTGTAAGATGGATTATTGACGAATTAGAAGCCGTAGGGTTTAAACATATTGGTGAAAAACCTAAAAACCACGATTTAACCAAATTTGAAACTCCAATTTTAGATGAAATTGCGGAGCACGATAAAAGAAAAGGTTATTTCTTCTACGAAGAGCTCAAAAAAAGAGGCATCGGCGGTATAAGACGAGGAGCTACCAAAGAGTTTAAAATGAGTGCTTTCGGATTAACTGACGAGCAAACTAAATATGTAGTTGATAGCTTCAAAGAAATTATTGAAAACGGAAGAAAAGAGAATAATTTAAATTAACATATTTTTTATTTTTTATTTTATTTTATTTTTTTACCAAATAAGGAAGCTTCTACGACTTTTTTTAAGATTTCAGAAGGTTTGTCCATTTCTCCATTGTTATTTATATAATCAATTAAATTTTTATCAATTACATATTTTAATATTTTATCAATTTTCTTATTATTCAATTTATTCATCAAATAGCTCATTTTTAAACCATAGTTAATTTCTTTACCTATTTCTGATTTCCAAAGCTCTTCATAGGTCTTTAAATAATCTAAATTGGCATTTTCTTCATTTAAAAATTTTGTATGATATTTTGTATAGTACTCGTTAATAGTATTTGCACATAACTTTGCACATTTTGCACCAAAGTACAAACCACCTCCGCTAAGTGGTTTTACCTGATTTACTGCATCACCTACGAGCATTACGTTGTTTAAAACGCTTTTACTATTATATCCGAGTGGAATAGCACCGATACTATATTCTATAGGTGTGGCACCTTTTAATATTTCTTTTGCATTCTCATTTGTAGCTATAAAATTATTGAGCTTATTTAGTGCGTCTTTAGTATCACACATCCCTACTCGCACTCTATCTTTGCCAGTTGGAATAATCCACGTAAAAAAATTACTGCTGTATCGCTTGTCATAAAAAACGTTTACAAAGTCGCTATCAATATTAGAAACGTTTACATACTCTATTTGTACCCCGGTGATTATTTCTCTTTTTTGGTGCATTTTTAATGACTTTCCAATTCCTGACCTTACTCCGTCAGCCCCTACAATTATTTTTGGAGAAAATATGTATTTTTCATCTTTTAAATTATTTTTAACTTCTATTATGTGTTTTTTGTTTAAACTATTATTTTTACTATTTTTACTATTTTTATTATTTTTATTAGTGGTTGTTTCATTTAAAATTTTTCCGTGAGATTTTAACATTAAATTTACATTTTTATTTTTTAAAGCTCTTTTTGCAATGTCTTTGTCCATTTCTTTCCTTTCAAAGACCATTGCCCTTATTTTATTATCATCACCCACTGTTAAATTTTGCTTTTCACAGAATATATTTGCCCCCCTAACTTTATTAACTATTCCTTTGGGATTTCCTAACTCATTAAAGCCTTTTTTACTTAATAAACCAGCACACTGGATTGGAACACCTATCGATTGATGTTCTTCAACAACGAGTACATTTAAATCTTTTTGGATGTTTTCCGCAGTTATAAAACCAGCAGGACCTCCACCTACGATTATAACATCATATTGTTCATTTTGATTATTAATTTTTAAATTTGGCATTTTTTCATCTTTATCCTAATTTTAGTCTGTAATAATACATATTCTAATAAACTATAAATTATTTGCTAATTTTTTAAAATAAAAATAATATAAAAATAATATAAGAATAATATAAAAATAATAAAATTAAAATTAAAATTATAATGGAAAAAATAAAAATATACAGTAATTAAATTTACATCGCATTTTCAAGTGTCATATCCATCATTTCTTTAACGTTTTTAGCAAGTTCTTCAGGTAAACCATTAATGTCTACGCTAAGGAATCCTTTAATAATTAAAGAAGTAGCCTCATCTTCCGTAAGCCCTCTTGACATTAAATAAATAAGCTGGTCTTCTGCAATTTTACCAACTGCTGCCTCGTGAGATAAATCTAAATCAGTCTCAGTAGCTTCCAATTCGGGAACTGCCAATATTCTAGCATCTTTTGAAAGGATTAAACCCCTACATTCGAGATGTCCTTTAACTCCTTTTTCAGCACCTACCAGATGACCTCTTGAAATTACTTCGGACTCGTCAACTGCAATAACTCTTGAAATCATATCCGCACTTGAACCTTTTCCGTTAAGAACAACTCTTGAACCCATATCATACTTGGATTTACCCGTACCGTACACAATAGTCTGGAAAGTTGCTTTACTGTTGTCCCCATCACAGTATGCTGTAGGGTAGCTTTGCATCGATTTAACTGGCATTGTAGTAACATAATTGTTAATAAATACTGCATCTTCATCTAATCTGATGCCTGTTCGAGGTCTAACGTGTACGTTTTCACCCCAATTATGTACCATCGTATATGTTAATTTTCCGCCTTTTTTAACGTAAAATTCAGAAACCCCTAAGTGAAGACCGGATTTTACGTGTGGTGATGTTGTACAGCCAGTAATAACGTTTAGCTCAGCTCCTTCATCCACTACTATAATATTATGTACGTTTTGAGAAACATCTTCTTTACCAATTAAAAGACAAGTTTGTAATGGGATTGATTCCTTCACACCTTTAGGTGCGTAGATAAAATAACCTTGAGAAAGCTCATTTTCAACTCTCGCAGAATATTTATCTTTAATTTCCACTACATTCCAATAATATTCGCTTAAATCGTGTTTTTCCAACGCTTCTGTGATTGGCATTATTTCAATGTTTTTATACATTTTTGAATATATCGGTTCATTATTAACTTGCAAATATGAACCAGATGTGTTTTTCTCGTTTATATCGATTCCGACTTTTGAAAGTGCTTCTTTTTCATCTTCTTCAATATCAGTGAGTGATTCAACCGCCCTATTTGTATTTTTTGGTGTTGGGTAATCATCTAAGTTTATATCGTCTCCAAATGGTGCTGGAACGTCTTTAAATTTCTCGGCTATAATTTTAGCTTCTTTTATTTTTTCCTGCATTTTTTCGCTAAGGTTAGAATTTAAATTCATTTTCCCACCACACATTTTTTATTTCTTGAGCAAGCAACACATCTTTCATATCCATTTTTAATGATTTCGGGAAGGATTTCGTTAGGTGAGCCAGAGCAAGCTATTACTCCATCATATAATACGTGTGCTTTATCTACATCCATAAAGTTTAGGATATAACCCAAGTGTGTAATGATTAATCCTGATTTATGCCTTTCACTTGGTTTTTTGTCTTTATCTAAAAGATGGTTGATAATTCCACCCAATAATTCAACGTTTTCAACATCTACACCGCTGTCTGGTTCATCAAACATAATTAAATCAGGATTTTGAGCATAGATTTGCAATAATTCAGACCTTTTAACTTCACCGCCAGAAAAACCAACATTTACATCTCTTTCATAAAAGTGTTTAATGTTCAATTTTTCCGCCATTTCGTTTATTCTGTTCATTTCCTTTGTGGTTATTGACTCGAGCAACGTATTTAACCGTACACCAGATAATGCAGGTGGTGATTGGTAAGAAATACCTATACCAAGTTTTGCTCTTTCATACATTGGCATATCTGTTATATCATGACCTTTAAAGTAGATATTACCACGTACTACTTCATATTTTGGATTTCCAAGTATTGTATTTAAAAGTGTGGACTTACCCGCACCGTTAGGGCCAAATAAAACGTGGCTTTCGCCTTTATCGATATACAAGTGTATATCTTTTAATATTACCTTATCCCCTGTTTTAACCGATAAATCTTCAATTTGTAGCATATAAACACCTTTTTAAATTCGGTATTAGTTAAATTTTTAAATTTGGTAGTGGCTTTGAATTAACAACATATGCGTATATGAGTATATAATAATTAGATAATAATTATATAATGATTATGTAATTAAAAAAATAATCGTTAATAGTATATATTATTTTATATTTGATTTCATAAAAACATATAAAAATTTGGATAAATATTCTTAAATATATGGTCATTATCAATTATTATTTTTAATTTTAGTTTATTTTAGTTTATTCTATTTTATTCATTGGTTTCGTTATTATTAGATTCTAATTTATCAAATAATTCTTTTAAAGCAGGTTTTATTTCGCCCACAGAATCCAAAACTTCTATTTCTTCCATCTTTTTGATGGTTTCTACATTTTTATAATCCACATCCCGGAGATGTAATGTTATGGCCCTCCCATCAGGGATTATTGTGTCTATTTCCCCTAATCTATTGTCTGGTGGGTACATATATATAGGAACTCTTGCTTTAGCACCCTGGGCAACCGAATTGGTGATTAATGTATCTGCAATACCGTATGCTATTTTTGCAGTAGAATTTGCGGTTACCGGAGCTACTAAAAAAGCATCATACTTGCCAGTTTGTAATTTACCTGGTAAAAATGGAGCATTTGAATTTGCTTCAGGCAATACTTTTTCAAAGTTTTCTTTTAACAAATCAATCAAATTATAAAGGTTCAAAACCATTCTTGCATTTTGAGAATAGTATACGTGTACTTCAAGACTTGGATATTCGTCTTTTAATTCAATCATAGTTCTCACAATTTCTTCAATCTTGTCTCCACAGCCTGTAATGCCCCATGCAATTCTAACCATCATATCACTTTTACAACATTATTTTTGTATGTTTATCTATTATATTTAGTATATATCATATTTTATCTCTATTTACATACTTCTTATTTATTTAATTCCTATTTATATACTTCTTATTTATTTAATTCTTTATAAAATTTATTAAGTGTTCTCTTTAAAACTCTTATGCCCTCGGTGTCATTTTCAACGCCTTCCCTTCCTAAATCACGAGACCAAAACGTAGCGCCTAAATTAGAGCCAAAAGAACCGCCACTAACGGGTAAAGCCCCATTTAGTATATAAAAATCGTGAATTGTTTTTAAAGCCACTTCTTGACCTCCATTCCTATCGCCACCTACTGAAATGCCCATTCCATATTTATCACGTATTGCGTTAAGTTCCATAGCAAATAAAGCCCTACATCTGTCCATAACTGTTTTTAACTGCCCTGAAACGTTGCCATTATAACACGGCGTACCCATAATTATGCCATCTGCCCATTGTAAAGCTTCATAGACTTCTTGCATACTATCTTTATGTACACACCCCTGTTTTTTTCTTATGCAATGGTCGCAATGTATACAAAACTTTAATTCTTTCCTTGCTACAGTAATATATTTAGTTTCGCAATCTATTCCGTCAGATTTACATTTTTCAGAAAGGTAATTTAGCGCATAATTAACCGCAAAATCAGTACTTTCCAGTCTTGGACTTCCACTAATGCCTAAAATCTTCAAAAAACCACCCTTTTAATATTAAATACTATGTATATTATTTTATAATTTGGTTAATAAATAGTTTAATAATAACTAAAAAATAAATGTAAAATAAATGTAAACTAAATGTAAAATAAATATAAGATAATAGTAAAAATAAACGATAAATTAAATAATTAAATTTAAATAGAATTACTAAAATTAATAAAATTAAGTTAATAAAAACTAAATTAAAAATAAAAACAAGGTATACACTATGATAATGGGCGCAAACATATCAAAAGAGTTTTTTGAAGAATTAGATGAAAAACAAATCCAACAGTGTGGTATTGACTTAAAAGTTGGTTCTATTTCCAAATTAAAAGGCACCGGATGTATAGATTATTCAAACAAAGACAGAATATTGCCTGAATATATAAAAATATTCGATTCAGAAAAAGATGAATACATAGATTTAGAACCGGGTATTTATATCGTTAAGGTAGCCGATAAAATGAGTATACCTGAAAATATGGCGGGTTTTGCATACCCGAGAAGTACATTAATTAGAATGGGTGCAACACTCTACACAGCAGTTCACGACCCTGGTTATGTGGGTTTTCCAGCTTACGCATTACACGTAATAAACCCATTAAGGATTAAAAAGTATGCAAGAATTGCACAAGTTGTATTTATCGCTACAAAAGACTCAAACGGGACTTATGAAGGAATTTACAAAGAATAAATATTTTATTTTATAATTTTATATATTTTTTGTTTTTTATTATTTTTATATTATTTTTATATTATTTTATTATTATTTTATTATTATTTTATTATTATTTTATTATTATTTTTATTTTCTATTCTTAAAATATGTTGTTAAATTTATATTATATAAAATAGATAAAATTATTATATCTATAAACAGTGTTTTATATAAAATAACGGGGGGTTTTACAATGGGTTTGGCAAATACCACTAAAATATTGATAATTGGGATAATAGTATGGCTATTTTACAAGCCACTTGGTTATTTAATTATCATATCATTAATTTTAAATGGGTTATACTGTGCATTTAAAAGTAAAAACCTAAAAACGATAGATAAAGTAATATATTTGTTAATGGCAGTGTTTGTAATTGGAGTAACCATTCCTACGGGTTTTTTACCAGATAGTTATAATGGAGAACAATTAATACGAGATAATTGGGTGATTTATGCCATTGCTGTTGGTATTACTATCTTATTAATTGGGATTTACTCGTATCGAATGAAAAAATACTATATTGAAGTAGATTTCCAAAAAAAGCCATTAAAATAGATATAACTAAAAATAAAATAAAATAAAATATAATATAATAATAAAATAATAAAATAATATAAAAATTCTATTTTTATAAATTTTGTAATGAATCTATCGAACCATCAAATTGTACAAGTTTAATGTCGTTAGATTTTGCAAATTCGACTAATTCATTATTCTTTTGGTTAATTTCGCCTACGGGGAAATTAGAATATACAAATATGTCGCATTTTGATAATTCATTTTTCGCATTTTCAAAAGTTTCATTTTCTATATTTGAGAATGATTTTTCAGAAATAATGTTTATTTCCATAGTCTTAGAAATTGCATAATCGATGTCATTTTCGTGTAATATGCCCACAGTAATGTCATAACCATTTTTCTTGAAATATCTCAAAGCTTTTGCACCAGTTCCTCCACCACAAGTTATAAACACTTTTTTAGGCGTAGGGGCACTTATTTGTGATTCCAAATCGTCATTTAAATTTATATCTTTATCTAAATTTACATTCAAATCTGCATTAAAATCTGCATTTAATTTTACTTTATTTGTATTTTTTAACTCGAAATATCCGATTTGCTCGTTATAGTTTGCCTCAGTTAACCCATAAAGGTAGTTAACCGTCTCAGAGGTCATAATATCTTCAGGATATCCATAAGCAAGTATTTTATTATCTTTTACGAGTGCCATTTTATCAGCAATTCTTAAGGCAAGCTCTATGTCGTGCAATGTGACAATAATCGCAATATCTTTTTTAGATAATTTTCTAAGCAATAATGTAAGTTCTATTTTATGGTTTGCATCTAAAAAACTTGTAGGTTCGTCAAGTATCAATATTTCAGGCTCTTGAGCAAGTGCTCTTGCAATCATTATTTTTTGACGTTCTCCATCACTCATTTCAAAGAAATTTTTTTCAAGTAATTTTGTTGCATTTACTAATTCCGCACTGTGCAATATTATTTCTTTGTCTTTTTTGCTTAATCTACCCAATAAACCAGTGTATGGGTGTCTACCTATTGAAATTACGTCATAACCTGTCATATTTGCCGGGTTAATTCTGTCTGTTAAGACTACCGCCATTTCCTTTGCAAGCTGAGCGGGTTTTAAATTATGGATTTTATTACTGTTTATATAAACTGCTCCTTTTTTAGGAGTTAAATATGTTGCAATAGTTTTTAATAAAGTGGATTTTCCTGCCCCGTTAGGTCCTATAATACATAATATTTCATTTTTGTGAACATTTAAGTTAACATTTGTTAATACTTCTGAATTAGCATATCCTACAGTTAAATTTTCCGTTTTTAACATTTTATAACCTTTCTAAATTATAAATATAATTTTAAATTCCGTGCAATATGATTTTATATGATAAGATAACAATATTTTTCAACAACGTTATGGAATAATTATAATAATATCAATTATGGAATTACTACTTATTAAAGTTATCTTAAATTTTTTAAAGTTATATTAAATAAATGATAATATGTATTATATATTCAAATAAATAGATTTACAATTATTATTTATATTAATAGAAACATCATATTTGTTAAATTTTAATGATTAATAATGTTAGTTGTTATTTATATCAAATATAGATTATTTAATATTAAAATAAGTTAAAAATAAGGAATCGTGAAGTCGTATGTATGAAGGAGAAATAGCAATCGGACCAGTGCACTCTACAATGTTAGAACCACACAGATTAAGGCTTTTTATAGATGATGAGATAATAAAAGACGCTGAATTAACAATTGGTGTTAACCACAGAGGTATTGAAAGATTAATGGAAGGTTTACCTGTGGAAAAAGCTTGTATATTAACTGAAAAAATATGTGGTATTTGCTCACATATCCACCTTTGGAGTTCAGTCAGACTTACAGAAATTGCAAGCAAAATATACGTACCTGAAAGAGCACAGCATATTAGGGTCATTATTGAAGAATTAGAACGTTTACACTCGCACACATTATTGTTCGGTCACGCTTTTGAAATATTGGGGCACGAAACAATGTCTATGCGATGTTTTATGACAAGAGAACCAGTAATGCAAATATTCTTCGAAATATCTGGTAGTAGGGTTCATTACTCTTGCCCGATAATTGGGGGAATTAGACCTCGTTGTGATATAACTGAAGAACAATGTAGGAAAATACTCCCAAAATTAGACGAATACGAAGAAAACATATCTGCCATAATAGACAGAGTTTTAAACGACCCGTTATTAGTTTCCAGAATGAAAGACGTGGGAGTACTTGACCGAAAAACTGCGGCTAAATTCCACGCTGTCGGTCCAACTGCACGAGGTAGTAATGTAAAATCAGATATGCGTAAAATGGGATGGGTTCCAGAGTATGACGTATATGAATTTGACGAAATATTATTCGATGGTTGCGACGTATTATCAAGAATTGCAGTTCGAGGATTCGAAATTCTCGAAAGTATTAAAATAATAAGACAAGCAATAGGCTTTTTAACCGATAAAAGCTTAAGCCCTGAAATTTACAATTCAAACTATGAATTAGAAGAATTTAAACCAATTGAATGTTATACGGAAGCTCAAAGAGGTCAACAATACTATTCATATGGTGTAGATGCAGACGGAAGGGTAAGACACGCAAGAATAAGAACTCCTACGGCTACAAACTTAGGTGCTATGGAAGAAATCGTTAGGGGATACCACGTTAGCGATGCAGAGCTTATTATTGCAAGTTGCGACCCTTGTTTCACGTGTACCGATAGGTTATCAATATTAAAAGAAGACTACAATACATATTCTAAAAAAATTTAAATAAATAATAATAATAATAATAATTAATTATTAAAGAATTATTAAAGAATTATTAAAGAATTATTAAAGAATAATAAATAATTATTAAATGTCCATTAACTAATTGATAAATACTTATTTTTTAGTATTTTGTACATTTTGTATAATATCTTACTTTTTTTAAATAATTAATCAAATATTATTCGTATTATTAAAAATGCGTGGAAACCTTTTTATATATGAAATATATAATTAAAGAGTTATAGGTACAAATTACAATTACCCTGTACCGATGGATGAATATCCCAACATAAATACGAATAAGAAACAAGAATAAGAAACAAGTGGAGGTAATAATATGCCTGCCCCAAGATATAAATCTGGCTCAATGAAAAAAACCTGTAAAAGAGTAACCAAAGGAAACACAGCTCACTACAGAAGAAAAAAACAAGGTGTAGCTAAGTGTGGTGCTTGCGGTGCTGTTTTAAACGGTGTGCCAAACGGCAGAATTGCAGAACTATCAAAATTAGCAAAAACCGAAAAAAGACCTGAAAGAGCATTCGGTGGACACTTATGCCCAGCGTGTGTTAAGAAAATGATGGTCGAAAAAGCAAGAAACTTTTAATTAGGTGCTATGATGATTATAACCATTGGAGGACTACCTGGAACTGGAACAACTACAATTGCCAGATTAATCTCTGAAAAATACGGCCTAAACCACGTTTGTGCAGGTTTTATATTCAGAGATATGGCCAAAGAAAATAATATGACTTTAAAAGAGTTCAGCGAATATGCTGAAGCTAATGATAAAGTAGATTACGAAATTGACCGTAGGCAAATTGAATGTGCTAAAAAAGGTAGTATAGTCCTCGAAGGAAGATTGGCAGGTTGGATGCTTGAAAAGAATAATATCAAAGCGGATTTAAGCATCTGGTTGAAAGCAGACCCAATGGTTAGATGCAAAAGAATAAGTTTGCGAGAAAACGAAGGCATCGAAAAAGCGATGGACGAGATGATTCTTAGGGAAAACTCTGAGAAAAAACGATATAATGAAATATACGATATAAATATTGATGATTTATCAATTTATGATATAATTATCGAATCATCCAAATGGGATATCGACGGGGTATTTAATCTCATTGATTATGCAATCGGTAATAAAATTCAATAACTAAGAGTTAATACTAAGATTTATTATGTATACAATTAGTTATCATTATTACCCTTCGGAATGAAGTTAAATACTTCCCTATTTCAAGAATGAAGTGCGCAACGGCGACGTTCACATTAACAAAAAATAAGGCGAGGTAATACTTATGTCAGCTATAGAAGTAGGTAGAATTTGTATAAAAACATTAGGTAGAGAAGCAGGAAACACATGTGTTGTTGTAGAAGTATTAGATGCAAACTTTGCAGTAATTGACGGAAACGTTAAAAGAAGAAGATGCAACTTAAAACACATTGAACCTACCGAAAAAACCGTTGAGTTAGAAAAAGGAGCATCAACAGAAGAAGTTAAATTAGCTTTAGATGCTGCAGGTTTATTATAATTGAAATAATTAATAATTAAAATGATTATTTCAAACTCCATAATTTTATTTTTTTATTTTTTTTATTATTAATTGTTAAGTTTTAGGTGTTAATTTTTATATATTAGTTAAATATGATTTTTAATAGATTTTTTGCCCGTATTTTCACAATAATTTATTATTTTTTAAGTTAAAAATGTGCTTGACTTAACTAATTAATCAATATTGTAAAATTTAAAACATTAAATGTTTAAATCTTGGATATATAAATTTAACTATTTGTTTAGGATAATAACTTAAATATATTAAATTAAT
This sequence comes from Methanococcus voltae, assembly GCF_024807655.1. NCBI lineage: Archaea > Methanobacteriati > Methanobacteriota > Methanococci > Methanococcales > Methanococcaceae > Methanococcus > Methanococcus voltae. The sequence goes on along the minus strand of NZ_JANUCR010000007.1, from coordinate 11,126 downwards.
AATAGATAATATTGTTCCCATAATATGACATAATACATAACATTTAGACAAAATTTTATTGTAATAGGAAATAAAACATTGTTTTAAAATTAATTATGAAATTAATTATCACATTATATATAACTGGATTACAAATCAAAGTCTAAAAATATAATTATATAATTACCCCCCACATCTAAAATATTGAAAATTATTTAAATTATTTAAATTATTTAAATTATTTTAAAAGTTTTTAAAAGTTTTAAAGAATATATCTATGTTTATTTATTAATTAGCTACTTAATTACAGTATTTGAGGTAAATAATGAAAAAAAATACTAATTTATTTAAAAAATTAGGCCATAAAATGTTGGTTCTTTCGATGATATCCTTATTAATTCCATTAATCTTAATAAGTGGGTTTTCAATCAATGGACTTGATGGATTAGCATCGAAAAGCTTAGATAAATCCGCAGAATTATCTTTAAATTCTGGCGTTGTATCATTAAATGATGAATTAACCCAGTATGGTGATTTTTCAGAATATGTATCAAGTACAACAGGGTTAAAGAAAGAAATACTTGAAAAAGATACTAAAAGTTTAGAAAATAGAATTGATGTTATAAGAAACGTTCAAAATGCCGAATTAATAGCAATTACAGATGCAAATGGAAATATAATTGTATCGAATGCTCAGAACAGCGACTTTAACATAAACAGTATTACATCTAAATTCTCAAAATCTTCAAAAACAGTAGCTTTTGAAGCAGTTCCTGGAAATATTGCTGAAAAATTTAGCAATTACAAAGTTCAAAGTGTTGATGGAGCTTTAGCAATTATTTCAGTTAATCCAATTATTAGTACATCTGAAAATGGCAAAAGTACAATTGGTTATTTTGTAATGGTAGATATTTTAAACAATGATGTAGATTACCTTTCAAAATTACAGCAAGAAACGGGCAGTACTTCATCTTTAACACTTTATGATACGAGAGTTGCCACTACACCGGATACTAAACAGAATTTAGGTAATACCATATACTCTGAAGTTTATAATCATTTAAAAACAAATGAAAAATATACTGGTGAATTAAATATCGACGGTAAAAGTTATTACTGTGCTTACAAAGCGTTATACGACGTTGATGGTAATTTAGTTGGTACTTTAGGAATTGGAGTACCTACAGATGAAATAACAACAGTATTAAATGATACTAAAACAGAAATAATCATCATAATAATCTTGGGTTTATTATTTGGTATTGGTATATCGCTATACTCAAGTAGGGTAATTACAAGACCAATAAATAAATTAAAAGAAGTTGCCGAGAAATTTGGAGCAGGAGACTATTCAATTCGTTCAAATGTTAAAACTGGTGATGAATTAGAACAGTTGAGCAATTCATTTAATTTAATGGCCGAAAACGTAGGTGCAATGAAAAATTTAATGGAAACGGACAAAGAAAAATTAGCCGATGTAGTGATGGAAGTATCTGAAGTTCTTAAAAAACTTTCAGAAGGCGATTTCACAGTTTATGCCGACGAAAGTAAAGATATTAACGGATTACAAAAAGCACTCAATAATGCAACTAAAAACATCAGTGAATTAATTGCAGACTTACGAAAGGATATTGAAGTATTAAATAATGAAATAGAATTGGTTGAAAGTCAATTGGTAAATGCAGAAGAAAGTGCCGAACAATTAACAGATGCAGCTTCGCAAGTAGCTAATGCAGCATCAGAACAGTCTGTAAAATTACAAAGTACTACTGACCAACTTATGGAAACTTATGAAGAAGCTAAAATGGTTAATAAAACAGCAGAAGAAACTGTCGAAGTTGCTGAAGAAATAAATGACAATTCGAACAATGGAATTAATAAAGTAAATAATGCAATCGAAACTATGCAAAACATTGCAAATGTAATTGATAACCTCAGTAAATCGATTGGCGAACTTGGAACAGAAAGTAAGAAAATAAATGAAGTAACTACATTAATTAAGGATATTGCAGACCAAACCGGTTTATTAGCACTTAATGCGAGTATTGAAGCAGCGAGGGCAGGAGAAGCAGGTAAAGGTTTCGCAGTTGTAGCAAGTGAAATTAAAGACCTTGCAGAAGAAATTAAGAAATCCGTAGAGGATATAAATATAACAGTCAAAGGAGTTAATTCAAAAATTGAAGAAACCATAAAACTAGGAGATAATGGTAAACTTCAAGTAAAACAAGGTGTTTTAGCAATTGATGACGTTAATTCAGCCTTTGATGGAATAAAAAACAGTGTAATTAAGGCCAGTGAAAAAATTGACAATATTTATCAAGGTTCAGAAGATGCTACAAATAATACGGATTCAGCATTGAAAAACGCACAGGAAGTTACTGCTATTGCAGAGGAATTTGCTGCAACCGCTGAGGAAGTTACTGCCTCCACAGAAGAATTAAATAGTATTATTGAAGAAATAAGAACTGCTTCTGAGGAATTGTCAAAGATTTCAAACCACGTAAACGAAAAAACGTCTGGATTTAAAATTAAATAAAAATAATAAAATAATAATAAAATAATAAAATAATAAAATAATAATAAAATAATAATAAAATAATAATAATAAAAATAAATAAATTCCATTAATAAATTAAAGTATATAAAAAAGCAATAATTGATAATTGATAATTATCAATATTGGTAATATATTAGTGATTATTGATTATTGCAAATAATCTTCTATTTCTTTTAAATTAGGAAAATACATAATTTCCTTTTCTTTTATTATTGGATAAATTTTTTCTTTAAAACTTTCTGATTTTATATCTTTTAAATAGGGCGATAAAAAATTACCAAATAATTCATTTATTTTCACACCCGAGGGTATATTTGAAAATGAGGGCAATATTAAAATATTCTTCATATTATAATTTTTATCGTTAAAAAATGTATAATAATCTGCAATATGCAAATAACTTGAAAATCTATGATTATTTAATTCTAAAACTGGGTGTTCGTGCCCCATTATCATTAAATCTATTTCAGATTTAAAATGCACATTTTCTTGATTTAAAATTTTATGGCCGTGATAATACAACAAATTATTTATTTTATAGTATTCATATATTTCATACAAATCACTATCATCAACTTTTGGAAATTCAACATATATCAATTCTTCTTTATTTTCATTTATTTCACTTTTTTCAGTTATTTCACGTTTTTTGAGTTCAATGTCGTATTTCTTTCTTAATTCTGCATTTTTCTCATTTATTTCGTCATTAAATCTATTTACACATTCTGCCAATACATAATCAATCATTATGTCGTGATTTCCTCGAATAAGTATTAATTTAGTGTTTTTGTAATTTTCATATATTAATTTTAAGATTTCATACATCACGTCATAAGTCTTATAGGGTATTTTATTAAAGTGATGTAAAATATCCCCGACCATTATAAACTTTTTAGGATTGTATTTATCCAACAAATAAACAATTCTGTTTATTAGAACTGTTTTTTCGTGTAATGGAAATAATACGCCTCTTCTTTTAAATTGTTCTTCTAATCCAATGTGTAAATCAGAAACCGCCACAGTTTTATTTTTAGAATCGATTAAAGCATTTCTATCAAAATGTAAATTTAAATTCCTATAAAAATTGGCTATTTCTTGCATAGTATCAAATCTCTTAAATTTTTAAATCTCTTAAATTTTTAAATCTCTTAAATTTTTTTGTATTTTTGTATTTTTGTAATGAGATTAATTATTTATCAAATTTTTGCAAATATTTGGAAGCACTTGAAAAAGCATAAACTCCTTCACCGACTGCCTTAGAAACCTGCAAAATTCCTCCAGTAATATCGCCACAAGCGTAGATACCTTCGATATTAGTTTCACATTCTTTATTAGTTATTACAAATCCTTTTTTTAGATTTATACCACTTTCTTGTAAAAATTCGCTATTTGGGGTATATCCAAGCATTATGAAAGCTCCATCACCATTTATAATTTTTTTAATCTCTTTAATTTCTTTAGTACTGTCTTTTTCGGTTAATTCGACTTCTATACCTTCAAATTTATTAGTTCCTTTAAATTCAATTGGTTTTGCATTATATATTATTTCCAAATTCTCAATTTTTTTGAGCCTGTCCATCATAATTTTTTCTACGACTTTAATTTCATTTTTATCCGTAATTATTGTAATTTTTTTAGCAATATCTCTTAAATTGTAAGCCGCCATAGCTGCAGGCGTATTTCTACCGATTACAAGTACGTGCCTATCTTTAAAAAAGAAAGCATCACACATTACACAGTATCCAACGCCTTTACCGACATAATCGTCCTCATTTATTCCCAGAGATTTATATTTGCTACCTGAAGCTATTACAATGGTTTTTGTAATGTATTCGTTATTTTTCGTAATAACCTTGTGGTAATTTATTTTATTATCCCCATTTTCATCATGGATTATAACCGCATTAGGCACTACACTAATGACTTCTTCGTGTATAATCGGTAAATTTAAACTATTAGCGTGTTCTGCAAAATTATTGGCAAGTTCAAAACCTTTTATTTGAGAATATCCCAAATAATTCTCAACGATACCCGCTTCTGCTATTTTACCACCAGCATTTTCTTTTTCAATACAAATTGCATTGACTCCACCACGCATTGCGTAAATACCTGCTACAAGACCTGCAGGACCTCCACCTATAATTACCATATCTTTAAGATTACCAATTTCCATAACGCACCCTTTTATTTTAAAATTCTCTTTGATAAATTTTGTTTTGTATCATTATTTTATTATTCTTAATTTATTATTCTTAATTTATTATTTATCGTTCTACATTTTTATATATTTTTTTATGAATTCGTATTTTATAATTAAATTTGTCTTTAAAACCCATTTTTATAAATAATTATAATTTTATAGATGTTAGTTAATAAATTATATATATGAAAAAATAGTACAATATTGAGGATAGGTAATCCACAAAAATGGTAATATGGGATATTGTACGAACTATGTATAAAATAAAAAATAAAAAATAAAATAAAAAATAAAATAAAGTATTAATATATTTACCTAATTATTATATTATATTATATTGTTTGGAGGAAAAAAATGAAAAAAATTGTATTGGGATTCCAGCACGTTTTAGCGATGTTTGGAGCTACTGTCACTGTACCGTTAGTAGTAGGTAATGCCATAGGACTTCCACTCGAACAAATAGCGGTTTTAATTCAAGCTGTTCTTTTAACTATGGGTATTGCTACATTATTACAAACCACAATCGGTTCAAAGTTCCCTATTGTTCAAGGCTCAAGTTTTGCATTTATTCCTGCATTAACGACCATTGGTACCACAATAAGTTTAGCTGCTGTTGAAGGTGCTTTAATCGTTGGCGGTCTTCTTGAAGCGTTTACTGGTGCTTTTGGTTTAATCGGAAAATTAAAAAAATTATTTACCCCTGTTGTTACAGGTATTACTATTATGTTAGTGGGTTTCAGTTTGGCAAATACTGCTATGCAATATACATTTAACTATTTTGGAGACCCTACTGGTACATCCATCCCACAAGCTGCTTTTGTTGCATTGTTAACCTTTTTTACAACCGTTGCAATTACTTTAAAATCAAAAGGAACTTTAAAAACTATGCCTGTAATCATAGGTGCCACAGTTGGCTATATTGCAAGTATTGCGTTAGGTCTCGTAGATTTTTCATTAGTTTCAAGTATGCCATATTTCAATTTACCGCAAGTAATGCCTTGGGGTATGCCAGTATTTGACGTTAGCGCAATATTTATTATTTTATTTGCATTCCTTGTAAGTATAATTGAAAGCGTAGGGGATTATCACGCTATTTCAACAATAGCCGATGAAAGTATCGATAACAAAAAAATAAACAAAGGTATTGCATCAGAAGGTTTGTCCTGTACTATTGCAGGTTTACTCGGTGGTTGTGGTACGACAAGTTATTCTGAAAATATAGGCCTTGTAGCACTTACAAGAGTTTCGAGTCTCCAAGTTGTACAAATCGGTGCAGTAATATTGATTTTATTCTCGTTGATACCTAAATTTGCCGGCGTATTGGCATCTATCCCAGGACCTGTTTTAGGAGGTCTTACAATTGCTTTATACGGTATGATTGGTTTAACAGGTCTTAAATTAATTAAAGATAAGGTAGAATTAAACGATAAAAACACATTAGTACTTGCAAGTTCCCTAATTGTAGGATTGGGTTCTCCACAATTGCCTGCGGAATTTTTATCACATTTTCATCCGATAATATCAAGTATATTGGAATCAGGAATGGCAATCGGTGCAATAACTGCCATAGTACTTGACCAATTGTTTAAAATTAAAAATTAATACTTTCTACCCATTAATTTTTAAAATAAGGTTTAATATAGCATATTAATTGATAAATTTAAGTATATGTTATCAAAAAGTTAAAATAGTACATATTTCAAATAAAAATATGATGACAATTAAAACTTATTCATAGAATAAAATAAAAAATAATAAAAAATAATAATAAATAATAATAAATAATAATAAAAAATTTCAATATTCTAATTATAATACTTTTAAAGATATAATGAGGCGATATAATGAAAAAAGATACAAGATGGGAAGGCGTATACTCATTTGAAGACTCACCTTTTTTAATTGAAACACTTTCGGAATTAAGAGAGCAAAACACTGACAATATCGCATTTAGAAAAGGTCTCGTAAGACTTGGTCGATATATGGGATACGAATTAACTAAAACAATGGATTTTGACGAGTTAGAAATAGAAACACCTCTCGAAACTACAATTGGATTAGCAGGAAAAGACAGAAAAAATATATTAATTATCTCAGTTTTAAGAGTTGCAATTCCATTGATGGAAGGTTTAATTAAAACACTAGAATCTGCAAGAGTAGGTATTGTTTCAGCTTCAAGAGGACCAGCTCCAGACTTCGATATCAAAATGGATTACATAAAAGTGCCAAAATTAAAAGAAGAAGACACATTAATTATTTGTGACCCAATGATTGCTACAGGTTCAACATTAATCAGTGTAATGAAAGAACTTGAAAGTTGTGGTATGCCTAAAAGAATTATAATTGTTGGTGTAATCGGAGCCCCAGAAGGTATTGAAGCAATTAAAAAAGAATACCCTAATGTAGAAATATACATAACTCAAATGGATAGGGAATTAAACAAAAAAGGTTATATTTTACCAGGTCTTGGAGATGCAGGAGACAGGGCATTTGGCGAACCTGTAAAAGTATCATTATTACCTCAAATGCACAACCTTGAATAAATATCAATTAAAATTTATTAATATAAAATATTAATAAATAATATAATTTGATATACTTTTTTTATATGATGTATATATAAAATAATTGAGAAATATGTTTCAATATTGTTAAAAATAGTTATTTTTAAGAAAATTATAAATTTAATGTTGTTAAGGCGTTTAATTAATTAAAAGGTTAATTTACTATAGCGAATTATTTAACTACATTTTATTAACCCGAATCTATATATACGGATAATACATATATTTAATCGGACATTATGACCTTTAGATGGCATAATTAGTCTAAAACAGTTTAACTTAAGACTCATAGAATAAATAATACACGAAATAAATAGTAATTATAGTTGATATATTCTCATTATTATGTTCATACAGTATGTAAATACATAGTTTTGAAAAATCAATCTCACGATTTATTATTATTATTTAACTATTTAATTATGTAAATCTAATGATTTTATAATTTAATTATAATTTAAAACTCGAAAAATTTGATAAAGGGATTTATCCTCAAAATTTAGGATAATTGCCAAGTTTACCTATTTGTAAATATTATTATTCTATTGTTATTATTAATTAATCATACCAAAACTTTCTTTTTTATTTTTAAAACATTTTTATAAACTTATAACGAATTTTTTTATTCAATCTTAATTGATATATTTGTATTTATTAGTTTATAATTGACGATATTCGAACCAAAATCTTCGAAAAACTATTTATATGATACTAAATATATGTACACTATTAATTATCATATTTATAATCATATTTATTATCAATTTTACTAATTACTTTATACTTAATTCAAAATTCAATCACATAATAATATATCTAAATATTGATATAAATCACCACATAACTAATTTAAAAATTTAATGGGGGACTATTATGAATATCACAAAAAATATCACAAATAATCAAATTTCAAAATCAAATACCTTAGAAGAGGAAATAAGAAACGAAATATCGTCTAAAAAGGCGGAAAATCTTATTTCAAAAAGTATATCTTATAGCAACGGGAAGTATGCGTTTGATATAGATTCGGATGAAAAAATACTGGATTTATTTGAAGATGGTGTTAGAGATTGGTGGGTAAATAAATTTGAAAAATATAAAGAATTCAACGACGGATATTTTACACCCCCTCAACGTCAAGCGATTCCCCGTATCCATTACGGAAGAAATACGCTTATTTGTAGCCCTACGGGTAGTGGTAAAACTCTTAGTAGTTTTATGAGCATTATAAACGAGCTTTTTAGAATTGAAAAAGAAGAAGGTCTTGAAAATAGTGTATATTGTATATACATTAGTCCTTTAAAAAGTTTAGCAAATGATATTCACGTAAATCTTGAAGAGCCCCTCGTAGAAATTAAAGAAATATTAACGGAAAAGTATGGAAAAGAAGATATCGGAGATATTAGACACGCCATAAGACACGGCGATACTACAAGCTATCAAAAAAGCAAAATGTTAAAGCAAACCCCGCATATATTAAATACAACCCCGGAAAGCTTAGCAATTATACTAAATTCCCCAAAATTTAAGGAAAAATTAAGAACTGTGAGATGGGTTGTTATTGATGAAATACACTCTCTTGCAGATAATAAAAGAGGCGTACACCTTAGTTTAAGCCTTGAACGATTAAGAGAGCTTACAAAACACGAATTTGTGAGAATTGGATGCAGTGCAACAGTTGAACCTCTTGACGAAGTAGCAAGTTATTTGGGTGGTTTTTACGATACTGAAATACCTCGACCTGTTGAAATCGTAGATACGAGATTTGTACGTAATTACGATATGAAACTAATTTGTCCAGTTCCTGATTTAATTATGAGTACCCCTGAAGAAATTTCAAAGAAATTATACGGCGAATTGCACAAATTAATTGAAGAACACGAAAATACACTCATATTTACAAATACAAGAGGGGGAGCTGAACGTATACTTTACAATTTACGTAGAAAATTCCCAGAATATACTGAAGAAAATAGCGGTAGCCATCACGGTAGTTTATCACGAGATAAACGATTAGAAATAGAATCTAAGCTTAAAAAGGGCGAGTTAAAAGTAGTAACTACGAGTAGCAGTCTTGAGCTTGGTATCGATATGCCTTACGTGGATTTAGTAATACAAATTGGTAGTCCAAAAAGTGTTAAAGTACTGCTTCAACGTATTGGTAGGGCAGGTCACGGTATCGAAAGGATTGCTAAAGGTAGGTTGATAGCTTTAGATAGGGATGAACTTGTAGAATGTACAGTTATGCTCAAAAAAGCAGAAGAGGGCTTTATAGATAAGGTTCAGATTCCTAAAAAGCCTTTAGACGTACTCATTCAGCAGATATATGGAATTGCAATAAATGGAATAATTGAATATGAACAAGTTAAAAATATTGTACGAAGGAGCTACAATTACAATATGATGACTGATGAAGACTTTAAAATAGTTTTAAACTATATGACGGCAAGTTATGCAGGTATGGAAGATAGGAATATTTATTCTAAAATTTGGTATGATGAAGAAACTAAAAAAATTGGAAAATCTGGTAAAACTGCAAGAATGATTTATTATACAAATATAGGAACTATTCCGGATGATTTCAGTTGTGATGTATATGTAAGAGCCAATAAAGATTGGATTGGTAAATTAGACGAGCAATATCTTGATAAACTTGAAAAAGGCGATGTATTTGCGTTAGGTGGTGAACACTTGAAATTTGTATATCGTCGAGGTAGTAAAGTTTATGTGGATAAAACCTCTGAAAAACCAAATATTCCAAATTGGTACTCTGAAAGGCTTCCTCTTAGCTATGATTTAGGTAAAAACGTTTTAGAATTCAAAAAAACTGCCATAGAAAAATATAATAACGAAATATTGAAAGATTGGCTTTCTAAAATGCCAATAGATAGCAATAGTGTAGAAAGTCTTTGTGGATTATTTGGTCAACAAATTCAGTATACTGGTAATAATAGCATTAGTTTACCGAATAGGCTTGTAATAGAAGAATACAACGGTGAAGGATACGACGGATACAAAAAGGATAAAAAAGGAAAATCGGAACATAAGTATCTCTACATCCATAGTAATTACGGGCGAAAATTCAACGATGGATTTAGTAGAGCGATAGCTTATAAAATTAGCGAGTATTTTGGCGTTGGAGTATTGGTTAGCGTATCAGATACAGGTTTTTCGTTGGAAATACCGAAGAAAAAGCATATTGAAATAGTTAAAATCATTAAAGAATTAACTCCTGAAAATATATATGCTACTTTAAAACTTGCTCTTGAAAATACGAATCTTATGAAGAGAATTTTTAGAATAAACGCCACAAGAAGCCTTATGATACTTAGAAACTATGCAGGACGTAAAAAATCGGCTAAACGTCAGCAAGTAAGTGCGGATTTGCTCATACATTACGCTAAAAAGTTAGATAGATTTGCACCTCTAGAAGAAACTTACCGTGAAATTATCGAGGATAGTTTAGAGGTTGAGCATTTACAAGAAATTTTAGGTAAAATACAGTCTGGACACATTAGATTAGAGCATATTGACGTGTCTATACCAACTCCAATGAGTTTTGGACTTGCTACGCTTACAGCAAGCGATGCGGTACTTGCAGAGGATAAAAATAATCTCTTAAAATTATTCCACGCTCAGGTGATGTATAAAATTTCTAAAAAAATAACTAATTAAAATAAATAATTAAAATAAATTGATATAATTAGTTTAAAAACTGATATATTTAAAACTAAAATAAAACTATAATCTAAAAATAAAAAATAATGATTTAAAATTAATAATTTTAATTAATTATTCAATTTTAAATCTTTCAGCTGATTTTTCA
>NZ_JANUCR010000006.1 GCF_024807655.1 Methanococcus voltae | reverse complement strand
ATAAGACTATAGTAGATTTGAAACTAGCTCCTGCTATTATTATGAATACTATTGCACAGATAAGCTAGAAATAAGACTATAGTAGATTTGAAACTAGCTCCTGCTATTATTATGAATACTATTGCACAGATAAGCTAGAAATAAGACTATAGTAGATTTGAAACTTATTATTGCGACATTATACACTACTTTTATATATGCTAGAAATAAGACTATAGTAGATTTGAAACCTATTGCCCCCACTACTAAGACCTTTACTTATTCCTGCTAGAAATAAGACTATAGTAGATTTGAAACTACCCAATTCAGACTTAGGCAAAGCAAACCTTGCAGAGTGCTAGAAATAAGACTATAGTAGATTTGAAACGCATCGGTGGAATTTCTGCAGAAGAATATTCTGGATATGCTAGAAATAAGACTATAGTAGATTTGAAACTTCTGGTATTTGTTGCACTCGTAGGCATTTGAGAACTTGCTAACGCTAGAAATAAGACTATAGTAGATTTGAAACCAATTACAAGAGGACCCCAAGCGGGTAATGTAACTGCTAGAAATAAGACTATAGTAGATTTGAAACTCAATATCCAAATGAGGAATTATTTTCCATTCTGAATGCTAGAAATAAGACTATAGTAGATTTGAAACGGGTTGATAAATCAAAAATAGATATGGCTATTAAGCTTGCTAGAAATAAGACTATAGTAGATTGAAACGCATACTATGAAGGCAGTAAAGCAAAGCATAGAACCGCAGCTAGAAATAAGACTATAGTAGATTTGAAACCAATTACAAGAGGACCCCAAGCGGGTAATGTAACTGCTAGAAATAAGACTATAGTAGATTTGAAACTTAATCGAAGAACATATATTACATTACAATATATTATTTTTCTTTTAAGGCATAAAAGTGAGAACTTCGTCTTAATCCCGTTGCACTGTCGTGAACTTTTCCGAAAACGAAAATTGTAAAATGCCTTTTAAATCTAATAATAAACTTAATATAGTCTTATTTCTTATAAGAAAAACGGACTAGTTGCAAAAATTATCCCGTTAATTTCTTAAAAATCTAAAATTTAAACTTCAAAAAATACGTTAAATAAAAGAATACGCGGAGAACGCGATTTGAACACGGGTTGGACAAAATCCAACGGGATTGGCAGAGGGAAACTTCATAGTAAACTTTTTTTCAAGATTAAAGAATTCATAAAACTTTTTTGTAAATTTTGTAAAAAATGAATTATTATATCGATAATCCATCGAGATAAGTCTTAATGTAATCCGCAGGACTAAAACAGTTGATTAAGGATAGTCCTTTGCGTTATGTGTAAATTTTTTTTTAAAACGATATTTTTTTAGTGCTTAGTATTGTGAATACGTAGGACTACTAGTTTTTAGATATTACAATATTAAATCCTATCAATATTATTTGCAATTGCAACTTTTAAGTTAAATCACAACATATATATTTTATAAAAAATAATATATTACATATTTAATTTCAACTAAATTATCAATAATTAAATTTTTATTTTATAACTTTTTAGGGGGATTTTATGGTGGAAAACCCATATGAAACTTTAAATTTTAATTGCGAAATTATATCGCCTATTTTTTGTTATGGTGCGGATAAAGAAAGTCCAGAAATAAGGGCTTCATCAATTCGTGGAGCTTTACGATTCTGGTGGAGAGCTTTACAGCCCGAATTAACAAAAGAAGAATTTGAAAAATTTTTAAAAGAAACGTTTGACGATGCCTATGCGTTGAAAAGTTTGTTAGGTAAAGTAAGTAAGAGCGATAAATACAGTGAATATAAATTACCAGATTTTATAACTGTTGATGATATTAAAAAATTTTTAACCAGTAATACTATTCCAAAAAATACGGATGTCATTGAGAAAGAAAAAATTCAAAAATTAATTAGGGATATACAAAAGAGTGATAAAAAATTATTAGAATTATATTATATTTATTACATGAAAAACTTGCGAAAAAAAGAATTTGAAATTTTTGGAGGCGTTGATGGAGATAAAGCGTTTAAAAGTAAGGTTTATGTGAATATAATGTACACAACTACCAAAAATGAAACTGGTAAAGATACACTAAATATTTATTCAAAAAAATATTTGGGGCATAAAAATTTTAAAAAAGATGCTTTTGAAAGTGGAAAATTTAAAATTACGCTACATCTTCAAAAAAATTCCAATATGACATTAGAACAATTAAAATCCCTTTTTATAATATATACAATTTTAGGGGGGGTTGGTGGAAGAACCAGGCGAGGAGCTGGCTGTTTTAGATTAACTGACGACTTTTCAATAATCAATAAATCTACAATGGAATTATTAAAAGAAAATTTTGAAAAATTAGGAATATCCGAATATTATAATTTTTCAGATGAACGTATACTAATAAAAAATACGCCCACATCAAAAAGTAGACCAATTGTTAAAGAAATAACTATAAAACCAATAAAAAAACCGTTAGATGGTATTTTAGGTGCTATTGGGGATATTACACACAAACACAAAAATTATTACAATGGTCATACGAAAAATGGTGAAAGGTATGCTTCACCTTCTTGTATATCTTTATTTAAAAAAGAAAATGCCAAAAATAACGATTATGAATTAATTATTACTAAATTATCGGGACCCCATGACGAACATAATAAAGGGTATAAAAATTCCGCACAAGATACATTTTGCGGTGCCATACGAAGGGATTTAAATGACTAACAAAAAATATCTTGGTATAATAACGGTTTCACCAGTTCAATCGTACATAGAACAGGCGGAAGAAGTAAAAGACCTTTATAAAGGTAGTAAAATTATTTCAAATATTATACAAAATATAATTAATAAATTAAAAGATAAAATAAATGTAATTTATCCAAATACTGAAAAAATTGAAAATATTACTGTAAATAATATTCCAAATAAAATTGTTTTTACAATTGAAAACGGAAAGTTTGATAAAAGTACTTTTAAAAATATTGAAAATAATTATTTGAATGAAGTAATAAATTCTAATGAACTTGTTAAGGAAGAATTAAAAGAAATTTTAAAACTTACCTATATATTAGTTCCTTACGAAAATGAAGAAAATTATAAAGAAATTTATTCAAAAGCAGTTTATTATTTAGATGGAATTAAAAAATATACGCCCATTAAACAAATTGAAAAAAATAACGAATTGTATAATAAAAAAGGAACTCGCTCGTCCAATAATTGTGTAATTTGTGGGGAAAGAATTGCCACAAAACTTAAATCCGAAGGCAAATATCAGTTATGTGAAATTTGTAATATTAAAAGGGAATATGAGGTACATGACGAATTAAATAATATAAGTTTATCAGATTATGCGCTATATTCAAACTTTGAAAAAAAAGATATTCAAGACTTTAAAGATTCTTTAAAAGATAAAAATAAGAATAATTCCAATAAATTTGATATACAGTGCGTATTTCCTGAAACAATAGATAATTTACCAAAAGAATCAAAAGAACAAACATTTCAAAAAAAATGTAGGAATGAATTTTTAGACCATATGCGAAAAAAAGGCTACGAAGTAAAAGAAGATTCGGAACTTTGCAGATATTATGCTATGATAATGTTCGATGGCGATAACATGGGCAAAATCATAAGTGGAAATAGTAGTATTTTAAAAGACGAATATCGAAAAGGAGTAAATTTAAAAGAATTCCAAAAAAAATTATCTAAGGCACAATCAGAGTTCGGTGCAAATGTATCAACAGGTATTTTGCCATACGGCAATGCAGTTTATTCGGGCGGTGACGACTTTTTAGGATTTGTAGGTTTAAAATATCTAAAAGAAGCTATTGAACAGATTGAAGAAAATCATTATACTGGCATAAATGAAAAACTTTCTAATTATTTAAATAAAAATGAAAAAATCACAAAATCATATTCAATAGTAATAGCACATCACAAAACACCACTTAAAAAAGTACTAAGAATAGGAAGGGAAAGTTTAGCACTTTGTAAAAATAGGGAAGATTCAAAAGATGGAATGTGTATAACTTACATAACAGGTAGCGGAAATTTAAACAGAGTATTTCTTAAAAATAAGAACTATAAAGATATTTTTAAACTTATATATCATTTAAATAATGGATTATCTAGCAAATTTATAACCAACTTAGAAGTAGAGTTCCCTAAATTCTTTGATATGGGAAATACATCTTTAACTGATGTAGAATATCCAAAAATTAGTCAAATGACAAATTATGAATTAAAAAGACTTATTGGAAGAAGTTTAAGTAATTTAAATAATTCAGATGATAAAGAACTTATTAAAATGGAAATATACACATTATTAAATAATTACATTGACAAAAATTCTAATAATCGTAAAATATCCATTGAAAACCTGGCAAATTTGGTATATATTGCAGATAAATTAAAAAAATATTATAAAGAAGATGATACGAATAATAATAATAACGAAAACCAAAGGGGTGAATAATAATGAAATATTATATTAAAATAGCACCTCAAAACCCTTTATTTTTTAGGAAAGGCAATCGATTTACCAAAGGAAAAGACACTTGGGCGGAAAGTTACTTATTACCAAACCCTTCAACTATCTGGGGAGCTTTATTCGCAAAATTAATGGCAGATAATACAGAACTTAGTAAAAAAGTGAAAAATGAAAATTTAACTAATGATAAATTAGCTGAAATATTGACTATTGAGGATATTATGCTGTATGACGGTACTTCGTTTATAGTTCCCGCACCTTCAATATGTCTAAAAGAAAAAAATAGTTTTAGTGCTGAGTATCCAAAAAGTTTTATTAATTTAGATGAAGAAGGCGTAATTTCATCAAATAATGAAATTAAGTATATTCCCAGTCATGATGGTGATTATACAGAAAGTTCTACTAGCTATCATACTTACTATGAAAATTTATTCGAAAGTGTTTCTAAAAGTAATTTAATCCCCTCAGAAAGATTATTAAAACAATATCCTAAAATCGGTATTAAAATTAATAATAATACAGGAATTTCAGAAGAATCAATGCTTTATAACACTGACGTGACTGAATTTAATGAAAATTATTCAATTGTTGTAGAAGTAGAGATACATGAGGATTATAAATTTAAAGAAGAAAAAGGATTCTTAAAATTAGGTGGGGAATCCAATGTTTCTAAATATGCTATGATGGACTCTAAAAGATATTTGCGAATAAAAAACGTTCAAAAATTTGATGAAGGGGAAGATAATTATACCGATTTATTTGCGATGTATTTTAAAACATCTGCAATTTTACAGAACAACGAATTAAAAGAAGTATTAGAAAAAAGTAATTTCAAAATAATTTGTGTAAAATTTAACGGGTCTTTTATAGTTGGTGGTTATGATATGAAAAAGAACTGCCAAAAAGATAAAGTAAAGGCAATAGGTGCAGGTTCTTGTTATATTGTTAAATATAATGAAAAAACTGAATCTAAAAAACTAAAAGAATTATTGAATAAAGAATTAAATACCGTTAAAGAATATCAAGGCTTCGGTAAGTATGAAATAATTGGATTATAGGTGTGATTATGAATAATAATGAAAAATATAATTTAGTAATTTGTTCAACATTAAATCAATATGTAAACTATAATATTATTCAAAGATTTTGTGAAAATAAACTTATTGATAAAATTTATAATATAACATTCGAAACTAACTCGAATAACTTGCACAACAATAATAGATGGGACAAGAATTTAAAAGAAGTTATCAAAAATAAAAACCTTATAAGCGAAGATAAGATAATAGACATAATTATATCCGACGATAAGATAGGGAATATTGATTTGATTATAAAATGTTTTAACAGGTTGGAAGATGATTTAAACGATCACAAAAAACCTAAATATGATTTATCGAAAGATGAAAACAAAAAACCTAAATATGATTTATCGAAAGATGAAAAACTTATATGGAACATTACGGGCGGTCAACGGTCAACGGTCATGGCTATTCATAAATTTATTAAAGAGAATAATAGAAATAATGACTTATTGTGTTATTTAGAAGGAAATATGGGTGATGTTAAATTATTAAAAGTAGATTATTCAAAACCCGGTTTAAAAGTTAAAAAATTATTTAATCAAAACTACGATGAAAATCTTACAATTGAAGATTGTTTAAAATTAGCAGGTTTTCGGGATAATGATAATAAAAATGGAAATAATAAGAATAATGATACCAAAGAAGAACCTTTTAACATGTCGGATGATGAAATAAGCCAATATGGTAAACTTTATGACTTATATATAAAAAATCAAGAATTGAGGGAATATTTTATAAATTCAAATAAACAGGGTAATAATTTAGATTTTTCAGATGATGAAAATAATGAATTTAAAAAATTAATAAATAATGAAGAGGTATTTAAAAAATTAAAAGAAGATTGGAGTAAAAAACCAAAAGGAACTGTTTTTTTTGGATATATTCTTGAAAAAATGGTTTATGCCGTATTATATAATAAATATCATAAAGATGAAGAAAAAAATACAATTTTGGAAATGAAACACAGTTATAAAATTAATTTTGCAAATAAAGAGGATATCGTTGATGGGCATCAAATAGATGAATTTGATATAATACTATTAACTAAAAAAGGTAAATTAATAATAATTGAATGCAAATCTGGCGGAATGTCCGGAGATGTTGCAAAAAGTCATAACTATTCCACATATGCAACTTGCGGAGTTTATGGATTGCCAATACTAATAAATCCATTAACTGACGCTGAACTGGGTGCAATACATACCAAAGATAGCAAAGGAACATATGCTTACTTATTCGATAAAGATTATGAATATATACGAAGTGCATACAACTCTGCAAGAAGAGCGGGTTTAGAAGTCATTGGTATTGATAAATTAACATGTGGCAATAATATCTTAAAAAAATATTTAAAATAAAGGGGGAAAACTATGTATAAAACAGGTAAAATTATAGGATTTAAAGCAATTTCACCAGTGCACGTTGGCAGTGGTTCAGATTTAGGGGTTGTAGACCAACCAATACAAAGAGAAAGACACACAAGCTATCCTAAAATAGAAGCATCAAGTTTAAAGGGGGCAATTAGACAAAAATTTGTGGAAAAGGTAGAAAAAAATTGTTTAGATGCAATTTTTGGTCCAGAGTCCGGAAATGAACATTCAAGTTGCATTGCTTTTACCGATGCAAGACTTTTATTCTTTCCCGTGAAGTCTGCAAAAGGTACTTTTGCTTTAATAACTTGCCCAAAAGTTTTAAAAAGATTTTATGAAGATTTGGACTATTTAACGAAAATTTGCGATAAAAAGGATAACAAACTGTTGGAAGAAATAAAATATTTAAAAAATTTAACTACAAGTAATAAAGAAATTATTATCAATAATGATAATTTAAAAATTAAAGATAAAGTTATTCTTGAAGAATATGTTTTTAAAGAAAAATCAAATGATAAACTTAAAGATTTAAATAATTTATTTGAACTAAATGATAAAAATCTTGCAATAGTTTCCGATGATGTATTTAAATATTTTGTAAATTATGCAACGGAAGTTATCACAAGAACTAAAATAGACCCTAAAACTGGTATTGTAGTGAACGGGGCATTATTTACCGAGGAATACCTACCTTCTGAAACTATAATGTACACAATCGCATTAGCAAGTAATCCATTTAAAAAAATTGAGGGCGTATTATCTAATGAAAATAATGTGATAGATATAGTTTGCAACAAGTTACCAAAATATATGCAAATTGGTGGAAATACTACGTTAGGAAAAGGAATTGTTAAACCTTTAAAGTTATAATTAAGGGGGTGAAAAAAATGAGTGAATGGAATAATACTGCAAGATATGCTTTTGATTGTGTAAAAAAGGTTACCAATGAAAAAAATGATAAATTGAATAAAAATTACAAAAGTTATGCAAGAAGTGCACCAATGTACATTAAAGTAAATGGTTTAGTTAATACGATAGCTTTTTACAATTCTAAAAAGGAAAAAGAAGAAGAAGCTTACAAATTTTTACTTAAACATATTGAAGAATATTTTTCAAAAGAACCAGTTGTAGATAAATTAATTAAAAAAAATGGTAAGGACTTTTTAGATGAATTATGTGGCTTAGACACTGCAAACTACATGTTAGCGACAGAGCGAACATTGGGATTAATTGGTTGGTTAAAGAGATTTGCAGAAGGAATGATTGAAGATAATAATAATTCAAATTCAAAAAATAATAATGAAAATATAGAATAGGGGTTAATATGACAGAAAAAGCCCCTAATAATAAAAGAATAAAGTTAAATTTTCGAGATATGCAAAAAGAAGAATATTTAAAAGAACAAGCTAAAAAGAAGAGCAATAAACCCACTAATTCAAAAAATCAAAATAATAATCAAAATAAGAATTATAATAATTCAAAAAAAGATAATAAAGGGGGTGAAAAAATTTCTAAAGACAATACAAATAATACTACCATCTTTCAACGTAAGGAACTAAACAATATATTTAATTTGAAAAATAACTCCAATAATATTAATTTTGGATTAACGTTTAATAAATATGGGTATTTTAAATATAATGATGGGAATAGTAAAGATAAAAAATATACTAAGTCTAATAATGATTTAAAATATATTAGTAATTCATATAAACATAGTACAAAACCTCAAGAAAATATGGAGGACATATCCAAAAAGTTATTTGATAATAATTATGCTTGCAGAACTTTTAAAGTAGCCAATAGAATGGCAGTAGGTTTGGGAAATACTCACGTTTTAGAAACTTCCTCAACATTGCACCACATATATGGAGTTCCATATATACCAGGGCAAGCAATAAAAGGAAATTTAAGAAATTGGATTATTACTAAATATTTCAATGAAAAAGAAGAAGAAGCTCTTAAAAATAATATATTTAAATATATTTTTGGTTCAGAAGAAAATATGGGTAATATAGTGTTTATGGATTCATATTCCAATAAACCAACAATGAAACTTGATATTATGAATCCACACTATCCTAAATATTATGGTGGTAATGGAGCACCTGAAGATACTGAAAATCCCAACCCCATAAATTTCATAACATTTAACGGAGAATTTAATATATATTTCGGTTTATTGGATTATAATAATGAACTTGAAAAACTTGAAAATGATTTGTTAGAACCTTTTGATGATAAAAATACAGATAAATCAAAACAACTTATAGATTGGCTATTTGATGAATTAAGCGAATGTTTGAAAATACAAGGTTTTGGTGCAAAATCTACATCGGGATATGGTATAGGAACACTTACTGAAGAATAAAAAATATAAATAATAAAAGTTAGTATATGGTTAATTTTGATAGTACTAAATTGATAAAAATACAAATATAAAAAATGCATATTGTGTTTTTGAGTCAAAAGGTGATATTGAAGATATAAACTTAAGAAAAATAGAAACTATAAAAATTGAATGTGCTAAAAAACACTTTGAAGCTATTTCTGGAGAAAATGTATTATTCAAAGCAGTTTCTAAATTTAAAGATATAGAAGAAAGTATTCTATAATTTTTTTATTTTTTGAATATATTATTATAATTTTATTTAATCTTTTTATATTTCCCTAATTTCTCTTTGAGTTTATTTTTCTCTACTTCTTTTTTTATACTATCAACTTCTTTTATAAATTCTTTAACTAGATTTATACTTTCCCTAATTTCTTTCTGAGTATAACAACTTCTTGTTTCGTTAGGGTGATGTACTTCTTCATCTAAATCAAATTTTCCAAGTAATACTCTTGCACAACGAGTATTTTCTAAACTACCAAATATTGTTTCTTTTCCCGAAGATATTTCTTTTAATTCATCTTTAATATATTGCATATTTCTTAGGTAATTCCTTCAATTTTTTAAAATAGTTTTCTTTTTCACTAAATAAGGTATAAATATTTTCATTAAGTCTACCATTCACTTGGGACATTAAATTATCTTTATTTATACTTATTGAGCTTTCAGGTTAAAAGAATCTGACGCATATCTTTTTAATATATATTTTAATATCGTTAATTATGAAACAATTATTTTAGATAATTATATATTTATAAAATTATAAAAATATAAAAATATAAATTTATAATATTTATAAAATAAATGATATAACCTTTGAATTTAATGAAAAAGATAATTTAAATGTTAAAATAAAATTCTATGCATAATGTGGTGTTTGATTTGTTTGAAAATTTATTTATTGGTAAATTGTCATTGACTGAAATATTAGATTTAAATGTATTATCTGTATTCATTGGTTTAATGATAGCTTTATAGGGTATTTATTTTACAGTTTTAGCAATTATTGTATCTGTAAAATCTGATATTGATGCGGAGATATCTTTAAAATATATTTACAAAATTTAAAAAAAGAGGATATTTAATTTTAGATTATTTCTTAAGTAATAGCACTTTATTTAAATAATACTTTATTTAAATAATATATTAAGTGTTAATTACCTAAATCAAAAGGATAAATAATCAATTCAACGTTATTACAATCATTACACGTTAAATACTTTTTATCGACAAATTTATCAGTTTTGGGGTAAATTAATCCCAATTTTACAGGTTTACCACATTTATTTTCATATATTTTTGCATAAGATAATAATTGATAAGCGTCACTTTGAGAAACTCCAAAATTAGGGGCATTTACGTCCAAAAGTTTCCATTTAGCATCTAATAAATATATAATATCTTCTGATTCAGCATAAACATCTGGTCGCAACTTAAACAAGTTTTTACAACTGTTTTCATCTTCAAACCTTGCAAGATGATATTTAGAATGTTGGGCATTTACATAATCAAATTTATCCATTTTTTTAACACTATGTGTTACATAGCTTTCAAAAACCTTTTCCATTGGATAAAGGAGTGCAAAAGCTACTTTTGAACCCTTAAAACTACTGAAACTTTGATTTTTTAAGAATACATTACAGTAATTCATTATATTTGAATAATGTGTCATTAATCGATTATTTTTATTTTTGCAATATTTAAAGTCCTTTTCAACATTTTTTGAACGATACACTTCATTTATTTTAAAGATGTGAATGTATTCGTTTATTCTTTTAAGATTTTGCGGATTTTTAGAAATATGATTTAGTAAATTTAAAGTGGATTTTATAAGCCTATTTTCTGGCATATCCTTTATAAATTCATCATACTCTACAAAAAACCTTTCTTTATGAATGTAATTATGCTTAATATTTTCTTTGAACTTTAAACGCCCTTTTAAAACGTTTAGATTCTTTTCAACTGTTTTATAATCTGATTTTAAACCTTTTTTATATAAAACGTCTAATTCATCTAAAAACATTTTGATAAATATTTCATTTATTGGTAAATTCTCACTTTTTAAGTTTGAATGATTAAGTTTTTTAAACGGTGAGTCTTTTAAGGTTTTTAGCATTTTTAGAAATATTTTCCTTGTTTTAATTATCCTTTCATTTGGTTTTAAGTCTTTAAAGCTATTATTATGTATTTTGGGAAGTATTTCAATCGTTAATCCATTTTTCATTTGAATTAATCCCACATAATTCTTAGCCTTTAAAATTTCACCGTGATTTTTCTGATAACTAATTGTTAAAAAGTCATCGTAGCCTTCTTTTAAAATACAGAGTTTTAAACTATCAAATAAATCTTTTTTAAGTATAATATGGTCATCTTCTTGTTTATTTTCCATTCTTTTTGCAATAAATCCGTATTCAGTAATTACAAAATTTTTAGATTTGTGATTTTTTAACATAAAATGACCTAAATATTATCTCTATCGGTGTCTTTTTTATCTTTATTTTCTTTATTTTCTTTATTTTCAATAGTTTTATTAATATCCTTTATAATATTGCCATCGTAAATTTTTATAAACGCTTCAGAACTGTTTATATTAGGATTTACTCGATATGTTATACAATCTTCATAATCATCATGGTCAAATCCTATTAAATCCATTTTTGAACATATTTTACTTTGTATTAATCTATTATTTTGTAATTCATCGTCATATTCTTTTAATTCTTTATTTAATTTAAAATGTTTATAATGGTCTCTAAGTATGATTTGTATATTTTCCCAATTTTCGTGTGAATATTCTTGTAATAATGGGATAATCTTATTTTCAAAGATATTAATTAGCTCTTTAAACTGTTCATCTTCATCTTCTATATCAAAAAGATTCATAAAGTAAGCATGCCCGATTGTTTGGTCTCTTCCGTATAAATATTCTATTCTTTGATTTATTGCAGTTAACATTTTGCTTATATTTATATCTTTTACAACTAAATCCTTTAAAAGTTCGGAATTTGGCATTATTTCTTCAAAATGGAACCTTCTTCTTAAAGCAGTATCTATTAAAGCAATAGAACGGTCTGCGGTGTTCATAGTACCTATAATATATAAGTTATTTGGAACTCCGAAAGTATCTTGTGAGTATGGCAATGTTGTTCTAATCTCGTTTTTATCCCCTATTCGCTTATCTTCTTCTAATAATGTTATTAATTCACCAAATATCTTTGAAATATTGCCCCTGTTTATTTCATCTATTATAAGAACGTAATTTTTTAAATTTTCTACTTTTTTAGGAGTATTTTCCGATATTTCATTTATATTATTTAGTTTATTTAATAAACCATCATAATACGTTTTTAAACCGCCCGTTAATATTTTATCCGTAGTTTTATGATTATACATATCCTTTAACGTTGCAATACATAAACTATGTTTTGAACTACCATTTTTTTTATCAAAACGAATTGTAGTATTCGTTACGTCTGTTATATTATAGTATGATTGTTTAGTCTCAATTTTTAGAGTTTCTCCGTCAATAAAGTTAGTATCTTCAGTTAATTTTTCAAAAGCTTCTTTAAAATCTAATCTATTATTCAAATTAGTGTTATTACTATTTTTATAATTTTTAAGTGCTTTGTTGCATATTTCTTTAAAAATTCCATCTTTTATAATATAAGATATATTTCCTTGTTCGTCAGTTTCTGGATTAATTCCTTCGATGAAATCTTCATAACTATACGATTGATGGAATGTTATAAATTCAATTTGACCATTTTCTTTTAATTCTTCGTATCTTTGAATTATTTCATTTCTGGTCATTTCTTTTATTTGATTTTCATCTAAATTATCGATAATTTGAACTGCTTTTGCAATTGTATTGTATGTCTTCCCAGTCCCTGGCGGTCCGTAAAGTATTTGATTTAATGGATAGTCTAAATCATATGCCGTTTCTTCCATATCCATACCCTTTATTTGTTCATAGCATTCTTTTGCTTCTTCGTACCTTCCCAGCTTTTCCAAAGCAATTGCTTTATGGCGTAAAGCATCTATGTGATTAGGATTTAATTTTATAGCCTTATCATAGCGTATTATGGCTTCTCCATATCTTCCATATTCATGATACTGATCTCCCAGTATACTCCATAAAAAGCTATAGCTAATACTCACTCCTTTATCGTTACTATTTATTATCAATTCGTCAATAGTGTCTCTACTATTGTCCAATATATAACTGTAGCCAGTATATAGTTTTAAAGCTTTATAGTAGCATGATAAGGCCTTTTCGTATCTCCCCAACCATTCTAAAGTAATTGCTTTATGATGCAAATATATTACATTTTCAGAGTCTACGTCTAAAGCTTTATTGTAACATTCTAGGGCTTTTTCATATTCTTTCATATTATGGTATACATTTCCTTTATTGCACCATACAACAGTATATTTAGAGTCTACGTCTAAAGCTTTATTGTAACATTCTAGGGCTTTTTCATATTCTTTCATATTATGGTATACATTTCCTTTATTGCACCATACAACAGTATATTTAGAGTCTACGTCTAAAGCTTTATTGTAACATTCTAGGGCTTTTTCATATTCTGTAAAATATCGATAAAGATTACCCTTATAAAAATAAAGTAGTTTATTATTTTGCCATAATTGAATGGTTTTGGATAAAAAATCTAATAAGTCATTATATGTTGATTGAGTAATCTTTATATGTGAGCCTTTCTCCCCATAATGGTAATCATAATCCCCCCATATTTGATAATCATTTTTATCATAAGCTGTACTGTAGAATGCCCCAACTTTTTCATAATATTTCAGAGCTTCTTCATAGTTTTCTAATATACAATAAATGTCACCAACATACTTATGGGAATAAATATAATTTACTGTACGACAATCGGGGGGACTTATTTCTATAATTTTAATATAATATTTCAGGGCTTCTTCATATTCTTCGAGAATTTTGCATACGTTAGCCATATTATATAACAGATCTATATCGTTGGGATATTCTTTTAAACCTTTAGCAAATACGATTTTTGCTTTTTCATATTCTTTCATTTTGACATATTCTTTTGCATTACTACGTATATCCATTAAATTATACTTTATTTCTAACTTAGATTGTTTTACCATATTATTCCTTTATTTTTTAAATTTCAATATATTATTTTAATTAGTAGTCATTAGTTATTTCATATATTCATATATATCTATATAAAACTTTTGTAAATTACAATTTTTTTAAAAAGTAAATTTTTATATAATAGATTAATACAAAAAAATAATAAACTAATAAACTAATAAACTAATAAATCAATAAATAATAAACTGATAATAAAATTATCGATGTAATAGCATATTTATTAAAAGGTGGGAATTTGTCTAATGAAATAGAAATAACCAAAAGAGAACCAAATGAATCACAAAAACGTGCAATTGAATACACAAATGGTCCATTGCTAATATTGGCAGGTCCTGGCTCTGGGAAAACATTTACGATTACAAATAAAATAATTAGTCTAATCGAAAACCAAAATTTAAAGCCTGAAAAGATATTAGCACTTACATTTTCGGAAAAAGCAGCAAATGAAATGTTAACGAGGGTAGAAAAAGAAATAGGGCTAAATACGGGCATATCTATTTCAACGTTTCACTCATTTTGTAATGATTTGATAAATGAATTTGCTTTTGAAATTGGTCGGGGTAGCAATTTAAAACTAATTTCCAAAGAACACGCTTGTGTTTTTGGAGTTAAAAACATCGATTCGTTTAATTTTGAAACTATTAAGGTTAAAAATAATTCATATGGTGCAATTTCTAAATTATATGATGGTATTTCTCAATTCTATGACTTTTTAGTATCTCCAGAGGAACTAAACAATTATATAACGACACAATTGCCAAATGAAGAAGATGAAGAAAAAATCGAAGAATTAAAGAAATTATATGATTTATGTAAATATTACAAAGCTTATAAAGAATATAAGCTTAAAAATGGTTTAATAGACTATAATGATATGATTAGTATTGTTTGCAATCTTTTAAAGGAAAATACAGTAATTAAAAAGAAATTACAAGATAGGTACGATTATATACTTGTGGATGAATTTCAAGATACCAACTTTGCACAGTTGGATTTAATAACAAAACTCGTTAAAAATGACAATTTAACTTGCGTAGCGGACGATGACCAGTGTATTTATCGTTTTAGGGGTGCATACCTTACAAATATTAAAGAATTGAATTATATATACCCGGCACTCGAAAAAATCACACTCGATGTAAATTACCGTTCTACGGATGAAATCGTTGAATTATCAAAAGAATTGATACAAAACAATCCTAATCGAGAAAATAAAGAATCTAAGGCGCATGACGGAAATGGAGAAAAAATAAAGATTTTAAAGACTCCAGATGATTACAGTGAAGCCGAATGGGTGGCGGAAGAAATTGAAAAGCTTATATCTACTAAAAATGACGATGATTTGACATATGAACCAAAAGACATATTTATATTAACAAGGACGATAAAAGACGGTAAAAAATACAGTGAAGCCTTAAAAAATAGGATGATACCGAGCGAATACATTGGAAATCACAACTTACAAGAGCAACCGATAATTAAAGACGTTTTAGCATACATAAATGTGGTTTCAAATCCTTTTGAATCAGGTGTAGATTTTAAACGGATATTTACCCGCGAAGGAGTAGATGAACACGATATCCAAAAAATAAATCAAAAAGCAAAGGAATTAAGCTATAAAAATGCTGAAGGAGACGGTATTTATTATACATTGCAGATGTTATATACTAATGAATATAATGAATATAATGAATATAATAAAGATAATAAAGATAATAAAGATAATAACGAAGAATTAGATACATTAACCAATTCTAACGTTGATTTAAACCTTAATTTAGACCTTGAAGATAAAAATAAAGACATATTATTAAAAATATTTGAAAATATTAAAGAATTAATATGTTATAAGAAAAATCATAAACCATCTGACACTTTAATCTACTTGCTAAATAAAAAGACCGATATTTATAAAATAGAAGCTTATAACGATACTAAATTATCTCGAAAAAACATACATTTGTTAAATTCACTTGTAAACGTTGTAGAAGATTTTGAAGAAACATCTAATTTAGAATTTGAAAATATTTCGGAATATCTAAATATATTGTCAAATTTAGAAATACAACAAGAAAATGAGTTTGACAATAGTAATACTGTTAAAATAATGACAATACATCAATCAAAAGGTAAAGAGGCAAAAGTCGTATTTATAGGGGACCTTGCAGATAGGCACCTACCTTTACGCTATAACTCAAAAGAGTTCACCGTACCCGTAGAATTAATGAAAAGCCGTATTAAAAACAATGTTCCAGAAAAGGAATTACATAAAGAAGAAGAATTGCGATTGCTATATGTAGCAATGACAAGAGCAATGAAAAAACTGTATTTGGTTTATCCAAAACGATATACGGGAAATAAGCGAGATGTAAAGCCAAGCGAGTTTTTAGAATATATTAACCATATTTATAATGAAAAAGTAGAATTCATCGAATCAAAGCCATTTGAAAACCATAACGTTTATTCTGAGACACTGTTGTCTAAAAAAATTAACGAATATGAAAAATTAGTTTCAAAATATACCATAAATAAAATGTACGATAAAGCTTTAAATTCACTTATTACCCTTGCAAAATTAAATGAAGTTGAAAAATCAGGTAATTTGACAGGTTTTGATTTAAATGACGTTTTAAAACTTGATAAAAATTGTAATATAGTTAATAAAGAGAATATTACTAACGCTAATAATACTAATAATAATGAAGATGAAAAAATAACAAGGTTGATAAACAATGAAATTCAACTTCCTCCGTTAGTTAATCCAGATATGGCTTTTTCACCATCTAAAATAGTAGATTATGACAGTTGTCCTTTAATGTTTAAATATAAGAACGTATTATCGATACCGACACCTAAAAAGTCCTACTTTTCAGTAGGGAATACCGTTCACAAGATATTTGAGATATTAGGTGATAAAAAAATTAACGATGAGCGTATTACAATTGAAATGGCTCAAAATATGCTTTTAGAAAATTTAAAAGAGCAAGATTTTGATTCAAAGACAGAATATGATGAACAAATGACGAACTGTTTAAATATGTTAAATTACTGGTTTGAGTTTGAAAAAAATAATGTTGATAAAATTATTAGTGTTGAGGAAAAATTTAGCATAAATTTATGTAATCATACTATAAACGGTATAATAGATAGAATAGATAAAACAACCGATGATAATTATATAGTACTGGATTACAAAACTGGAAAAACGGCACTATCTAAAAATAAGTTGTTGAATAACATTCAATTGATAATTTATGCAATTGCTGTTAAAGAGAAGTATGGCAAATATCCTATTCAAATAGG
This sequence comes from Methanococcus voltae, assembly GCF_024807655.1. Taxonomy (NCBI): domain Archaea; kingdom Methanobacteriati; phylum Methanobacteriota; class Methanococci; order Methanococcales; family Methanococcaceae; genus Methanococcus; species Methanococcus voltae. Next base: position 83,941 of record NZ_JANUCR010000006.1, on the reverse strand, counting down.
GCATATTTACCCCGCTATCGCTAAAAGCGTTATTTTAGATATCGAAGAATCTAAAATTGAGGAAATTAAGCAAAATATTGAAAGTTATATCGATAAAATAATGAATGAAGACTTTGAGGTTGTTAAAAATCCATCAAATTGTCATTTTTGCGATTATAAAAATATATGTGAATATTTGAATAATGAATAAAACTTAAAAACTTAAAAAATTATTATATTTTTTTATTATTTTTATTATGTTAATTATTATTATTTTTATTATATTTTAATACCTTTATGTACCATATGTGATATTTCTATATATTTATATACCTTTACTTTCATATAAGTAAATAATCATAATATATTTACTCTCAAATGAGTAAAGGTATATAAATACTATACTTAATGGTGAAATTATGAACGATAAAAATGTTATAAAATCAATAATTAAAGAATATTCACAAAAAGATATAACTTTAAATGAAAGAAATATAAGTTTGCCAACGACTAATAAAGCTCTTGCGGTTGTTGGTATAAGAAGGTCTGGAAAAACGTCTATATTGATGAAATTATTTAAAGAAACCAAAGATGCTATATTTTTTCCACTCGATGACGATAGAATATTCCCTGTAACCTTGGAAACGTTAAGAGAAATTGTAAAAGTCTCAAAAGAGATGTATCCCAATAACAAGATAACATTTTTCTTTGACGAAATTCAAGAAATTGATAATTTTGAGTTGATTGTAAAACGATTAGTGGAAAAAGAAGAATACAAGGTTTATTTAACTGGTTCGTCTTCAAAATTGCTTTCAAAAGAAATTGCAACCCAACTAAGGGGTAGAAGTTTAACTGTTGAAGTATTTCCACTATCTTTTAAGGAATATTTAGAATTTAAAGGAATTAAAGGAATAAATAAAACAAATACAGAATTTGACGTATTAACTGAGCAAGAGCACGCTACAATAATATATCATTTGGAAAACTATCTTAATTATGGAGGATTTCCTGAAGTAGTACTTGAAGAAGAAAATAGGGACGATATTTTAAAGAATTATCTTGACATGGTAATTTATAAGGATATAGTCGAACGTTATGGTGTAAAAAACACTGATTCATTACGTTTATTCTTAAAATTTTTAATTAATTCAAATACAAAGAAAGTATCGATAAATAAGCTTGCAAATACTTTTAAATCGATGGGCGTTAAGGTAAGTAAAAATACATTATATGAGTATTTAAGCCATTTAAATGATTCTTATGTAATTTTTCCATTAAAAAAATACTCTCATAATTTAAAAGAAAGTAGTTTAAGCTTAATGAAATCTTATATAATAGATAATGGATTTATAAACATTTATGACTTTAAAAATTCACCCGATAGTGGTAAATATCTTGAAAATGCAGTCTTTCTTGAATTAAGACGAAGAGGTTTAGTTGAAAATCAAAATATCTTTTATTACGAAGATAACATTGGGGAAGTTGACTTTTTAGTAAAAAGAAATGAACATATTTCTAAGCTTATAAATGTTTGTTATGATTTAAATATGGATAATTACGATATAGAGATTAAAAAACTTGTTAAAATTGGAAAAAAAGTTAAATGTGATGAGTTATATCTGATAACGTTTGACCAAGAGGATGAAATAAATGAAGATGGATTTATAGTTAAATTAATTCCGTTTTGGAAGCTTTGCGATATTGAAATTTAATTATGAATATTATTTACGTTATGAAAAATATTATTGTTGAACCGAACCTCTCTCCCTACGTTTTGAATGAAGATAGTTCAAAAACACGTACTATATACAAACCGAAAGATATATGACTCAAGCCCTAAGCCCATCATCTTAAAAATCAAAGATTTTTAAAATATCTAAAATCGTAGATTTTAGTATAAAGGATTTTATGAACGAAGTGAATAAAATGATTTGGGATGAAGTGAATAAAAATGAAGCGTTAAAAGATGAAGGGATATTTTTAGATATGAATCGGATAAATCTGTTTATTTTAATTGTTATTTTAAATTATATATTAAAAAATAATAATAAAGTGCCGCCGAGGACGTTTTAAATATTAATATATTATATATATCCTTGCTCTCACAAATTTTTTGGATTTTGAAAAAATTTAAGGTGTTTATTTATTTAGTGTTAGTTCTTTGAATAAACGCCAGAAATAAATTCTTTAAAATATTCTATATTTTCACTAATACCTTTATTATAATAACTTTCAGATGATGGATTAATTTCTTTTAATTTTTCTAATAAATTATTTATCGCTGTGAGTTCTTTAATTCTTTTATTTTCCCTATTTTTAGTAGTTCCATCTGAATTTTGGGTTGATTCTTTAATCGATTTAATTTTTTTATCGTTACTTATTTCGTCTAAATCCGCACATATATCGTATATCAAGCTTTCAGATAATTTTATAGTATTATAGGGGCTTTTTTCATAAATAAAAGGTAACTCTTTGGATAATTTATTAAAAATATCTTCATAATGTTCATAAGCATATCCTTGATTGTATTCAAAATCAATTAATTTTCTATTTTTTAGTATTCTTAAAGTAGCAAACATTAAATAATACGTTTTAGCGGATTTTACCAAATATTCATTAAGTGCATCTTCAAAAGTTGAATAATTATATGTTAACTTGTTGAGTTCCCAAAAAATAGGATATTCTTCTAAAGGTATTTTTTTTAATTCTAACACTTCTTTTAAAGATTCTAAAGAATTAACATTTTTATTATTAAAATAATCTATTATTTCATCTTTTATTTTTAAACTTACTTCACTGTATTTTTTTCTAAATTTTATCAAATCGGTTTTTTCCATAAATTCCCCCTACGCAAAATATTAATGAGTATATAATTATATACCAAAATATTATTTAATATCGTAACATATATATTAATAATAATCTAATTCATATTTATAAAATTGTACGGCATAATTGAGGGGATTAGTATCAACGAGTATATAGCAACTTGGAATAACATAATAGCAAACTGTAGTTATGATAATACATATAAAATGGCATGGGCCAAGGCTTTGGTAGAACTATGCGTTCTAAATACGGATTTAAAAGATAAATCAATTAATCAATATAATTCAAAAGAAACAATAACGTTTACTTTCGAAGAAATTGCAGAACTTTATTTAAAATATTATTGGAATCAAACAATATACTTCGATTTAGTACAAGGTTCTAATCTTACAAAATTACCAGTTATTATACAGCACGTTAAAAAATTAATAAATGAATACAAACTTATTGCAGGAAATAATCCTAAAAAATATGAAAAAATAGACTTTAAAGCGTTAGGTTTAGAAAAATCTTACAAAAATACCATAAAAAAGATTTCTAATGTATTGCCTGAAAATGTAGCTTGGAGATTTAAAAAATTAAATAAAAATACTTATGAAATTTATGAATTAAATAGGGAAAAAAGGACTGTTAGTTTTAAATTAGAAGATTCAATGATTTTAAACAAATATTCTGATTTAATGTTTCAAATAATAAATTATCGATGGACTCAGATGTTAGAAGGTTTTAACTTATCTCCCCGAATATCTTCAAAAGTAAAAGTATCTGACCAGTCCGAAATTAAAAGAAATAGCTTAAATAAATTTAAAAAGTTTTTAGACTGTGAGTTTGAAGATGAAAATAGGTATTGTTTTTATAGCAATGAAGAATTATCCGATGGTTTAACTTCAATCGACCACGTTATACCTTGGTCTTTTATGTACTCTGACGACATATGGAATTTAGTTTATTGTAATAGATGTATAAATTCGAGTAAATCAAATAAAACGCCTGCAGAAAATACTATAGAAAAGTTAGAAGATAGAAATATATTACTCTTAAAAAAATTGGAAAATTCAATATACTCTACAAGTAAAATTACTAAGGAATTAAATTTAGCGATTAAAAAAGACTATGTTAGAAAATTTTGGATAGCTTCGAAGGGATAATATGAAAATTCAACACAACAAACTAGTAAGGGATAATATTATAAAAATTATTGAAAAAGACGGTAAAAAAGCAAGTTTTCATATTGCGAGTGATGAAGAGTATAAAATAAAGCTCTATGAAAAATTAAACGAAGAAATTGCAGAATTTAAAGATAATCCTTGCGAAGAAGAACTTGCAGATATTTTAGAAGTTATATATTCAATATCTAAAATTAATAATTTTGATTTAGAAACTGTTGAAAAAGTAAGAAAATCTAAATTATTAAAAAATGGGGGATTTGAAAAAAAGATAATCCTTGAAAATGTTACAGAAATTTAGGTTGTTAAATTTGATTATTTTTCACAAATAGAAAATATGTCAAATGGAACTAATAATTTTAGAATTTATATCCCATTAGTTGGTATTAATCATAAGTTTAAAAATTTTTTTGGGATAACTTCGGTAGAAAAGAAGAATGGGTTCCCATATGGAATTTACACTTAGATTCTCAAAACATGGTATTTCATATCCCTAACTTTGAATATTGTTTTGATAATTTAAAATGTTGTAAGGTTTTACATGGATTCAAAGAATGGGCAGATTATAAAAGATATTTTAGTAACGAAGATTATGAAAAACATATTGTAATCGATTCAAAAGCTTTACGAGGTAGTTTAAATAACATATATCCTGAAAAAAATATTGCGGTAAAATCATATGCAAATCCTAAGGAATTTATCGAATATATTTTTGAAACTAAAATACCTGTAGAATATAATAAACATGAACATGAAAATTGGATACATTTATTAGATGAGCTTATAGCTAATCGTTTAAATACGAATACATTCCAAATAATATGTTTAAAATTACTAAATGGGGTATTTTTACCAAATTTCAATACTCTAACTCGATAATACATCGAGATAAGTCTTAAGTTAATCCACAGGACTAAAACCGTTGCTTACATCGTGGTCCTGCAACCTGTGAGGAAACTTTTTTTAAAACGATATTTTGTTAGTCCTTAGTATTGTGAGTACGTAGGACTATTTTTATATCTTATTAAATATATATTATAACTATTATATGTCAATTTTATTAAGTTATTAGTAAGTTATGTATTTAAAGGTAGAGTATGAATAAAGACAAGAACAGTATAAAAGAACCAGTAAGCAAACATATTTTTATGTTACCATTTAAGTGGAATTTAACAGATGTGACCGGAAAAATTTATAATAATTATGATGAAAAATTAGATGTTCATAAATTAACAAATATATTAAAAAATGATGATAATTGGAAATTTGATGATTATAAAGTGAATGAACCTTTAAAATATAATGAATTTGTTTATTTTTACAATAATGTTAGAAAAGCAATTTTTGGAAAAGGTGTCGAAGATTTAAACGAAGAAAATGACAAATATAAAGATAATGAAAATAAATTATTAGAAAAATATTTAAAAAAAGAATATCCTGTGATACGATATAAAAACCCAAATTTTAAAAATAAAGACTATACGTTTAAACTCTATAAAAAAGATGAGGATACTAAAAATGATACTGAAAATTTATACTTTAATGAACTAGAATATAAGTTAAATATTGATAAAATTTATTTAAATATTTATAATACTGGCGTAGGAATACTATCAATTCATTTATCCAATTATGATTATTCGGAAAAAGAAGATATCATTAATATTAATGATTATGGGAGAAGAATTTATCCTCAATTTTTGGGGCTTTTGGACAAACAAATATATGTTAATGAAAATTTATGTGAAAATAATATTTTAAAAGGTCCCAAGACTAAATTTTTAGCAAATTTAATAAAAATATCAAGTTTAAATCCTGAAAATTTTGAAGAATACAATAGTATAACTAAATCAACTGAAGGACTTCAAAATCCTGTAAAATTGGCTAAACCCATAATGGATTTATTAGGTACTAGTTTTGACACTATAGGAAACTGTAATTCTGAATCAATTTGTATTGAGCCAATTATTGATGACCGTATGTTTACAATGTGTTGGTATGGAAATAATGACTTAGTAAATTATTTAGATGATTCAAAAAATGCTAAAAACTCAGAAAATAAAAACTTATTGAATTATAATAATAATAACTTTAATAATAACTATAATCACGAATATAATACACGTACTGATTATAATTATGAAAGTAATGAATATTGGCATAGATTTATGTTTATGGATTCAGGTGGTTCTTGTACTTGTCAAAATGAAAAATTATTAACTGAATTAAATAAAAAACATACCTATACCCGATGGTCTAATTATGGAACATTATATGGTGTTACAAGGTATTCTTTCGCATTGCTAACGACAGAATATTGTGATAATAATAAATTTTTAGTAAATCACTTCAAAACAATGTATTTTGAAATGGTTCAACTCTGTTTAGCTCAAAGGGCTTCTATATTAAAATTTTCCGAAGATATTTCTCAAAATTCAAAAAATGGCATAAATGGAAAAGGATTAGAAGGTAAAGGGCTTACCAATTATTTAAATAACGTTCGTTCATTATATGGCAGGTATATAAACTTTTTAAATTGTATGTATTTTAATGAAGTATCTGCACAAGAACAGGGTATTGAAATGTACGACCTTATACAAGACCGTATGAATATAGCGCAAAATCTTAAAGATTTGGATAATGAATTGAACGAACTACATCAATATGTTACATTAATAGAATCTAATAAGACATCTGAAAAAATAAACCTTTTGGCAATATTAGGGGCTTTATTTATCGTACCAACATTTTTTACAGGTTTCTTTGGAATGAATCTAACAATGTTTACCGGTGCAAGCACAGCAATTAACCAAAATGGATTAACCCCCCTATTTAGTATGGATTCTTCAAATGTATTCTTTACAATGTTGTACAATGCGGAGTTTTTACTATGGATATTTAACTTTATAATTTTGCCATTTGTACTGTTATATATATTATGGCATATCCATTATTATTGTCAAGTATCAATTAAAAAATTAAGAGAATACATGTTACTTTCAATTGTAATACTAATAATAACGGGATTTTTGGGCATAAATTTTGGATTATTGAGTTATATAACAGGTTATATTGGAAATAATTCCATATTGTACTTAATTGTAGAAATAATATATATTATATTAATTTTTATAATTTCTATCGTACTTATCAACATGCCTGGTTTAAAATCAATAATAACTTATATAAAATCAATTTTCAAAACTATTAATAAAAAAAATATCTGTAAAAAAATTCGAAAATTATTCAATGAATATTAAAAACTAATACATTCTTTTTTCAATTATTTACATTATATAATATTAATATTATCAGGATTAAATCGATATTTTTATATATTTTCCAAACTAATTAATATGTATTAAATAATTAAGTGGGTATACAATAGGTGAATTTATGACATCGAACGAGTTAACTATTGAATTAAAGCAACATACACCTATGATTCATTTCCAACATGAGCAAAGTGGGGCAACTCTTAGGGGAACGGAGTTAAAACCTAAGTTGGATAAATTTTTAAAGAAGTATGCTTTTGAAAATAATATTGAACAATATAAAACATTTTTAATTGGATATAATACGGAAAAAGAAGATAAGGAAATTAAAAATGAAGCTTTTGATTATAGGGTTACAATAAAAGTTTCAAGAGAAAATAATGCATATGATATTAGTAAAAATCCATTTAATAAATTATTTTTTGGAAATTCTGGATTTGGAAATAGGGATAAATATAAATTTAAAATGTATAATGAGATTGAATTAAAAATTTTTAGTTTTCATACTGAATTAATAACAAAAATTCAAGAAAATATTGAAAGTTTTTTCGCAATAACAAACTTTGGAGCAAGACAAAATAAAGGTTTTGGCTCTTTTACAGTTAAAAAAATAAATGGTACGGACAAAAATACTGATTTTAATGAATTATATAAAAAATTACTTGAAAAAGAAAAAAAATTTGAATTAAATGAAAAGAATAGGTCTAAAATAGTTGCAATTTATGAATATTCAAAATTTGGCGATATGGAAGAAGCAGTTAGACAGATTGCTTATGATTACAAATACTTAAAATCAGGCTTAACCGAAGAGGATTTTAAGTTAAAAGATGATGAAAAGGATGAATTGCAAGATACGATTGATATTTTCAAAGAACAGTATAAAGACGAGAAATGTAAAATTTATAAAAAATCATTACTTATGGAATATTTTAATAATCCTACTAAAAAAACCTACTGGGAAAAGCGATTTATAAAATATAGTTTAAAAAAGGCATATAATAAGAAAACAAGTAATTCTGAGAATTTATTCAATGATTTAAAAGGTGATAAAAATAATAAAAATTTATATAAAAATTCCGACAAAAAACAAGATTATGATTATAAATTTATTAGACCTTTATTGGGATTGGGAACAGGTTTTAGGTTTATGAAGAAAGAAAGTCCAAAGAAATTTATCAACATTGGTATAAAAAATAGGTCTAATAATCCAATAGAGCGTTATCAGTCTCCAATATATTATAAAGTTATAGATAATATGCCATATATGATATGTTATGAAACTAATGCATTCAAAAATGTACAAAGATATTCTTTTAAACCTTCACTCAATAAAAAAGATAACTATGCTAATTTAAAATTGGATAAAATATCTGATTTAGAAGTTCCATCAGATTTTGATATTAAAGATTTTTTAGAAAAGAATATGAAAGAATTAGACTATGAACCAGTAGGGGTGAATAATGACAAAAAACAATAATTATTTAGGATTTACAATCGGTCCAATTGTACAAACTATCGCTTCTGCTAAAAAAACAGGTCACGCTTGGGGTGGAAGTTATATATTTTCATATATTATGAAGCAGATGATAATAAAGCTAAAAGAAAAAAAAATAAATAAAGAGGACTTTGAAATATTAACCCCCTATGTTGAAGAAAACTTTAAAGATAACAAGTACAATGCAGGTTTATTCCCCGATAGGTGTATTTTAAAAGTTTCTAAGGATTTTAATAAAGAAAAATTTGAAGAAATTAAAAATAAAGTATTAAGTGAGTTGGCAAATAAAATAATATCAAAAAATCATGATAACGAATTAAAAGTAGATATTTCCAAAAATAATGCCCAAAAAAAAGTTTTAATGAATTATTTTCAAATTTATGGTGTTATAAAACAGTTTGAATCTAAAAAAGATGCAATAAATACATTAACAGAGTATTTAGACAGTTTAGAATTAGAACCAAATTATCAAAGTCATAATCCTTGTAATATAAAAAATCCATTGTTTAAATTTTTTGAAAATAATGCTATAAAAAGCAGTTTTTTAGCAGAAGATTGTTTTGGAGAGGATACTAAAAATATGATAAAATCACTTCCGGAAATTGCATTAGGTAATTTTATTAAATTTAATGATATTAAAATTGATAATTTTAAGGACTTAATAAATGGCGGAAAGTATAATGAAATTTATAAAAAATGTGCAGGAAATAAAAATTTTAAAAAACATTATAAATATTATGCCATTTTAAAAGCAGACGGGGATTCTGTCGGTAAAGTGTTAAAAAATTTCTTAAAAGAAAGTACCAATGAAACTAAAAATAACGAAGATATTGTGAAATATATCGAATTTTCAAAGAAATTGTTTAATTTTTCAAAAGAAACAGTTAAAATCATTGAAAATTACGGTGGTTTACCGATATACATTGGTGGCGACGATATATTAGCGTTTGTGCCTTTAATTTATCAAGATGATACCAATAACTTTAAAACAATATTTGGACTTATAGAAGATATTGACGAAAAATTTGATAAAAAATTTGGAACTGGGACAATAAATGAAAAAGAAATAAAACCATCTTTATCGTACGGACTAACGATTAATTATTACAAATATCCATTATATGAAGCTTTAAACGAATCAGATAATTTACTACTTGAAAAAGCTAAAAAATGTATAATAACACCTAATTTAAAAGATGAAAACAAAAAATATGAGAAAAATGCAGTTGCTTTAAAAATTTTAAAACACAGTGGGCAGGAAATACAAATTACATTAAATAAAATAAAAAAGGATGAAAAAGAACAAAAATCAGTATATAAAATATTTAAGGAATTGCTCAAAATTATATCCCCTAAAACAGAAGAAGAAGTTAAAGAAAATAGAAAAATATTGCAATCATTTAAGACAAAAATTGCAAAAGATGGAGTAATTTTAAATTCGTTATATAATTTATACGTAAATAATGGAACTAATGATTTTGAAAATAACATTAAAGAATTTGATAATTCTATTGACAATTACTTTGAAAATAACTTTAAAAAAGATGTTCACAAGTCAAATGAAAAACAAATTAACAATATTAAAAATTTATTAAAGGCTTGCTATTATGAATATCCGTACAATAATTCGAAAAAGGAAAATAATGCAATTGAAACTTTTGAAAGAATTTTAAGGGTATTAAGCTTCTTAAATGAGAGAGGTGAATAAATGACTGATGATTTAAATTACTATCTCGTTACATTAAAACCGATTGACAGTTATTTCTTTGGTGGAAAAGAAACTTTTGGAGAGGGTGCGGATGATTCTTTAAAAAATTATCTCGTAAATTCTGAAAAGTTCCCACAACAAACTACCGTTTTAGGAATGATAAGAAAAGAATTGTTAAAAATCACTGGAGATTATAAATCTAATATTATGGATTATCAAAAAGAAAATATATATATACACGAAATAATCGGGGATTTTAAATTAGAATTAGACAAATTGGAAGAGTTTAAAGAATATAAAGAATTTAAAACAGATATTGGGTATATTAAAGAAATATCGCCAGTAGTTTTATATAAAAAAGATAATGAAGATAAAAATAAATTAGAAATTTATACGCAAATACCTTTTAATTACCAACCTACTTGTGATAAAACTAAATTAAAGCCTTTAAAATTCAAAAACATTGAAAATGAAAATAAAGATATTATTACTAAAAATAATACTAAAGGATATTATGTACAAGAAGATAGTAACTACGTATACTTTAATCCTAAAACCCATAATAATGAAATAGTGTTTAAAGTGTTAGAATTTAATCAAAAAGATAATAGCTACACTGTGGAAACAAAAAATATCAATGAATTTGAAAATTTCAAAAAATATAGTGATATATTTATTGAAAATATAAATATTGGAATTAATATCTCTAAAAACAACAAGGATAATGAAGATGGATATTATAAGCAAAAAAGCTATAAATTAAGAAATAAAGATAAATTAGATGAAGAATGGGGCTTTTGTTTCATATTGTCACTTAAGAATAATAAAAAGTTGAAAAAATTAGATGAAAATTATATAAATATTGTAAATATGGGTGCAGAAAATTCGTCATTTAACTTGGAAATTCAAAAAATTGAGAAGGATAAATTATTTGATAATTTAAAATTTGAAGAAAATACAATAACATTAATGTCAGATACGTATCTTGCAAATGATGATTATAAGGAAATTAGGGAAAATTCTCTATTAATACATACGGAATTAAAGAATTTTGCTACAATTAATTTACAGGATTTTAAGCATAAAACTAAGCTTGATAATCAATATAAATTCCTAAAAAAAGGAAGCGTTATTCATTTTGAAAATGACAACAAATTGAAAATTGAAAAAATATTAAATGACAACAAATATGACATTCTTAAAAAAATTGGGTATAATCAATATGTAGCTATGGGTGATAAGGAATGAGTTCGAAAAATGTTTATTTTATAAAAACAATTACAAATCTTCACGTTGGCAGTGGTGATACCACATATGGTGTAATTGATAATATGGTTCAAAGGGATTGTGTTACAAACTATCCAATAATTAACTCTTCTAGTTTAAAAGGAGCTTTAAGAGCTTTCTTTGAATGTACGGGGAGTAAGGACGATGTAGTTAAAATATTTGGTAAAGATAGTAATACAAACTTGGAGAACGATGCGTTAGGTGGTAAGGGTAAAATGGCATTTTTTGATGCTAAAATATTATTTAGACCCGTTAGAAGTAATAAAAGACCTTATGTGTTAGTTACTTGTCCACAAGCTTTAAGTGATTTTTTCGAATATTTAGAGATTTCGGGGATTAAAGAAGATGAAAAAGAAGGTTTAAAACAATTAAAACAATTAACTAAAAATTATAAAAAAGTAGAAGATGAAAAATTTGAAAATATATCTAGTATAAAATTACAAGAGATAGATTTACAATCGCATAGTATTAATATATTTAATGATATTTTAAAAGGCGAAGAGCTTAAAATCTATATAACGACTAACGAAGAATTTAAAAACTTAGAATTACCCGTAATTGCAAGAAATCAGCTTGAAAACGGAGAAAGTAAAAATTTATGGTATGAGGAAGTAGTACCGCGGAAATCAATATTTTACTTTATGACAAACTGTGAAGATACTGAATTAGACAAGAAATTTGAAGGGGCTATTAATGAAAAATTAGTTCAAATCGGCGGAAATGCTACAATTGGATATGGATTTTGTAATATTGATATTATAAAAAGCAATGAGGGAAATAATGAGTAAAAAACAAGTCGAAAGTTATATACCAATTGCTTTAAATGTCATTAAAGAATGTAAAGAATGCGACAAAGTGGGTGATAAAGGGTTATGGAAAAATGATACGGAGATTAGAAAAGAAGTAAGCGGATACTTAGCTTCTTATGGCCCTGCAATTATTCAAAGCGGTTTAATACCTGCGGTTGTATTTTATGAAGGTAAAGACGAGAAGAAAATAGTAAATGATTTAATTTTAGAAGTCATCGGGAAAACAGATGATGAGGATTTATTAGAATACACATGTAATAATGAAGAAGAATCAAAAGAAAAAATAATGGATGCGATAATTGCTTTAAAATTAGCTTTAAGGACATTTAAAATTGAAGAGAAATAGGTGGTTTTTCGATGGCAAAGCGAAACAAAAAAAGTAGGAAAGAAAATGTTGTAAAAAAAATAACTAGTTTTACTACTTCAAATAACCTATCAAATAACCTATCAAAAAAAGATAATAATACTTCTAAGAATCAAAATAGTACCATTAATCAAAAAAATAAAAATTATAGGGGCAATTCTGAAAATTCAAAAATCGAATTAAATAATAAGAATATTAAAAATAATAAAAATAAAGTTATTAAAAACGAAAAAGCTGATAAAATGTCAAATGGAAATTTGGGATATTTATATTATAGAGAATATTATACAAATTTAGAAAAAAATGCAAAAGAAAATCCTAATATTGACAAAATTAAATTTAAACCTTCCATTTCTGTACAGGATATAAATAAGAATTATGAAAAAACTGAATTAATTCCCAAAAAGAACTTCGAAAAATTAAATAAAGAGTTTAAATTAAATATATTATATCCTGGTTTACTTATTGGTTCAGGATATACTCACGAAACCAGTCGTGCAGATGAAGAATTTAAATTAGGATTTTTCTTTGATTACACCACAGGTTTGCCAATAGTCCCCGGCTCTTCGGTAAAAGGTACTTTGAGAAGCATATTTCCGATAGGCGATGTAGATTCGTTAAATAAGGAAGAAAAAGAGTCTAAAAATAAGTCAAAAATTGACTACTTAGTAAATATACTCAACTTGGAAGATGGTATAAATATACAAGATAATAAAATAGAATTCATCGTTAAGTTAAGAGATTTAATATTTGAAGGTAAAGTTTCAGATAAAGAAACAATACCAATGTATAATAGAGATATATTTTTAGATGCTGAAATATACTCTGAAGATAATAATAACAAATTATTTGAAGATGATTATATAACACCACATAAAGAAGTTTTTAAAGACCCCGTACCTTTAAAATTCTTAAAAATAGGTCCAAATAATAAAATTAAATTTAACTTTTTATTAAATAATTCTCAAATAAATATAGCTGGAAATGAACCAATAGAAATATCTGCCGAAAATAAAATAGATTTATTTAAAAAGATATTAATAGATATAGGCATTGGTGCAAAAACAAAAGTAGGTTATGGAAATTTGGAATAGGAACAATAATACCAATAATTAATAATTAATTTAATTTATTATTAATTAAAATAGGTGATTACAATTATAAAAGAAACTTTTAAAACAATTCAATATACAATAACTTTTGGAATAAATGAAGGTTACTTTCACGAAAACGAAAAATTAATGAAAAATAATATTTCAAAAGAAATAGGGACAATTTTGCAAAAGTTATTATTAGAAACTATGAAAGAAACAGAAGTTTATCCTTCTGGTGTACTAAAAGCTACCAACTGTATATACAACACAGAATGGGGTTGCCCAGTAGGTGGGGAGGATACATTTACAATAATAGGTAGTGCAAATCCGAAATTTGTTAATTTAGAACTCTACAAAAAAGCAGTTATTTATTTTGCAGAACTCATAAAAAAAGAATTTAAACAAACAACCATCACTATTGAGTTTAAAGATGTGGAAATGGTTTATTTGTTTGAAGAATAAATAATAATAAAAGTAATAATAAAAATAAATAAATAATTACAAAAAATAAAAAATACAATAATTATTTAACTTTTACAATACTTCCTAAACCTCTTGAAACGGATTTACCAAGTCCTAAATAATCAGGAATATCAAAGTTAGTTTTAAACGTTCCTTTAAAACCTTTCATTTTTATATCTTTAAAGTTTAATTCAATAGGCTTTAAATCGACACTTACTTTAATTTTTTCATCAACTTTATAACCTATATTTTTAGACATTGAAAGTATATTACCAATTAATACGGATTTAAGTTTTTCTTCTTTATCTATATCATCTAATGCTAAGTAATTTGGATAATTATTCTGATTTAAAGACATCCACGGCGTTTTAAACTCGTAGGTATGTATTTCATTAGATAATCCAAAGTTTACGCTTTTGGAAGATAATTCAGCTCTTTGAACAGAATACTCTTTATCATCTATTTTTATAGTATCTTCATAAAGTACGACGTCTTTTAAAGTATTTGCACCTTCATTTATGGCTACGATTACAGGATTGCTGTCAATTACTTTAAACTGAACTGTGGGGTATCTAAAATGAAATTTCTTATTTTTAGTTTCTTCTTTAGTATTATCGTGATTATGGAATACTTCTAAATCTTTGTATTTATTAGCAAAATAACCTCTTAGTTTCATTCCATCTCTCATTTTTAAGTGTAAATCAATATATTTTATCATTAAGTATTGTAAATCCATTATATCTCCTTTATATATTTTAATAGAAAATTTGTATGGGTGCATCTTCTATTCTATCATAACGTAAATAACCGCCTTCGCAATATTCTTTATTTACTATTTCAATTTCTAAGTTGGACAATTCTTTTAAATTATCTTTAATATTGTAGTATTTGTCTTTTGAAATTGATATTTTATATTTATTCAATTTTTTAAATAGATTTTTTATTTTTATATTATTTTTTTTGGACTTTAATAATTCTTTTTCAATTTCGCCAATTATTTCATTAAATTCATTGTCATAATTTAAATAAATATCATAAATTCTATAATTATTATCTATTAAATTAAAACTGTCCCTAAAGCTTTTTATATTTAATTCTTTTAGGTTTTCTTCCATTTTATTCGAATCTATGTAACTTATTCGATTTCCGTGCAATTCGTGCTGATAAGTTTCATTTATAACTTGGAATTCATTTTCTGAAATTTCCCTATTTTTTTGTTTATTTAATATATCTTTGGTTAATTGAATACACCACGCTGGATATATAAATTTGGAATAACATTTATCTTTTTCATTTGTTACTTTGTAGATGTAAATTATACCTTTTTCATCATTTGCCCCATTTCTATTTGCACGACCTGAAGTTTGTGTTATACTATCTATTGGTGCAAAATCCCGATATATTACATCCATATCAATATCTACACCTGCTTCTACTAATTGAGTAGATACTACAACGTATTTTCTATTTTTATTTCTATTTTCTTTATCCTTAATTTTATCAATTATTTCCATTCTTTTTTTAGGGGCAACTTCTGTTGATAAATAAATTACTTCGCCATCATAGTTATTATTTTTATCCAACAACTTATTTGACATAAATTCGTAAACTTGACGTGCAGAATTCACTGTATTCATAACTATTAAAAATTTATCTTTTGATTTATTAGTATTATTAGTATTATTATTTTCATTATCTAAAATGTCATTTAAAACCAATTCTTTAAAATCTTCAATATTAATTTCTTCTTTTGATTTATTATATAGTGTAATTCTATTTAATTTCTCAAAATATTTTTTAGAACTTACTAATTCCATTGAATCGTCAAACAACGGCGTCATAGTAGCAGTAGCCAATATTATGTAAATTCCATATTTTTCACATAACATATTTAAATATTTGTTAATTATTTTATAATAACTTGGATTTATCGCTTGAATTTCATCAAGTATGATTATTGAATTTCTAAGGTTATAGTATCTATGATTAATTTTATTTAACCCAAGTTTGAAAAATGTGTTAAATAGTTGTACAAAAGTAGTAACAATGACTTTCCCTTGCCAATTGTCATAACTAAATTTTATATTATAATCTAAATATTTACTATTTTTATCACAGATATTACTATTATTATAAAATTCTTCTTCAGCTTCATTTTCTAAATTATCAGGAATTTCTGCTAAAGAGTGATATTTTATAAGTCCGTTATTATGAATACTTGTATTTTCATTATTCATATGTAGTAACTTTTCTAAAACTTCATAATTTTGGTCAATTACTGTAGTAAATGGTAATGAATAAATTATTTTAGGAAATATATTTTTTTTATTTAATTCATTTGCAATATGGAAAGCCGTATAATATGATAATAAAGTTTTTCCAGTTCCCGTAGGTAAATTTAAGGATAATACGTGATTTTCTTTTAAATTTATATTATTTAATCTGTTTTTTAAATCATTAAATATGTCATTTCTTATGTCATTTATATTTTTATTTATATTTTTAATATTTTTTACATTAGGTTCTATAGTATTCTTTTGATTTAAACTTTGAATATACGGCTCTATTAATTCTTTTGAATACATTGGAGAGTTTTTTTGCAAGTTTATATTTCCTGCGTCCATTTTATCTGCGGTTAGTAGTATAGAATACATATATTGGAGTTGTTCTATATCTTCCGAATTTGCAAAATCTGTATTTTTATCGATAGATTTTTTACAGGTTTTATAGCTTTTTTTGACAATATAGTTGATACTTTTAGTACCTGGAACCATTAAATTTCCAAAAAATTCTAAAATATCAATTTCATCCTCAAAAATACCATATTTTTTGAATAACTCATTGTAAATTAAATTTATTTCTTCAACGTATTCTTTTTTTCCATTAACAATACTATCTTTTTGTAAATTTATTAAATCGTCATCTACTAAAACTCGTTCTTCTTTTGCGTTTTTAATGTTTCCGTGATGTCTTTTTACAATCAAATATGAAAAATATGGTAAATTTTTGAAGTTTTCATTATCTACCTCGTCTAACTTATTTATTGATTTTAAATACTTTGAAACAACATAATATGTAAAATAAGCTGAAATTAAGCTATGATTTTTATATTTAGAATTTTTTAGAGTAGATTTTTCATCAATAATATTTTGTATATACTCTTGAAAATAAGGAGTAATTTTTCCAAAATCATGACAAAGTGCTATAATATATGTTATTTTCTTTAAAATAGAATATTCTTCATTATTTTGGAAATAAACCCCATAATAATTATTTGTAAAAAAATCACAAATTTGTAAAACACCTTCTAGATGGTCTTTTAATAATTTAGAAGGGTGAGATTTAATAGTATATGCTATATTTTTACATTCACTTTTACCATTATTTAAAGAAGTAGACACATTTCTCACCGATTTTAGATAAATTACTAAAATTATGTAGGTTGTTTAAGTTATTACAATTGATACGTATTGCATCTTTTGAAATTAAAACTCGTTTATATTCCGTATATTCTCTTTTTTCATTATTTTTGATAGGTATTGTATCAAAATAATATTTTTTATTAGCATCATTCAAATCAATTTCTATATTAAATTCTGCTACAGGAAATATTGAATCTATATGTTTTATATCCGTATGTTCTATTTTTGTATTCCCTATTTCATTTAATTCTTTAAATTCCCCAACATAACTTATTTTAGCAACATTTTCACTTACTCCCAAATAAGGGGTAAAAAAAACTTCTCCTGAAGCTAATTTGTCTTTCAAGGCGTTATAATTTTTTGAATCCCATTTTACGTATATATTATAATTGGGATTTCTTAAAAATTCAACATTAGCGGGAAAGTGGAACATTCCGGACTTTAGGGATAATAATTTTACAGATTGTAAATCTTTATCAATAGCCGATAGTACTTCGATTCCCAAAGTTAAATTTGAGGTCTCATGGATTAAATCTTCTTTTTTAATCCCTAATATGGCACCGATAAGTCCTTTAAGCGCTACAGGATGTATGCATAAATAAGTTAGTGCGGATGTGGTAGTATAGGGTTTTCTGAAACGTCCGTAATTACTTTGAACATTGAAAACTAATACATTTTTATCCATAATATCACGTTAAATATTTTTAAATATTTTGAATCATTGTAAAAAATTATTATTAGAATTAAATTATTATTAAAATATTAAATTGTTTTAATATTTGCATCTGGTTCATTTACTAAATTAACTTTCCCGTGCTTATATATGTTCACTGTTTTAATGCTGTCTTTTTTATTTTCAATATATTCATTTAATTTGATTAAATCGATTTCAACCTGGGAAATTTCTCTTAATTCTGTTGGTAAAATATTTTCTTTATAAACTACATCTATATAATCTAATTCACCATCAATATTATTATCATTGTAAATTATTTCAATTAAAACTCTCGGCATTTGGTTTTTAGAGGTACTTCTATAATTTTTAAGACCATTTATTAAAGCTTTTTTAAATGATTCTAAATCTTCTTCTTCAACATTGATATTTTGAACTTTTGCGACATTTTCATTATATATGGCGTAGGTTTTAAATAAAACATACGGGCTTATGTATTTAGACCATATTGAAGCCTGTTCCTTACCAGAACCACTTGCATAAGCGGCATTTCCTTGCATAAATTTAACTTCTGCCTCATGTAATGACTTACTCCACATCACTTGTAAAGGACCCATAATATCCCGCTTAGGTTTTGTAATAACTGCACCAAATAATTTAACATCGATATAGTTATTTAAAACGTGTTCTAATAACGTATTATCATCCAAATTTTCTTTGGCTTGAATATTTTTTACCATATCTTGACAGGATAAAATTTTACCTTTATCATCTTTTAAAGTTTGTACTAAAACGTCTTTTCCTTCTTTAATCCACTCATCTCGTACATATCGTTTAATCCGAACATCTGAAACTTCCAATTGACCCGTACTTTCATCTATTCTTGGTTTATTTTCCGATAACATATCTCCATTAGGATTTGCCATTGTACTGTCCCATATCAATAAATATTCTCTTGTATTTGCCATAATATCACCATTTCGAATTTTTTGAACTATATTTCAATTTGATAAATAAAATATAATGTATAATTAATTGATTATATCAATTATTCTTCTTTTTCATCTTTTTTTATGGGTCCAAAGTATTGTTGCAATCCCCAGAAAAAGATATATTTTGCTTCATCAGATGATAATTTATTATTTTTATCATTATTTTTATCGGTCATTAAGTATTTTGCATCGGTTATTCTCTTTTCTAACCCTACTTTACCTTGAATTGTTGTTCCATATTTTAACATTAATTCATTACATTGATTTAACATTTTTTGGAAAAATTTTTCATCAAATTTATTGCCATAATAAAAATTTGATTCCAAATATGATTTATCACTGTTGTGATATTTTTTTGAATAATAAACGATTGAATCGTAAATATTGCCTAATAAAAACCAGGCTTTTTTAGTATCTGTATCAAAATAATCTTTATTTTTATCAAATAATTCGTTAATGCTTTCATATTTTACAATACTTTCATATAACATATTATTATCCTCATTATTTTCTTTATTAAATGGTCTATTAGATAGTTCATAAGCGAAATTCCAGCCCTTAGATAAACATCCACAGTCTACCATAAAATTATAAATTCTATGTATATCATTAATATTTGGCGGATATTTTATTTCTTTTTTCAAATATTTTCCATATTCTGCTTTGTATTTTTGCATAACTTTTGCAAAAAATAAATTTCTACTGTATTTATTACCTTGAAAAATTACATTTAATATTGATTTTGCTTCGTTTGATGAATATTTATTTTTATCATCCCTCGGAATAAGATAATTTATAACCATCCATAAATTAAGCTCACTTCCTTTTTTATTCATATATTTTTGTTCTAACTTCGATATAATCGTAAATCTTGAAGGTAAGACACCATTTATCGAATATCTAATTTTCCATTCAGAACTTGCTTTTGGGTCGTCAAAAAATATAATATCTAAAGGCGTTTTTAAATTACCTAAACTGGTAAATACCTCATTTTCATTATTTTTAATAGAATTAATTAGTTTTTGAGGGTTTTTTCTTTCAATGTCACTTTTATCATATATTACAAATTCTTCAAAAGCCTCAAGCACATCTTCATTTACATTTTGAGGTAAAAACATTACTTCGTTGCCTATCCAATAACCCTTTAAATTATTATCAATGAATTTTCTACCCTTTAAAATATTTATTACGCAGTCTCTACACATAAAGAATGATTCACCATCTTCCGTATTTGAAAAAATACATTTGTCATTAGTATAACATTTATATACTGCGGTATTGTATGCTATATCTTCTTTACTACATATATGACACTTTTTTTTAACTTTAGATTTATTTAAATACGTTTTTTCAATTTCTAAATTAAATTTATCATTTAATGAACCTATTTCAAATGGATATTTATCGTTAATTTTAAAGCTAACGACATAATTTTTAGACGTATCTTGAATTTGAGATACAATTTCTTTCATTAGCCCATCTATTTGGTTATTATTAAACTTCAAGTCTAAAAATTTAATAGATTTTTCAACTTTTTTCTTTAATTTTTCAATGATTTTTTTATCATCTTTAAATTTCTCTATTTTTACTAAACTACCAACAAAACCGTTTCCAACTTGATAAAATAACATATTTCGCCAAACTTTTTTATCAAATTGTTTAGCGAGTATATTATCCACTTTACCATTAGTTATGGCGACTTCAATAATCCCATCAAAGTCTTTTTCATCTTTTTGCCATAAATCAATTAGTTGACCTGATTCATCGGAATATTTGCCGATATTTGCAATATGTTCTAACATAAGATATCCCTTATTTTCTTAAGTAATTTGACGAAATTAATTGTTATAAAATTTGATTTTTATTAGATAAATAGTTTCTTAAGTAATTTGATGAGGTAATTATATATTACTTAAAAAAAATATTATAAATTTACGATAACAATCTCATGTTATTAATAAGATATAATAAAAACTTATAAAAGTGATTTTATGAAACTTAATTTAACTACTTACGGTTTTTATCTTTCGAAAAATGGAAATAGGTTTGTTATTAAAGCAGATGGTAAAAAAGACGAAATATCTGTGGATAAGGTCGAGCAAATCGTCGTAACAACAAAAGGCGTAATTACTACGGATGCCATAAACCTTGCAGTTGAAAATAACATAGATTTTATAATGCTTAACAATTATGGGAAGCCTTTGGGTAGATTTTGGCACTCTAAATTTGGAAGTATTAGCACAATACGTAAAAAACAGCTTGAATTAGAAAATACGTATTTGGGTTTTGAATTAGTTAAAGATTGGATATCTACAAAAATGAATAATCAAAAAAAACTTTTAAAGAAATTTTCAAATGATGAATTTATTAATAATAATGCAATTTCTAAAATGAATAACTATATACAAAAAATAAACGAAATGGAATATAATTACAAAAATATAAAAGAAGAAAGGGATAAAATTCAAAATTTAGAAGCTAATGTAAGTAGAATGTATTTTAAAACTCTTTCTGAATTATTGCATGAAGAATATCGTTTTGAATGTAGAAGCAGAAATCCTGCAAAAGATTACTTTAATTGTCTTTTAAATTACGGTTATGGCATTCTTTATGGGCAAATTGAACGTTCATGCATAATTGCGGGATTAGACCCTTATATAGGTATTTTACATAGGGATAATTATAATCGAACTGCTTTAGTGTATGATATGATAGAACCATACCGTTACTATGTAGATAAAACGGTGTTTGAACTTTGTAACAATAAATTAATTGAGGGCAAATTTTTTGATGAGTTAAAAGCTGAAGAAAAATCAAAAAATGGATATTATTTAAATAAAGAAGGTAAACAGCTTTTAATTTCAAAATACAATGAAATCATGGATAAAAAAATTAAATACGATGGTAAAAATACTCGAATTGAAGATACAATTTTAAAAGACTGTCATAAAGTATCTAATAAAATATTAAAATATATTTAAAATTATCAACAATACGGGGGTGCTAAAGTGTTATTATGGGTTATTTATGATATACAAGAAAATAAGGTAAGAACCAAAATATCCAAAAGTTGTTTAAATTTTGGACTTTATAGGGTTCAAAAAAGTGTATTCTTGGGCGAAGTTGCTAAAAATAGATTTGAAGAACTTAAACTAATAACAAAAGATGTTATAAATCCAGAAACAGATTCAGTTTACTTTTTACCCACCAGTAAAGAATTTATTGATAAATCATACTTAATAGGTCAATC
Organism: Methanococcus voltae; assembly: GCF_024807655.1. Lineage (NCBI taxonomy): Archaea > Methanobacteriati > Methanobacteriota > Methanococci > Methanococcales > Methanococcaceae > Methanococcus > Methanococcus voltae. The sequence continues at coordinate 61,136 of NZ_JANUCR010000006.1, read as the reverse complement.
TTTTGATGAGGAGCTGGTTTTAGATGAAATTACCTCAAAATTCTTCCGAATTTAATGAATATTCGTATTTTGTTACACCCTCCGATATGATAGAATTTACTTATTGTAGACGATATACATATTTTATGAAAGTTTTAAACATTTTACAACATGAAGAAAAGCGTTATAATGTGCGTAAGGGTAGGGAAATTCATAAAATAAGAGAATCTCAAAATATACAATACATTCGTAAAAAAATTCCGATGGTTTCAAAAGAAATAAATGTAAATTTAATTTCTGAAAAATACAAAATTAGGGGAATTATTGATGAAATTTTAACAATGAATGATAATACATTATCTCCATTAGATTATAAATTTACAAATTACAACTCTAAAACATACAAAACTCATAAAATTCAAAGTACTATGTACTCGCTAATGATTGAAGATTTGTACAATAAACCTGTAAATTATGGATATATTATATATTGCAAAGATAAAAATGTTTTAAAAGAAATAAAAATATCTGAAAAACTAAGAACTGAAACTTTAGAAAGTATTAATTCGTATATGGAAGTTTTAAAAGGCAAATACCCCGAAGCTACCAAATACGAGCGTAGATGTCTGGACTGTTGTTATAAAAACATATGCCCAAGGTAATATACGTATTACTTAATATGATTTTTACGTGACCTTTGTAATAACACATTTCAAAATCCAAAATTATTAAGCCCATTCTGAGCTTCTTTTTTTAGGGTTAAAAAATTTAGAGTTCTTTATAAACTTTGTTTAATCTATACAGTTATCTATATGCTCAATTCATTTTTTATGGTTTGATTATTATTTCTTAGTTACGTTGTATTTACTAAAAGAGTTACTTTTTAGTTATTCAACTAACCCCGAATTATATTTTTAAAATACAAATGGTAACTTTTATATAGAGTCCAAAACAAACTATATATTGTCAGATTGAATAAATTTTGTGATACGGTTAAATAGAGCTTTGTTTAATCTATAAGTCTTATTTTGTACTTATTGATGAGTAATAATTTAACTACGTGTCACAATGCATAATCCATTAAAACAAGGATTGAAACATTTGAATTTCTAACGTTTGCACGTCTTTCAATATCTTTGTCACAATGCATAATCCATTAAAACAAGGATTGAAACTTCCACCGGTTGCCCATCCATTATTGTATACATTGGTCACAATGCATAATCCATTAAAACAAGGATTGAAACTTAGAACCTTTGACTGACGCAATAAATGGAACTGCATTGTCACAATGCATAATCCATTAAAACAAGGATTGAAACTTACTAACCTCCCCCTTAGAAAAGTTCATTCAATTGTCACAATGCATAATCCATTAAAACAAGGATTGAAACTCGAAACTTGTGTCTATCAATAAAGATATTGCATTATGTCACAATGCATAATCCATTAAAACAAGGATTGAAACATTCGCTATAATGTTTTTCCCCCAACCACTGGGGGTCAGTCACAATGCATAATCCATTAAAACAAGGATTGAAACATATTTGTCTGGTAATCCAATCTGGAATATCCAGTCACAATGCATAATCCATTAAAACAAGGATTGAAACAAGAATACATATTTTGATTTCTTCATATTAGAAAAGTCACAATGCATAATCCATTAAAACAAGGATTGAAACGAGGTTTTGGCGATTTTCCCCGTCTAAGGGGTTGGTCTGTCACAATGCATAATCCATTAAAACAAGGATTGAAACATCACCTTTTTTAGAATAATGTAAATGTTTGTACTTCATTGTCACAATGCATAATCCATTAAAACAAGGATTGAAACGCATATACCTCATTATTAGTTTGAGGATATAGCTCAAGTCACAATGCATAATCCATTAAAACAAGGATTGAAACATTATCGATTCTTTTGGCGTGGGATTTTTCATATAATCTGTCACAATGCATAATCCATTAAAACAAGGATTGAAACATTTTTGAGAAGATTCTTCATCAATTGAATCGTTCAGGTCACAATGCATAATCCATTAAAACAAGGATTGAAACTACTGTCTGAAATCATAATCTGAAACTGTTTTCAAGTCACAATGCATAATCCATTAAAACAAGGATTGAAACACTTCATTAATTCGCTTATGTCCATTTTACCACCTTTTTAGTCACAATGCATAATCCATTAAAACAAGGATTGAAACTCACTAAATTGTTTTGTAATATCGTATACTACACTGTCACAATGCATAATCCATTAAAACAAGGATTGAAACCTACAATGCATATATTTAAGGGAATATACGCATCTTGTCACAATGCATAATCCATTAAAACAAGGATTGAAACCGACAGCCCTTGCTTCTAAACTGCGATAGTTTAGAAGTCACAATGCATAATCCATTAAAACAAGGATTGAAACTCTAAGATAACGTGAATATCTTCCACCATTATTTTCGTCACAATGCATAATCCATTAAAACAAGGATTGAAACGCTAATACATTCAAACTGTGCTGTGCTAATCCCCCCGTCACAATGCATAATCCATTAAAACAAGGATTGAAACATAATCAACAAATTGATGTCGATTATGAGGTGTTGAACTGTCACAATGCATAATCCATTAAAACAAGGATTGAAACGTTCTTCAACAATTATCCGTTGCCCATTGTGTTTTATAGTCACAATGCATAATCCATTAAAACAAGGATTGAAACTAATATCTAAACCCCCTGATGCTCCAGGAGCTATAAAGTCACAATGCATAATCCATTAAAACAAGGATTGAAACTCGAATTTGTTTCGATATTTGGTGTTTCTGGTAGTTGTAGTCACAATGCATAATCCATTAAAACAAGGATTGAAACTCTCCAATATGCGTATATTTCCCGAAATTAGTAGTAGTCACAATGCATAATCCATTAAAACAAGGATTGAAACAACGATATAGTGCCGTCCGTCTTTTTAAACGTCATATCCGTCACAATGCATAATCCATTAAAACAAGGATTGAAACTCAATATCAAGAGTTTCTATATCATAAAAAAGATATTGTCACAATGCATAATCCATTAAAACAAGGATTGAAAGCCCAACTGCCTCTGGGCGATTGGCATTTACTCAAATCGAAGATTTGATATTTTTAATTACAAAATATGTCCATCAAAGGATTTTATGAACGAAGTGAATAAAAGGGTTTGGTATAATCCATTAAAACAAGGATTGAAAGCCCAACTGCCTCTGGGCGATTGGCATTTACTCAAATCGAAGATTTGATATTTTTAATTACAAAATATGTCCATCAAAGGATTTTATAAACGAAGTGAATAAAAGGGTTTGGTATAATCCATTAAAACAAGGATTGAAAGCCCAACTGCCTCTGGGCGATTGGCATTTACTCAAATCGAAGATTTGATATTTTTAATTACAAAATATGTCCATCAAAGGATTTTATAAACGAAGTGAATAAAAGGGTTTGGTATAATCCATTAAAACAAGGATTGAAAGCCCAACTGCTTTAGGACGAACGGCTTCATTTCAAATCCATCAAAGGATTTTATGAACGAAGTGAATAAAAGGGTTTGATACAATAGTTAAATAATAAAAATAAATAACTATTTACCTAAATATCTATACAAAGTAGTCTTACTAATTCCAGTAATCTCTTTTATTTCTTTTAATGTACATTCACCCGAATTATAAAGTTTAATGGCCATTTCTACCTTACCTAAATCAACCTTAGGACGACCGCCAACTCGACCACGTGAACGTGCAACGTCTAAACCGTTCTTAGTTCGTTCAGATGTCAAATCCCTTTCAAATTGTGCTAATCCTGCAATGATAGTGAAAAGAAGCTTACCATGTGCCGAACTCGTATCGAGCCAAGATTCCTTTAAACTTTTAATCTCAACGTTTAAAGATTTACAGTTTTCAACAATTTCAACTAAATCTTTTGTACTTCTTGAAATACGTGTAAGTTCTGTAACGATTATTATATCTTCATTAGATAACCTATCAAACATTTTAGTAAATTCAGGTCTATTTCTTATAGTTCCTGAAATCTTTTCCAAATAGATTTTTTCACAACCTACTTTTTTTAAATCTTGAACTTGTCGTTCTAAGTTTTGGTCTTTTGTCGATACTCTTGCATAACCTATAATCATAATTATCACGTAAAGTCTCATTACTTATCTATTTTGTAAGGTTTTGATACTTTGATATTGATACTAAGTTTTGAGAATTATCCATATATAAAAGATGTTAATTTCTTAAAAAAAGTAAAAAGTCTTAAAAACGGTCGTTATTGGGAATCTTTTTATTTTATAGATTATTGTTATTTTTTGTTTAAAAATCAGTTCCAAAACTCGTGCCAAAATCAAAGTATTTTTAGTAAATAATTTTATGAGTTTTGGGAATCTTTTTTATTTTATTTTTTTAATTAATGGGTGAGTAAATGAAAATTGGTTATGCAAGAGTTTCAACCAAGGAACAGAATATTGAAAAGTATATTGAAGAACTTAAAAAAGTAGGTTGTGAAAAAATCTATTTTGAAAAGATTTCTGGAGGTAAATCAGAACGTCCAGAATTCAATAAAATGATGGAAACTATTAGGGAGAATGATATTGTTGTAGTTTCTGATTTAACTCGTTTATCTCGTAGTATGAAAGATTTAATTACTACGATGGAGTTATTTAAATCGAAAGGTGTTCAGTTAAAAAGTTTAAAAGAAAGCTGGATTGATACAACAACTGCACAGGGCGAACTAATGTTTAATATTTTTTCCGCTTTGGCAGAATTTGAGAGAAAACTAATAAAAGAAAGAACTAAAAACGGTTTAGACGTTGCACGTTCACGTGGTCGTGTTGGCGGTCGTCCACGAGTTAAAAAAGATAAATTAGAAATGGCCATTAAGTTATATAATACTGGTGATTGTACATTAAAAGAAATAAAAGAAATTACAGGAGTTAGTAAGAGTACTTTGTATAGGTATTTAGGGAAATAGTTATTTATTTTTTTTAATTCTTAATGAGTATTTAAAAATATAAAAAAATTAAATATTATTCATATTTTCAAGTACTTCAATTATTGATTCCTTATTTAAATATGGTAAATCAAACTGTCTACGGTAACTACCGATACATTTTACACAACCTTTTACACAACAATCCATTTTACATAATTTTTCTGCGGTTTTTAGTATCTCAGAATATCTGGTATATAACACATCTACAAAACCTACCCCTCCCTCTACATTATCGTAAAACAATAATGTATTGTCTATAACATCTAACATACCACTAACCTCTCCATCTTCACAGCCCGCTTCGAGTATTATTGCAGAAATTATGGTATTTAACATTGTCTTTTTATTACACTTGGGAGGTATTTTTAAAAGTACCCCTTTTGTTTTAAATTTAGTTCCAAATTTGAGTTTAGTTCCCGAACCAATATTTTGATTACCCGTAGATAAATTAGTTAACAATGGATTATTGCAACATTTATCTTTATTATCTTTATAAGTTATTTTATTACAGTTTTTGCAATAAATCAATTCCTTAATATTTTTTTGAATATGCCCCGCTTTTAAAATGTGACCTATTTCACACTCAAAAGGCTTTGAAACTTTATTAAATTTTTCTATTTGGGGCATATTAAATATACAAGGTTCAAAAATTGTTCCTTTTAATTTTTTAACATAAGATTTTTTAGCATAAACAACTTTTGGTTCTAAAATTTTGCAATCCATTTTTGATAATGGATTCCCACATATTGGACATATATTTTGATTATTTGTATAATATATTTCTTTATCATTACATTCTGTATTTGTACACTTATAATAGTTTAGGGCCAACGTTTTTAATGCAGTACCTCCACGCAACCTTTCACAAAAATATCTTTTTTTATCATGATCTAATGTAGATGGAGGACATATCTCTTCAAGACCGTAGCCTGTTATTATGGATCTTGTAGATTCTTCATTTTTACTACGAATTATTAATTTACTGCCTGAAACTCCAAAAGCATAATCGGGTAGTAAACCCGCTTCTTGAAAATAATTAAATACTCCTTTTGAACTAGTTTCTATATCGCCATTGGTCCTAAGTGAAGCTTCAATTTCCGCATATTCTTTTATTTTATAAGACCATTCCTCTATTAAATTTTTATAATTGGGGTAATCCAATCCAGAATCTTTTAAATACTTCTTTAAATATTTAAAATATCCTTCTTCATATTTTTTCCATAATATTATAATACAATCTAAGTTGTTTTTCCAAGTTGCTAATTTTTTCCAATCTCCTGGAAGTTTAAACTCAAAATCTGTGTTTGTTAATATATAATGCAAGAATAAACTGAATAATGCTTTTGATAAGGGTAATTCTAAATCAATAGAGAATGCTGGTGGTTTTATAAGTCCATTTGTTAAACTTTCTACATCATGATAGTACATCGTATCAAGTGCAGAAGTTGATAGGTAAGTAACACCCAATGTTGAAGAACCTCTTCTACCCCCTCGGCCCATTCTTTGGACATATTGTGCAGGACTAGGCGGTGCATACAATAAACCTATTGCATTCAAAGTTCCGATATCTATGCCCAATTCTAATGTAGGTGTAGCCACTAAAAAATTAACTTTATTTTCCGATTCATTTTTGAAACTATTTTCTGTTTCAGCTCTTTTTTTAGCATCTTTTTTTCCAGTATCCGTATCGGATATTAAAAATGGCATTTCATTATTTTCAATATGATTATTTAGATGTTTGGGCATTGTTTTTTGATTTTTTTTGATATATAAATTGATTATTCTTAAAAAGTATTTATTATCTTTTAAAATGATAACTTCATTTTGGGATAGTATATTAATCATTTTTTCTATTTTTTTCATTTTTAAATCTTTTTCTGACGTTTTGTCCCTTGAATAAGGTATCCCATACATTTTATTATATGCATTTTTCTTTATATCTTCATTACTTAAAAAAATTTTTTTATGCAAATTATCTTCAGTATCCATTAATAAATCATAATATTCTGATATTTGTCTATTTTTAAAGAATATTTTTATAAATTTATTATATTTTTCTTTAACTTCGATATTAGATATTTTTGGCGTATCCATAGAAATTTCAAAAATATTTTTATTTGCTAGTGAAGTTACATTACTACCTTTTGCAAATAACTCCTCATATATACACTGTTGAAGTCTATTTTTATATTCTGAAATATCCCTAAATTCATCTAATTCGTCCAATGTTTCTTCCATTAATTTTTTAATTTTTATGGGTTTTTCTACCTTAGAAATATTTTCTAATAGCTTTTTGCGAATAATTTTTTCAAAATGATATTCCTCTATATTTCTAGCAAATCTGGATGCCCTTTGTACATTGTCGGTAAATATTAAAACCTTTCTTTTTGGATGATCTGGCAATGTAATAAATAATTCATCAAATAAACTTTGAGCACAAAATTCATCAGATATTTCAGAAGCTCCTTTTATAATACGATATGCATATCCATTATAATCACATTTTGGACAATATTTATCATTTTTTGAAGATAATTCCTTATTTTTATTAGTTATATTTATATACAAATCATAAAAATTTTTAGAGTTACCGCATTTACAAGTTGATTGAGATTCATGATGTAAACTATGACATTGTTTACATAATTTTACAGGTAACGCAGTTTCATTGTTGTAATTTTCTTTTGATAAAATGATTTCTCTAATTTTTAATTTTTTATCTTCGTAATTTTTATATACTGAATATTTTTCCAAAGGTTTTCTGCGGAGAGACTTATAGGTCATAGCACCTTTTTCAATATATTCATAATTTATGTATTCCTCGCCACAATTTCTACAAGTATATATCTCAAAAACAAGATTAGAACCACAATCACACTTATCAACATCCAACATATGTAATTTCCCACATTCTAAACATCGGTAAATTTTTGGAGGTCCCCTATAAAATGCATGTGTTCGTAGCTCCCCTAAGGATTCTTCAGGTAAATTCTTTAAATCTTTAATCTTTACAGGATTCTTCAATGGATTCTTCAAGTACTTTTCAGAATATTGTGGAAAAATAATGTTTTCGTATTCAAAATCCTTGTTAAAAAGTTTTTTTAAGAAATTTAATACTTCTTTAGAGTCAGGTTTTCCTAACGTAGCACTTGTACCAATATATTGAATATATTTATTTGCTTGTATAGTAGATAAGTAAAATTGAAGTCTTCTTATAAGTAGTGAAACGTCAATACCCTGAGCACCACTATAATAATGTATTTCATCTAATACGATAAATTTTACTTCAGCGTTGTTTAAAAGCTTTATGTAGTTAGGATTTAAAAGTATTCTTTCAAGCATCACATAATTTGTAAGTAATATATTAGGGGGGGAATCAATCATCTTATTTTTTTCACCACTACTCAAATCTCCATCAAAAACTCCGCAAGATATATTTGAACGATATTTTTTGTTTAATATTTTTAGATAATTATCGATTCGCTCTTTTTGGTCTTTTGCTAATGCTTTTAATGGATATATTAATATTGTTTGTACACCGTTATGTTTATTTTGAATACAGTGGTTAAATATCGGCATCAAAAAAGTTTCTGTTTTACCACTACCAGTTCCTGTTGCTATAACACAATTTTTCCCATCATTTATTTTTTTCCAACCTTCAAATTGATGGATATAGGGATTATAGACATCAGTTTTGTCCAAAAAATCTTTAAATTGAGGGTTAAAACCTGCTTCTTCTATCCCTCTTTTATCAATTTCATATTCTGGCAACGCCTGAACTAATAAATCTTTAAATAAAACTTCATTTTTAGAAAATAAGTCATTTAATTCATTTTTTAGTTTTTCATTATTTCTAGAGATAGTAGAAACTATAAATTTTAAATATTCTTGGTTTAATATGTTGTAATTATATTCTAAACCTAAATTCTCCATTGTCTTCCCCCATTTTTAAATATTCTATTTATCAAATCATATTTTGAATATTTTGAATACTTCTTTAAAAACTCAAAATAGGATTTATTTTTTGAAAATTTTTTTGCTAAGTTAATGTTTTCCATAACATTTGTATCTTCGTATATTTTTTTTTGATATTCTTCACTATCATTTAAATATTTAATAAATTCCCCATATTCTTTAAAATTTAATTCTTTAAAGATGTAGGGTTTATAATATACTTTTCCATGTATTTTGAGAAAATATTTTTCTAAATATATACGATAAAAGGTATCCAGGTCCGCCCATACATCTTCATTATATTGTTCATACATTTTTTGTACGTGAAATTTAAATAATCTTTCCAACTCATAATTGGAACATATTTCTAAATTAAATTCTTTTAGATAATTATAATATAATTTCTGAGAAATTAAGTGACCTATTACATCAATTACCCCTGCTGATGAAATATCTATAATTTCAAAATTTCTAGTGTAATTTTCGTTAATATTTATAATCTTTTCTATAAATAAGCCTATGTACCACTCAGTTTTAGTAGATTTTAATTTATCATACACTTCATTTGAAGGTTTACCTAAATTTAAAACTCCCGTTTTAGATGTAGTTGCAGAAGGAATTATTAGTTCCATATCGTATTTTGTATATTGATTAATTTTGAAAGGCATGGTAAAGATTTGTATTTTTGTCTTAGAGTCTGGAAATGTTGGCATAAACGGTGGTGAAGAATGTATTGCACTAACTTCTGCACTTCTTTTTAGAAAAGGTACTCGTTCCCAATCAAAGTATGACTTCTTTTTTTCTCTTTTTTTAATTGTACCTTTAAATGGTACCAAATCTCCAAAATTTTCAGTTCTTATCCGATAATTATCTGTAAGAACACACGTTTCTTCACTAGAACTTTTTGATAAATAATCCTCTAATATGGTATAGTATTTCTCTTTTTTTTCATAATTTGATTCATTCTCATAATTCATCCAAAGTACCAATGATATAAATGATTCTAACTCCGGACACATCAAACAATAACATTCTGACTCTAAAATTCCAAACCTTACATTTGTAAGATTGCATTTTGAGTTAGATATTTGATTATCCAGGGTAATTTCAAATAAATTTTCCCCAATAATCCCCATACCGTCAATATAACTATCAGATAACTCTTTTTTAAAATTTTTAGTATGTAATTCATAATAGTTTTTCCAGTGTTCTGGATTAAACTTATTATATAGTATTGGAAATCTGTCCATATTATTACCCCATATTATCTTAAAAGTTATAACCTAAAATAAATAATGTATTATACTTTTAATATTATACCTAATATCATATAATTATTACGATTTATTTAAATTATATGCTACCTAACAATTATTGAATGTAATGATTTATCGAAAAGTAGTTTCATAAAATTAAATAACTTACTATTTTAAAAGTAAGTTATTTAACCTAAAAATAAGTAAATATTCCATTTTACTGTGAATTACATTGCAATTACATAAATATTACATAAATTATTGAAAAACAGTATTTTTTAAAGAATTTATAAATATATATATATATATATATATATATTCACAAACTTTTTAAGTAAGTATCCGTACACAAATAAAAGAACTATTCCACAAAATTTATTATCAATATTCGAGCTTTTAGGTCAAAGAATAATGAGTTACGTTAAAAATATTAAAATATTAAAATATAAAAAAGTAAGAAAGTAAAAATATTAGCCGTTTATTTTATTAAACCATCTATATATATCCATAGCTAATAAATCAATTAATTTATTCTTAAAGTCGTTATCTTTTAAAATTTTTCCATAAAATATTTCATTTTTGGAAAATTCATTTACTACGCCTTCTTCAAAGGATTTATCGAAAGCGAGTCTAAATAATTCATAATCATTAGCTGTTGCATTAAGTTTTAATTTTTCATTACTTTTTAAATTATTACTTATTTGTTCAACTGCTAATTTTTCAGAATCTGAAAATTCGGTCCCAAATTTATCATTTAGCGTTTTTATTATGTTACTCAATAAATCTGGATTTTCACCTTTTGTCCCACCTTCTGAAATATGTATGTCTATACCACCGTCAGAACTTCTAAGTTCAATTTCATCTAATTTACCTTTTTTTAAGGAATAGTATTCTAAGATAACCTTATTTGTTAAATCTACACCACCAGTATTTTCAATTTCAATTTTTTTAAGTAAGTATCTTAAATAAATATTTAATCGGTGAATATCTGAATCTTTAAGTGCAAAAATTTGAATTATTAAATTGTATAAATTTATAAATTTTTTTGCAAGATTTTTAAATTCAATGGTTTCTTCTGTTGTGAATTTTTCAATTCTTTTTAATGAATTATTGATATAATTTGATTCTAAGGCTCTTCCTCTATTTGTAAGATTATCTTTATAAAATAAATCTGTGAATTTTTTAACATCTTCTTCATTAATTACCTGTTTTGCATAGATTTCATTTTCCAGTGTATAAATATCGTTTGGGTCTATGTCATTGTTAAGAGTCGTCATTGAATAAAATGGCATAAAAGCTCGTTGTATATCTTCAGGTTCATTTACAAAATCCAAGATAAATGTATCTTCTTTTCCAGGGTAAATTCTGTTTAACCTTGAAAGCGTTTGAACTGCTTTTACACCGAATAATTTTTTATCAATGTACATGGTATGTAATTTAGGCTGGTCAAAACCTGTTTGATACTTATTTGCTACAATTAATATTTTTGATTCCTCTTTGTCAAATTCAACGGGTAAATTAGCTTGAGAAATTTCATTCATACCTGATTCGGTATATTCTAAACTATTAGTATCTTTTACAGTTCCTGAAAATGCTACTAAGGTTTTTAAATCATCATAACCTTTTTCTTTTATGTATTTGTCAAATTCTAATTTATAACGTACTGCGTGTAGCCTTGACGGTGTTATGAGCATTGCTTTTGCATGCCCCCCAATTTTCTTCATAGTGTAGTTTCTAAAATGTTCTATGATTATTTCTGTTTTTTGGGAAATATTGCACGGGTGTAATGTAACATATCGCATGATAGACTTTGTAGCACGTGCTTTATCAAATTCTGGGTCTTCTTCAATTGTTTTGCTGACTTTGTAGCACATTTTATATGTCATATAGTTTTTTAGAACGTCTAATATAAAACCTTCTTCTATTGCTTGCCTCATACTGTATATATGGAAAGGATAATACTTATCATCGTTATCATCGTCCGATTTTGTTCCAAAAAGCCTTAAAGTGGTGGCTTTGGGTGTAGCGGTGTATGCAAAGAAACTAACATTTGATTGGTCAGTAAAGTTTTTTAGTTCTTTATTTATTTTATCCTCTGAATCTATTTCTTGACTTTCCTCTTCTTCTGCTATTTTGATTGCTTCGTCTAAAGATAAAGATTCTTTTAAAGCCATCATATTTTTACCAGATGTTGACGAATGAGCTTCATCGATAACAATTGCATATTTTTTGCCTTTTGTATCAGCTAATTTCTTTAAAACGTGTGGGAATTTTTGAATAGTGCTAATTATTATTTTAGTACCTTTTTCTATTTCTTTGGCTAATTGATTTGAATCTTTATCTATTTTAGCAACTACGCCTGTTTTATGTTCTAATTGATAAATAGAGTCTTGCAATTGTTTGTCTAAAACTTTTCTATCGGTAACTACAATAACCCCGTCAAATATTACTTTATCGTTTTTATCGTGCAAAGATGACAATCGGTGAGAAAGCCAGGTTATAGAATTAGTTTTTCCAGAGCCTGCGGAATGTTGGATTAAATATTTTTGACCCGAACCATTTTGTATTACGTGATTTAATATGTCTCTTGTACAGTCTAATTGGTGGTATCTTGGGAATATGGTTTTTTCCGTTGTAATTATTTTATAGTCTCCGTTATCGTCTAAAACTTCGTGTTCTTGTTTTTGAACATATACAAATTTGCCGATAATTTCAAGTAAAGAATCTTTTGTTAAGATGTTTTCCCACATATAGTAAGTTTTAAGTTTACCTGTTACATTGGGGTTTCCTGCCCCGTCGCCTACGCCTAAATTAAACGGTAAAAATATGGTATCTTCACCTTTTAGTTGGGTTGTCATATAAACTTGGTCTTCATCCATTGCAAAATTTATGATGGCTCTTTCTTTGAATTTGAATAATTTTTCCGTGTTAAATCGGGTCTTTTTGTATTGTTTGATTGCATTTTTATAGGTTTGACCTGTGTACGGGTTTTTAACTTCGATTGTGGTTATAGGCATGCCGTTTAAGAAAATTACTAAATCGATTCTTTTATCTTGGGTATAATTTAATTCCTCAGTTACAGAAACGATGTTTTGCCCATATAATTTATTTTGGTCCGCATTTAAATTATTTGCAGGTTTAAAGTAAGCAAGTTTTAATTTTACGCCCATATCTTTATAACCATGCTTCAAAATATGTATAATACCCATTATTCGCAATTGCTTATCTAAATTTTCTATAATTTTTGAACGGTAATTATCGCCGTAAATTTCGTTTAATTCTTTGAGCTCATTTTTTTGGGTAAGTTCTAAAAAATTAAATAAACATTCTTTATCAATAGCATAATGTTTATCATAATTTTTATTAAATGATTCGACGTAGTTATTTTCATTGGTAAGATATTCTTTAATTATAGTTTGAAATTTTCGTTCTTTTAAATCATCATCTGTAATCGGCGTAATCAAATTAATCCCCTCCCTTTTTAATGATTTCCCATTCTCTTAAATCGATTTTTCCGGTAACAGCTTCTGAAATTAAAGATTGTTTAGCTTCTTTTAATTTTTCTATCTGTAATTTTGTATTATTTATTAAATTGTCGATTTCTTCTGTTTTAGTATCTAAGAAATTAGATATAGTTTCTTGCTCTTGCATATTCGGGTGCGGTATTTTGATATTTCCTACAAAATCCCAATTTGTACGGGGCATTTTTGCACCATAGGTGGATGAATTAATATAATTAATAAATTTACTATTTAAAATGACGTATTTTAAAAAGATATTATTTATCCTCTGAGTATTTAAAACTAATAATTCAGATGAACAAACACCATCAAAATTAGCTATAATACATTTTGCTAAATAAGGTCTTAATTTTCCAAATAATATATCATTCTTTTTAAATTTATTACATATCCCTTCGATATTTAATTCTTCACTATTTTTAATATATTTTCCAGTTGAAGATTCAATATGTTCTAAACCGATGTATTTTAAATTTTTAGTATATTCACCCTTTATACTTCTGAGACTAACCTCATATTTTAACTTTTTAACGTCCCAATCATTAGGTATCTGCCCTATCCATTCAACACCGCTGTCTTTTAGCTCTTCTTTTTCTCTTTTTATTAATTTTACGTCAATAATTTTAAATTTACCCGTCACAACTTCAGAAATTAAACTTTTTTTAGCTTCTTCTAATTTATTAATAAGTTTTTCTTTTTTAGAAATTATATTTTCGATTTCCTCTGTTTTAATATCTAAGAAATTTGCTATTTTTTCTTGCTCTTTTTCAAAGGTTTGTAAAACTTCCAAATTTAATAAATCACATGAATTCATAGCAGACCTTACACCACTATTTCCAAGATTATTGTATATTTTTTTAAGATAATATGAATAGTAGGTATAATAATAATACTTAACACAGATTTGATATTTATTAATGATTCTAATATATGCGGGACTCATTAATCCACTTTTATGTGTAATTCCTACCCTACTTGTATTTATGTTTTCTAAGTCGATTAATTTAAAAACCAAATTATTTTTTTCAAATTCTTGATATCCTTTAAAATCTTTTGGTTGTAATCCTTCATTAGACATAGGGTCCCTATCAATAACCCCGTTTAGAGTTAATGATAATACATTTTTTAATATACCCCTATTATTCACTTTCTTATTATAAAATATATTTTTTCCTTTTATAATGTCCCAATCTTTAGGTATTTGCCCTATCCATTCAACACCGCTGTCTTTTAGCTCTTCTGCTTTCCTATATTTTAATTCATTCATTATTCAAACACCTTTTTAACATCAGTTTGAATTTCAGTTTCAAGCTCTTCAACTTCTTTCATAATTTCCGCAAATGGTCGTAATTCTTCAAATTTATAGAAATGTCTTGTAAATGGAATTTCATAACCTATTTTAGTTTTTTTATCGTCTATCCAGTATTCGTTAACGTGTGGTTTTACTTCCGCCTCTAAGTAGTTTAAAATGTTTTCCTTTTCCTTTGCAATGTGCTTTGAAGAGTCTTTTTTATTGTATTCTTCCACATCCATAGATAAAGGTATCATTTCAGTGTCTCTTAAATCTGAATCTGCCTCCTTGCTTTTACCTTTATAACAGTAATCTGCAGTTTCATCCCTTTCAGAAAGTCCCATTAAAACCGCTTTATACACAGGCTTACTTAAATCCAATCTTTTTAATTTTTTACTTAATTCCTTGTCAAATTCTTCCCTATTTTTATAGATTTTCTCATCAATATTATTTTTTAATACATCGATAATATTATCTTGAATTGATTTCCCAACATACTGTTTTTCCAATTCTGTATTTTCTTTTGCTTTAATAATTTGTTTCTGTTTCTTTAATTCCAATTCTTCGACTTTATCCTCGTCGTATAATTTAGAAAACGCAGATTCCGAATAAATATTTTCAATTCTCTCTTCTGAAATTTGGAAATTTAATTTTAAAGGTCTTTCAATTGTAACTTTTAAATATCCAAAGTCTTTATTATCAAAAATTTTACAATATTCATTTTCTTTAAATTCTCCGTAAAGTCTTGTTATCTCCGTAATATCGGAATCGCTTATTTTATTTCTTTTAGAACCTAATGATTTTCTCATTTTATGATAAAAGTTTGTAGCATCAATCAATTGAATTTTCCCACTTCTTACCGGTCCATTTAAAATGTTATCGTTTTTACGGTTTGTAATAATCCATATGTACGTGGCAATACCTGTGTTATAGAATAAATCCGTCGGAAGTGCTATAATACCCTCTAATAAATCATTCTCGATAATCCATCGCCTTATCTCTGATTCTCCCGACCCTGCATCACCCGTGAACAACGGTGAACCGTTAAAGATTATTGCCATTCTTGAACCTTTTTCATCGTGCCTCATTTTTGAAACCATATGTTGCAAAAATAATAATGAACCATCAGAAGTTCTCGGTAAACCTGCCCCAAAACGTCCATTAAATTCCTTTTTAGCTTCTTCGTCTATTGCATCTTTATCTTTTTTCCAGTCAACACCAAAAGGAGGATTCATAAGCGCAAATTGTACATCCCTATTAACATGTTTGTCCGCGGTGAGTGAGTTACCAAATGCAATGTTACCCGCACTTTGACCTTTAATTAACATATCTGAACAGCAAACCGCATAAGATTGATTATTAAGCTCTTGCCCGAATAATTCAACAGTTGCACCGGGGTTTAATTTTTTAATATAATTTGTAGCTACTGAAAGCATACCGCCAGTACCACACGCAAAGTCCCCAACTGTAAATATACGACCTTCTTCCCTTATTTCATCCTCTAAACCATTAAATATTAAGTTAACCATTAACTCAATAACTTCTCTTGGCGTATAGTGGTCACCAGCTTCTGCATTTTCTGAAAATCTTCTTATTAATTCCTCAAAGATGTAACCCATTTCGACATTACTAACCACATTAGGGTGTAAATCAATACTGTTAAATTCCTTAACAACCAAATATAATAAATTATTTTCTTCTAATTTTTTTATCTCCTTATCAAACTCAAATTTATCTATAATAGTTCTAATATTTGAAGAAAAACCTTTTATATAATCTTTAAAATTAGTTTCTATGTTATCAGAATCATTTTTAAGTTTTTCAAAATCAAATTTTGATTTATTTGAAAATTCGTACCCTGCAACATTGTTTAAAATGGCTTCTACATCTGTTTCTTTAGCCCTTTCTAAAACTGATTCTTTTTTATCTGCAAGTAAACAATCAAATCTCCTTAAAACAGCCATTGGTAATATAACATCCCCATATTTCTCAGGTTTATAAGCCCCCCTTAATAACTCCGCTATTTTCCATATGAAATTTACCTTATCATTAAAACCATTCATTTTTACACCTAAAATTAAATATACACTAAATTAAAATTTTATAATAATTTTATAATAATTTTATAACAATATATACTAACATATAATAATATGTATAATTATTAAACTTAGTCATATAAAATAGTCTTATATTTAATTAATATCAATAATATAATTGAATATAAAAACTAGAATGAAATAAAGATAAAAAAGTATTGTTATTTTTATAAGTTTAGTTATTTATCAAGTTATTTAACTGTTAGTTGCGTACTGCCACTACCTTTAAAGATTTAGGGAATCCATACCCCGAAGTGGTTAAAGGTCTTAAAGCATATTTTAAATCTTCTAACTTTGATTCGCTAGTATTGCCTACAAGAACTATTATAACCCCCTCCTGATACTCCTCTAAGTATCTATTAACTTGACCAAGTAATCTATCGACCTTAGCTTTGGTGGTTAAGTCCTTTTTTAATTCTATACCTATGTTTTTTTCAACCACTATGTCACATAAGTTCCTGCCTGCTTCCATTCTTACAGAAGTATTTCCCAAGGTAAAAGGACCGTTGTTTAAATTCTTTTTTAAATGCTTAAACAAATCTTCTTGGTAACCTTTTTCAGATTTATATCTTTTAGACGGTTTCCAATTCCTTATTTCTCTGTAAACTTTATCATAATATCCATACATAACACTCACTTATAAAAATCCTTTTGGTTTTTTCCTTCCATCGCCCGTTATTATTTTATTCATAGCACCTTGAATAGTTTTAGGACCTTTGGAAGGTTTACCAGTTATAAACTCTGATAGAGTTTCAGGTCTTTTAGTGGTTTTCTTTGTAGTCTTTTTAGTTGTAGTTTTCTTAGCTTTTGCCATTTTACCCCTCATTTTTACTAAATAATAAATATGTATATATATCTATATATATGGATTTTGAAATAAACCTAATAAAAAGAGTTAAATATTACAAATTAGAGTCCTTAAAACATATATATTTGTATAATTATTTAAAAAATCGAAAAAAAAGTTAAAAATTAAAATTAATAATGACTTCTATAAAATAGACTTTCTCATTTTTTTATATTAATATTAGTGGAATGACTACCTGAAACTATTCCTGAATTATTTATGATAGTATTTTTAGAATTATCGACTATATTTTTATTATCCTCAAGATTAGAATTTAAATTTTTTAAATCAAGATTTTCAATGGCTAAATATTTTTCTAAAAGTTCAGTACCCAAATCTGTTAAAGAATAATAGACCTTGGATAATTTATTAGATTTTGTTTTCTCTTCAATACGCTTTTTTACAACTCCTTCGTCGCACATTTCTCTTAATAACTTATTTAACGAACCTGCATCAACATTTAATTCATTTTTTAGCTGTCCAAAATAAAGTTCATTATTATTCAATGTTTTTAAAATTCTATCCACGTGTCTTTTTTTTATCAAATCTACAATCATAATATCCCTTTGCTATATGGCATAATATATGAATATGTGATATATTAACTATTATAGGGTTATTTTTATATATGGGCATATTATCCAAAAACTTTATATACTTGTTAAATTATACATCTATATAGGGACTTAAACCTATATTGGAATATATAATATAATAGTAGGGGTGGCTTATGGCAAATACTGCTAAACTCGATACTGGCGTATACTGGGGCATTATTTCCCCACACGGTAATTCAGCGAGATTTTCATTACCTAAAGGGGAATTGGGTAAAGAAGCCGTATTAATAATATTACCCGACAATGAAAGTATCAAAGAAAAAATAATATCTGTTTTGGTAGAAGAAGAGGAGGAATAATGATATTATTAAAAGAGAGGTTGGTAAAACCTTACGGTTCTGGGGCTAAACTCAATATATCTAAAAGATATTTGGGCAAACTTGCTTTAATTATATTAGTTGAAGATGAAGAAGAGATTGAAGAGTTTTTAAAGCAATACAATAAACATTTTAAAATTTAAAATTAAAAAAATAAAAGAGTGGGAATATGGCAAGATTTAAAGTGAGTAGGGGCACTAAATCACATTTTTTTAAATCCAAAAGGAGTTTAAAACAATGGAAATGTATTCTATCTGAAATAGAAGATGCAGTTGTATCGAGAATGGATTTAAAAGATGTTAAAAATTATGTTATAAGAGACAACGAAAATAGGGCGGATGAAGAAATATCCAAGTATAACATAAAAAGAGCAAATCAAATTGAAAAATCTTTTACGTACTGGTTATACTTTACAGGAAACAATAGAAGCTTAAAAAGACAATTATCAATCTTGGAAAAACTGAAAAATACATTATTTAAGTATATGTATTTGGAAGTGGAAAAATGATTTATAAAACCATATTACCTGATGGAACTTATCGAATTGAAGGTTTTATGTTTGATTGCGGAATCGTTGCAAACGTTGAAGCTACAATTGAAGACGAAGAAATTACAAAAATGGACGTTTTAGACATTGTAGGATGGGATGAGTGGGACGAACCAAGAAATATAAGAGCTATTGACTTAGAAGGGTATGACCTTCTTGAATTATAAAATGGGTGGGAATATGAATGGAGAAGATTATGGGAAATATAAAGAATATCAGGACGCAATCTCTGATAAAAAGATAATGAACAATGATGATTTATGTAATGTAGTTCAAAACGGATTTGCATTAATTGCTTTGGAAGTATCTAAATTAACAAAAGCCGTTGAAGAAAGTAATCAAAATACCGATAGTATATCATATGAACTTTATCAAATTCGTCAAAAATTTATAGAAAAAGAAAGGAAAGAGCGAGAAAATGATTATTAAAGAAATAGAATTTAAATCAACTCCTGAAAACTATGAAAAAGAGAAATCAGGTATTAAAAATAATACTGTTAGGGAGTTCATTGCAGGTATGGGAGATGAATATAAGTTAGATGTCTTACTTGGATTTATGAACGGAGATTATTACGATGATAAGTTAAAAATTAAGATAATTAACAAAGAAACTGGTGAGAGCTTTAAAAGGTATGTTACAGATGTAACTGCTTTTAAAACTTCTAAAAATGACTGGTTGTATATTATTAGTTGGAAATAACTTTTTAAGGTGGGGGAACTATGGAAGCTGTTGAATACTACATAATGCAGGGAGAAAATGGAGAAGAATACGATTCACATAAAGCACATTGGGAATCGGTTAATCATGAAAATAAAGAGTTTAACAAATTATTTAGTGAACATAAAGAATCAATAGAGCAGTTCTATAAAACACAGTATGGTAAGAAAGTTTTATTGAAAAAAGTTAAAAAAGAAGAGTTTAACGCTTTTAGCTTTAGAAAAGATAAGTTTGTTATTGATAATGCGATTGAAGGTATAAAAACTTTAATCGGGCGAGTAAATGATTCCGTTTTATTTGTAGATATATTTACAAATGAAGCTAAGGTCTATATGTCTTGTCCAGAGGTTCAATTCTGTCAAACGATTCCTTTTGAAACCTTGAAAGGTTTCCACTTTTGTTGTAAACGGTTAAATGAAGAGTTTGA
Source organism: Methanococcus voltae (assembly GCF_024807655.1). Lineage (NCBI taxonomy): Archaea > Methanobacteriati > Methanobacteriota > Methanococci > Methanococcales > Methanococcaceae > Methanococcus > Methanococcus voltae. Next base: position 40,532 of record NZ_JANUCR010000006.1, on the reverse strand, counting down.
TGCTGAAATAATGTTTAAAGAATAATTTAATTTTACTTTTTACTTGGGAGATAGTTATGAAAAACGTAAAAAGACTAATTACATTTAATAGTGATGAACGTTTCAACGCTGAAGAATACGTTGAAAAATACAAATATGAACGTGAACTTGACGGTATTGCTAAAAGTACACTTCAAATCGATGTAACTAAACTAAAAGTATTTCTTACTTATTGTAACTCGATTATTAAAAGAAGACCTGAAAATCTAACAAAATTAGATTTTGGAAAGTTCTTTATGTACTTAGCAAATGAAAGAAGAATTGCTAAAAATACAGAAATAAGGTATTATAACCTTTTAGTGATGTTCTACAAGGTTATGAACTATGATAACTTTGAAGAATTTGAAACAGAGTGTAAAGAACGTAAACGGTTTAAAAAATTTGATAAAAAGCATTATGATTATGTAACTACACAAGATATGGACTTAATATTCCAAAAACTCTATAATAAAAATAATTACACCCAAGATAGAGATGCAGTTCTTCTAAGAACTTTATGGGATACTGGTTGCAGAGTTTCAGAAATTTTAAATTCTAAATTAAAAGATTACGATGGTAAAAATGGAGTAATTGTAATAACTAAATCCAAGAACTACACCGAAAGAAGGGTAATATTAGCAAATGATACCAAAGAAGCTTTAAACTATATTATTACAAAGAATAGAAATAAAAATGATAATGATTACTTATTTCAGAAGCTTAACGGTGAGCAAATAAATAGAAATGCAATATATCGAGTTTTTAACGCTTGTGTGAAAGAATTAAAAGCAGAAGGTAAACTTGCTAAAAATAGGAGAATTGTTTTACATTCCATAAGACACGGTTGTTGTGTAAATCTACTAACGAAAGGGGTTAATTTAGATGAAGTAAGTAGATATATGGGACATAATAGGGTAGAAACTACAATGATTTATGCACACAATCGAGAAAGGACAAATGAAAGTTTAAATAATATAAAAAATATCTTATAGGGGTAATATGGGTAAAAAAGAAAGAAAAATTGAATTAAGCAATACAGTTAATGTATTCTTCAGGTCTGTATTTGATATAGCATCTAAAAATATAGATGAAGATAAGTTTATAGAGCTTAGAGCGTTTAATAGCAATGGTAAACCAGTTCAAAAATATTTTAAATATCCTAATGAATTACCAAAGTTTTTAGCGGAAAGTATCACACTTAATAATCTAATGAGTGTTTATTATGGTATTGGATTAAGAAAAGAACATAAAGGTACTAAGGACGCTACATTTGATAATATATCCATAATCCCTATAGATATTGATGTACTTAAAGACGTTTTAGGCTATGGAGACCTTAAAAAAGATGAAAAGTTTTTAGAAAAAGATATTACTAAGATAACTGACTTGGAAGCTCACAAGTTAGTTGAAGATTATTATAAAAGTTTAAATTTACCCCTGAAGCCAACATTTAGTTTTTTTACAGGTCATGGAATACAATTATATTATTTATTAGATTATCCAATAGGAGAAAAAGGATTATTAGAGTTTAAAAAACTCATTGAATTTGACAATAAAAATAATAAAGTTGTAAATGGAGATTCTAACATTTATGATTTAGCAAGAGTTTTAAGAATCCCATTCAGCGATAATAAAAAGTATATTTCTAAAAAAGGAAGAGTTTTAGAGATAAACGACGTTAAATATGATTATAATGCTGTTATTAATCAGTTTAAGAATTATACAAATTATAAAGATGAAGTTTTAAAAGAAGACTATGAAGAAAGGGATTTTAAATCTATCGAGGAAATAAACTGGGATTATGTACCACCTTGTGTTAAAAAAGCTTTGGAACTTAGAAAAAAAGGAGAAGCTAATCGAGATATACAATTATTTTTAAGAGCTTTCTTTATGAAGGTCTTCAATCAAGACGAGGGAGAAGATGTTTCAAAGACTTTAAGCATATTTAAAGAGTACTCAAATAACTTTAATGAAGAATTGACCTTAAGAAGCTTAGAAGAGTGGTTCAATAGTAGACGAGCTCCAACAAATTGTATGAATTGTCCAATACAAGAATGTAGTTCTTGCTGGTTAGCAAATAAGAAAAAAGGTAATCCTCTTAAAGCATATTATATTAAAAAAATAAATGCTGAAGAAAAGAGTGTTGAAGAGTTAGAAGCTTTAATGTTGGGAAACGTTGGTAAGTTAGAAATGGAATGCTTCAGAGGAATTTACAATATTAATAAAGAAACTGAACGAAGAACCAATAGCGATGGTGAAGAAATAGTAAGAACAAGGTCATTAGCTTACTTTACAAAACCCAAATTAGTTAATAAACACTTCTTTGACTTGCACGATGTACTGAAGGGGAAAGAGTTGGAAATAAATAAGGAATTTATAGACATTTTTGACGATTACGCATTTTATGATTTTGTTGAAGTTGCAAAAAGTGGAAATGGTGGACATCAAAAATATCTTTATGAATACGATTTAATTTACAAATGGATTCTCAAAAAGTTTGAGGTTGACGAATGCAAGAAAGTAACTAAAGCATGGGGATATTATAATAAAGATACAATAATACTGCCACCAGAATGGGAACTACCACGTAAAACAGCTATGTTGCATTACAAAAGGGACTTTATTAAGCTATTTAATGAAAAATATGAAGAAGACGATATTAAAAAGATTGTAAAACATTTGAAACTTTACTTACAAGATGATGTTTCAAAATGGATTCTTGAATATACAATGGCTTCAGTATTTAGGTATTATTTTTTATCAAATAGAAAAATAGATATGTTCCCCAATTTAATTGTGACAGGTCTCCACGCACAGGGTAAATCTGCAAGAGTTAGATTATTATTTAGTAAATTATTATTAAATTCAGAATATCAGTATGGTGAAGCAGTTACACAAGGGACAGGTATAAGATTAGAAGAAGAACAGTGGGTAAATTTACCGATGCTATTTGATGAATTAAAAGAGATTCCCAAGAAACTTGAAGGTATGATTAAAAGAATCGGAACTGGTGCTGAAGATGTTACACAAAGATATAGAAGAGATGGGGAATGGAACGGTTCATCAGTTATAAGACCATTATTGATAACAACTAATGATTTAAATGTTAATGATATGGCTTTAATTTCACGTTGTATTATTGTAGATATCGATGATATCAAAACCGTTAATACAATAGACGAATACAGATGGTTATATGATAAAATCCATCTATTGGGTAGATGGATTTATGATAATTTGAGTATGATTGGCAAGCAAATCGAGAATTTAGAATTTAGCGGAGATAGGGAAAAAGCCAAAGAAAATGTAATTAAAATAGGTAGAGCAATTTTAGGAGCAATATTTTCATACTTTGAAGAATCCTACACACCAAGTTCAGACTATCCAGTTGAAAATTATTCAGCAGTTAATACACCAGATAAAGCTATTAGAAAGTGTATTATTGAAAGTGTTAGAAGAAACATACGATTTAATCAAGATGGTAGAACCTACGACATTTATGATTTATTATATGACGCATCACCAGGTGTTGAAGAAAATTTATACACTATGTTAAGGTCACACGGATTAGATATTAAAATACAAGAGAAAATGGCTTATTTAATAATTACAAAAGACAGTTATGATATTTTAGATATTGAAAAATATAACGTTGCAGAAGTTGGTAAGTTAAAAGCATATTGGGACTATAAAACAGCTTGGATAAAAGGATGCGGAGGAAAAAAGGCAATATGGATGCCATTAAAAGAAGTTGGGCAGGATGAAGATTTTGAAAAAGAAATTAATGTAAAAAGGAACTTGGGTAAAGATGCATCACTTGCTTTTACATTAATAAAAGAAGAAATTGAAAAGAATCACAATGAACCTACTGAAGAATATTTATTAATAACAAAAGTTTGTATTGCATTGGACAGAGATGAGAGAGATGTAAAATCCATATTTAAATTATTAGAAGATAAATGTTATATTCATTATCCAAGAGTTGGAAAAATACAAATATTGTAAAGGTGGTGTATAGCCATCTTTATTTTTTTTAAAAAATAATATATCCATACATCTAAATGTAATATATATTAGGAGATATTTTTTAAAATAATATGACCATAACTTAAAAAATGTAAAAGTTAGGTTAGGTTCCCAGGTTAGGTTTTATTTTTCTTTAAAAAAAAGTTTGATAACCCTGAAAAGTTAGGTTAGGTAGGTTAGGAAATATAAATATATAATATATATTATTATTTTGTTATATTCTCTTCTCAATCGTCTTAAAAACCTAACCTGAAACCTAACCTAAACCTAACTTAGTAAGTTAGGATTTATAAGATTTATAATATTATATAATATATTTGTCATATTAATTATTACATTATTTTTTTTATTCATAATAAGTATTACCTAACCTGTCAAGTTAGGTTTAGGTTAGGTTTTTTGAGACGTTTACATACTCCATTATATAAAAGAAGCATAAAAACCCAGTAATACTACTTTTTCCTAACCCTAACCTGAAAATTTTATACATACAAACATTTTGCAGATACAAAATTTACAATTTTGAAGTAAATTCTCCAGCCAATATTACATTATAATGTTTTTCTTTTAAGACATAAAAGTGAGAACTTCGTCTTAATCCCGTTGCACTGTCGTGAACTTTTCCGAAAACGAAAATTGTAAAATGCCTTTTAAATCCAATAATAACCTTAATAAATGCTTGATTCTTATAAGAAAAACGGAATAGTTGCAAAAATTATCCCGTTAATTTCTTAAAAATCGTAAAAATTTAAACTTCGTAAAATACTTTAAAACAGAATATACGCGGAGACCGCGATTTGAACGCGGGTTGAGCAGAGCTCAACGGGATTAGCAGAATATTAAAAAACGAGGAAATCGTAATATATACCCACATTTATATGTATTATTACTTCTCCCAAAGAAGTTTCTATATTGTATGAAGGACACACCTTGTGATTACAGATATATATGACATATCTATATTTTAAATGTCAATATTGTCCTTTTGTATACGATATATCATATATAATATTTTGGTGATATTGTGAAATTAAAAATATGTCCACGATGTGAAGAAGTTTTTTTAGATTATGGTCAGAGGGATTATTACGCAGCAGGTAAATTTCCCGTAATATATGATTCAGGATGTGGAACTTTGTTAAATGACGCAATTATGAACAATGCTCAATGTAGTTCATTAAACACTGTAAAAAGCAAAGCTGGTAAGATTTCTAAGAAATACAATTTATCAGAAAATAAGAAAAAACTATTTTTTAACGAAATAAAGAAAGTTAAACAAAGACATCCTCAATACCTTGATTATAAAGTTATAGAAATTGCAATTAATAAAGTTGCAGAGGGTTGTTATGATTACGGAACAAGTATCAAAGAATAGGGAATTAAATGAAGAATTAGCAACCAAAGTACTATTTTTAAAAGAATTTATTATTTCTACAAAATTATCCAATAACTTAAAATTAAAATCTTATTCTGAAGTTATTGCAATTATTGCAAATATATTTTTTGAACTGAAGGAAGATATTCCTAAAACTGACAATAACTTAAAATTAATGTCTTATTTTGAAAAATATTATTCATCATGGTCTAAAAATATGAATGATTACTTTATTTTAATTGAATATCAAATTGGTGCATCTTCGTTTGTTGAAATTGTACCCCATATTGAAAAAAGTAAAAGAATCACCGAACTACAAACAAGATCACAAAAGAAAATTCATATATCTTGTGAATACACTGTACCAAATCCTAAATTATTAATTATGTTTTCAGAGTTGCTATATAATACGGCAAAAGAAATCGGACTTATAAAGATTTCCCGTAAGTTAGTAGTACCAGCTCACTTTGAGGTAGCTCACTTTGAGGTGGAATAATGGCTGATTTAGATATGGTTGCAAACAACACTATTTTTTTAATACTTCAATATTCGAGGGGTAATGATATTGAATTAAATATTAAAGCTCTCGAATTGGCAATTACAAGTTTATTATATATTGTTCAAGAAAAAAAGAAGAGATTAAAAACAGAATACTCTGAATATTATATGCGATTAATGAATACGTCTGATGAACTTTACCAATTACATAATAAAATTGATAAAATAAATTTATCTACTAATTTTGATTTATATCATCGCTATCGTTCGGGTCAGGAAGTTCTTGGAACTGAAGATTATAAACTTTATAAATCAAAAATTAATAAATTAAATAAAATTAATAATCGATTATATTATTTATTATTAAATATTGCTGATGAAGTTGCTTTTGAAAAACAATCATTTTTGGATGAACATTAAATTTATTTTTTCTTTTTTAAAAAAAACAAATCATCCAAGCAACTTTTTGCAATAATTTTTTTTCGTAATTTCGTAAGTCTATTATATATATGTATACCCCTCCCCCTTCGGGGTATTTCACTTTTGTTCACGATCTTGGAGGTATTTCTTATGAATCTAAAAAGAGCATTCTTTGGAAATGGTCGAGACGTAGCTCGAAAAAATGGTTGGGAATTAACTGAAAAATCATTAGAACGTAGCTATGCAGATGGTGGTAAAGAGTGTTTAATCACTGGACCGCCTGGGACTGGTAAATCAACATTAATGTTAAGATTTGCTATGCAATTATTGGATAACGAATTTGTAATATGGAGAGGTAGGGACACTGAGTCGTATCATTATTTAGATGATTGGGAAGAAAAGGTTTTAATTCATCATCATATTAACGATGAAGTTGATATTTTTAAAATTACAGAGGATTCACGGGTTAAATCAGATTTAAATAAAAAATCATACAAAAATATAAAAGAATTGGTGTCAAATTTTGAAAAAGGCGTTTTAAACGTTGTATATACACCTACAACTTATAAGGTGTCTCCCAAACTAATTGAAACTATTGAATCAACCAATACCCTTACATTTTCCGATAAAGAAAAAAATACTAAAAATAATAACTTGTTTTGGTTTGAATTCTTTGATTATTATCTTACTTTGGATTATGCAAAATGGACGAGCATATTTATAGATGAAGCGGACGATTTATTCCCTGCTACATTTAAAGGTATTGCATATAGGATATTAGAGCGATTTACCACGAATTTTAAAGACTATAGGAAATCTTGGATATCTCTTTATTGTGGAGTTCACAACTCTTTTGACTTAGATTATCATATTGTAGGTAAATTTCAATATTATATTTATTTAAAAGCTGCTTCTGTTCCTAATTCCCGTGACATAGATAAATCAGTTGTTAAAAGACTAAGAAAAGGGGAATATCTTATTGAAAATGGTAATTTTGGATTTCAAAGCTTTAAAAAATTAAAAGTAAGGGATTATTTGATACGTGCAAGTATAAGAACTATTAAACATCCTGAAGAAGAACAAGAAGAATCTAAAATACCCATTTCTTCAAATCATGGCTTTAAAGACAAAGTTATTGCAAAATACTATCAAGATAAAGATAGTACTCAATGTTTAGCCTATTTACAGCAAATATATGCCAATAACGAAATAACAAAACGTTATTACTATAAATTAATACGGGAATTCTTTGAATTTTTAAAAAAGGAGTATGATATAGATACTTCATTAAAAGAACTTCATACTTGTTATGAAAATAAATTAATTACTACAAAATATATGTTAAATTTAAAAACTAAAATACTTGTAAATTAGTTCACAAATGTTCAAAAAAGTACGCATTAAACAGTATTTTATATTACAACAAGAATACTTCTTATTATATAATAATATAAAATAATTATTAATTACTAAAAAAATTAAAGGGGTAAAAAAATGTTAGGTAAGCTTCAAAAATTAGAAGAAGAAGGAAATATAAATTATAAACAAATTGCAGAATATGCAAAACTTATCGCAACTTCTAAATGTGATGGTTGGGTTCAAACACAAGTTAATGCGATTGCAGGCGTTATTATAATGCTTTTCATAGTAATTGGTATATTGGGACAAATTTCACCTATTATGATGCAAATGATAAACAGTACTTCACCACTCTATGGTGCAGCAACAATGTTAACCAGTTTAACCGGTAGTACATTTAACTTACTTGTAATTATTCCAATGGTATTGGGTGCAGGTATTTTGCTTCAATCTCTCGGTTTCTTCGGCGGTGGAAGACAACAAGGCGGTGGAATGTAAAAAATCATATTTTAAAAATATACCCTCTCAATTCTTTTTTTATCTATTTTTTCACAAAATTAATCAATTAATCTTATAGGTGGTTTGATGGATTTTATAACTGCTGAATTTTTAACAATTATTATTTTATTAATTATATCTTATTTTAACTTAGATTTTGCAAAATATCAGATATTAGCTTTGTTTACATCTTGCAGTAGTTTAATACTAAGTTATATGTTAATGTCTTCTAATTTGTGGTATGTTGATACGATTGCTATAATTTTGGGCTTTTTATCATTAATTGCTGTAATATGTAATTTCTTAATGCTTTTAGAAGATATTAAAATGGACAGACTTAAAAAGAGGTGAGTATAGTGCAATACAATGAAGAATTATCGCCTGAAGAATTACAAAGGCTAATAATTATGAAATATCAAAATCGTGAAGAAAATGACGAAGACGAAGAATATTATGAAGAAGAACCTAATGAAGATGAAAATCGACATGAATACTATGATGACTTTTTTGAAGGCAATGAACAACCAATTCAACAAACACCAATTTCTCAAAATGTAAAAAACGATGTTTTAGATATAATTTCACGAAGTACGTCAGAAGAGGATTTGCTTTTGAGTGTAGGTGCAACATTAGGTAATATTTCAGAATGGGAAAAAGAGATTATCATTGCTGAAACTAAATTAAAAAGGTATATTCATAAAAATGTAGGTTTACCATCTTGTGCAATTAGTTCAAAATCTGTATTATATGAATCTGAACGAGAAAATTACTTAAGAATACATTTAAGCGATTCAATCGGTGCAAAATTACAAAATAACGTATTTAGGAATTATAACATTGCTAAATATGAAGTAGATGATGAAGAACCTACACCAAACAGGTCATTTATTAATAGAATATTCAAAAAATAAAGGTGATTAAATGGATTTAGTATCATTGGGATTGTATGGTGGGATAACTTGTATAACATTATATTTTGCTTGGTTTTGGTTAAAATATAGGTCTTTTGTGCCTGCTCAACTAAAAACAATCGTTTCAGCTTTTACAAAGCGTATGAGAAACCCAAATATAGTTATTGTAGAACATATTAGTGAAGATATGATATGTTTAGGTAATAGAGATACTGCAGGCGTTGAAGTAATGATTGCAGGAAAAAGAACACATATTTTAAACTCAAATTTAAAATGGTACAGACGATTTGGGATGCCCTGTGTAAAAATAACACTAAATTCAGGTATTGCAAATGACTCCGAAACCTCGAGACAGTTGAAAATATTAGACGATATGCTTGGAAGGGCTAAATTTAACACATTTATGGGTATGTTAAAAGAATACTTTGAACTATCTTCAAGGGAATACAAAACAGACCCCGAACAAAAAAGAATGGATTACTTATATCAAAAAATAAACGAAGTTAAAAATCGTTATAGTCATTATGTAGATTTTGGAATAGTTGAAAATAGTTCACAGAATGCCTTAGAACCTTTTGTAGCTCAATCACCGATTTTAGAATTTGAAAAGCTTAAAAAACTATGTAATGAATCAGAATTTAATTATTATATTGATATATTTTCAGAATATGCAATATTATTAAATCAACCAAATACTCAAAAAGATAAAATCAAATTAAAATTAAAAGAATTTGTAAATTCTAATGCTTATAATCAGCTAATAGATAGGGCAAATAATAATGAACTTCTTTTTAATAAATTAAATAAAATTAAAAGTAATTTAGATTACAATGAAATTAGAGAATTAAGATTAAATGACTTAAAAAAACAATTACTTTCTTTTAAATCAAGATTTCCAACAATTAACTTTGCTATTTTAGAAAATCAAGTTGCAGGCGATACTGTTTCATTCTGGACTCCTGTGGATTATGGAGCTGTTGAACAATATGCGATGGGCGTAAGCTCACAAGCAATAGATGCAAATGTTGACCACATTGTAAGCTTAAAAACTGCAAATAGTAACCAATTGATAAATGGTACTACATTACAGCTTATTTTAATACTTGCAATTATTGGAATTATTGCAATATCTGTTTTAAGTTCGGGTTCTGACCCGACTGCAATTGCATCACAAGTAATGCAACAGATGAACGGTGTAAATACTCAAAATGTAGCTAATGCAACTCAAACAGTTGTACAAAATGCTACAATTTTAAAGCCTTAGGTGATTAAATGGGACAACCTTTAAAATTACAATTAATAGAACTTGGAATATATGCAAGTTTATTTTTTTCAATTACTATACTTATTACAATGGGCATATTTTGCATATTGGCAGGGATTATGCTAATCACTTACCCCTCCAATATTATAATTGATATTTATGGATATGTGGGCGTACTATTAGGATTATTGGGACTATTTTCTTCATTTCATTTGATAATAAATTATAAAAAATATAGTACTATGGCATATCAACAATGGGAAAAAATATTACTGGGTGGTTAAATGACTAAAACATTCTTTTTAAACGGAAGGATTGAAGAAGAAATGGTTGATAAATTAATAAAATTCATAGCTGAAAACGATGACGTGGCACAAGAATGCACTTTGTGGCTACATTCACAAGGTGGCGGTATTGCACATAGTATGTCTGTAATTAATTTAATAGAGAGCTCAGGGATTTTTAAAAAAGTAGTATGTTCCGGAGAAGTAGGGAGTGCTGCATTAAATATAATATTATCTTTTCCAAAAGATGCAAGATTTGCATATGATAATACAGTATTCTTTACACACGGCATCTGTTATGAAAACGGTGGAACAGTAGAAGAATATTCAACATTAGCGAAATTTAAGGAATTATATGATAATATTACAAATAAATATCTAAAAAATGAATCTAACGATTTAAAAAAATGGATAGAAGATAATAAAGAATACAATTTAAAATTAAATTATATTTCGTCAAATGAAGCATTAAACATGGGGTTAATAACGAATATAATTGATAATACAATGTAAAGAATTAAAAAAGGTGGGAATGTGGGAAGTATATTTGGAAAATTAAAAAAAATGGTAAGAATTGCAGTTTCAGACGATGATGAAAAGCCTAAAAGAAGAGTTAAAAAAAGTACTAATAAAAAAATTAAAAAGACCACATCTAAAAAAACTAAAACTACTAAAAGAAAAACTACTAAGCGAACTGTAAAGAAAAATAGTTCTAAAAGTAATAAAAAAAGAAATACTAAAAGAAAAACTAAAACTACTAAAAGATAATTGGTGATAGTAATGATGGATAAAGAAGTTCTTGATTTTTTAAACAAAGCCGATGTATTGGATGATATATCTACTCATTTAATGTGGTTAATATTAGTTATTGGATACATAGGGCATATAGGTATTTCAAAAGTATTAATTATTACACCCAATACATTAGCAGTTCCTATACTTTTAGCAATAGGAGTTATTGGTTCATATCATATTTTAATTAAAGAACATAAAATTCTTAAATATATTAAATCTTTTGACATTTCTTTTATTTTAGAAATTGTATTTTATTCGGCACTTAAAAGTCTTGATTTTGTACTATTTCTTACATTAGTATATATAATAGCATTTAAAATGATTCCATTAAGTGCTGAATTTAACATAGTTACTAATGCGTTATTAATATGCATTGTTTCGTATTATCTCATACATGAACAGTTAAAAGAGCATAAAAAGTCGCTATATACTAAATATAAGGTGTAAATATGATTAATTTCATTTTATACATTTTATTATTTTTTAATATTATTTTAATGTCATATTGTGATTTAAAAAATAATTATGTATATATTATTCAATTGTTAATTAATTTTTTATTATCTATTGCAATATCTTGGAATTCTAATTTTATAGAATTAGGTTTTATTACTTTTTTACATTCATTGATATTATGCTTTGTTTTATCTCAATTTATGGGAAAAGGCGACTATCTTTATTTTATATCTATTTCTTTTATATTCAACCCATTAGCGTTTTATATAATATTAATTACTTCTTTGGTTTCTACTTTATTTGTATTTCTAATTGAAGAGCGTAAAGGCTTCCCTTTTATCCCTATTGTAAGTATTTACACGATAATGCTATTACCATTATCTGTAATGTGGTGAAAAAATGAGTGACGGAAAATATATAGTTATTGCAAAGGGTTTGATAACCTATGCAGTGATGCTTATAGCGTGGGGCTATATGACTTATATCGTTGGAATGGTCGATAATATCATAACCCCTATGACTGCAAACGTTCCACAGATGATGACTTGGCACGGAACGTATATTATGATGTGGAACGCTTTCCCTATTGAATTAGCTGTTATTATTTTAATTTATATGTATAAAAAAGGAAATTCAAACGAATATGAGAATAATTATCCAAGAGGATGGTAATATGAAACTAAAAAGTTTACTATTTTTAACGATAATTTTATTTTCAATTTCTTTCTGCAACGCAGAACAGTGCTATTATCATTATGATTCGGATAATCAACTTTTAACTTTTAAAATCTCTTCTATTCCTGCAAATAGTAACGTTACTTACTATGTTAGTGAAGATGTAAATTCAGCTAACTATAATAACCCAAATGAGGTTTATGAGTTCTACTGCGATGCAGATACTTATGATGCAAACGATTGGACTTTAGGCTATGATGCAACAACAACTATTGCAAGTGGTAGGGTATATTTACATTCAAATCAAGCAAAGGGTAATATGCACACAAAAACGATGTATACACCTAACACTCGTTTAAAAATGAACGGACAAATTATTTCTGGGACATATTTTGGTTTTATAAATGATTATAGATTAGAAGCTGGCACTATACCTAACTATCAATACATTTACACAGACTGTTATGATTCGAGATTTAGGCAGTTTTACTATGAATCAAGCGCATATACACAATTTATAACGGGGGCGATAGATGAAAATAATGACCGCTTGTTTACAATAGATTGGTATCCTGATAAGATTGTATCTTCAGTGAATAAAATTAGTGTATATAAGGATAAAACAATAGGAAATACTCAATATGTAATATATAGGTTGGATGCTTTTTCTTCAACATCTTTTAAATATATGGCAGTTCAAAAGATTAATCAAAATGTTGAAATTACCAATACTTTAGAAGATGGAAAATTAAGAGTTAATATAACAAATAATAACGATTTTGGATTATCAGATTACCAGATTGATATGTACATACCACATATGTACCCTACATCCAATAACTTTCAAATTACTAATATGCCTTATATTATTGACGAAGGTCTACAAATTCAAAAAGATAAAGAAGTTATTAATTTAGGGGATTCGGTACAATTTTCGGTAAGTTCCAATTATAATATAGACCATTATGAGTGGGATTTTGGAGATGGGACAACTGAATCAACTACTTCAAATATTATATCTCATACTTATGCAAAATCAGGAAATTATATAATTATTTGTAAAGCTATTTTAACAAATGGGGATGTAAAATATAATACTATTGACGTTATAGTAGGGAATGAAATATCAAATGCCGAAATTAATTTTATAGATGAATTAACAGGAAATGCTCCAAGTAATTTATCGATAAACGGTGTTTTATTTACTAACAACAATTATTTAATAAATATATCAAACAATACAAGTTATAATGTAACTTACCCTGAATACACAATAATAACTTTTACATCTTCGGACGGATTAATAAGACAGGTTGAAACTACCAATTTATCAAGTTATGATATATTATTACCGCCCGCAAATACTTATGTTGTGCAATATAATATTATATCATATTCCGATGATAAAATAGAAGTTAAAACAACTGATTTAAAAACAATAAATGTGGGTAATAAAGACGTTGTAGCTCACTTAATGAAAGGTAAAACGTATAATATTTTTGTAAATGGCAATTTATATAAGCAAATAATTGCAAAAGACCCTGATACAATATATATTAATCAAAATGCAAACCAAGAAATTGGAAGTATTTTTGATAATAAATTATCTGAAAGAATTGAATACAATATTCAACCAAACGGGCAGTATGGACAATATTTAGTTGTTTTATCAAACAAAGATAAAGCAATGGGTAAAGTTATTGTAGTTACTGAAAAAAATACTGATACATACATTACATATAACGAAATAAACAGCACTTTTGCATTAACTCAGGGATATAACGAATTAGATGCTTCAATATATCGATGTGAAGAAAATTCTGAAATTTTATATGATATATTTGTAAATCAAAATTATCAAAATTATGATGTAGCAAAATATACTAAATTTCAAATATTAACTAAAAAAATCTATTTTGAATCTTATGAACCGCCTTATTTTACATTTACTTTTTATTTAGTTCTATGCTTTTTGATATCTGCAATATTATTTGTAATTTTATCAGCTTCAAGCGGTAATTTGCATTTATCTTTGTTGGTGTCTTCAGTTATCTTTGCAGTAGTTCAAGATATATTTCATATTGGAACTATTGGTAAAATATCGAGCGGTTTATTTTTATCTATTGCTATATTAGCGTGGGTATGGACAGTTTTTAAAAGGGGTGCAGAAAATGGCTAAAACACAAGTTTGGAACATTATGGTTTTTATTTTATCTTTGAATATTGCTATTGCATTACTCCCTTCAGTATGTGATTACTTCGAAATTCCTATAATTTCCTCAAATATTCCAACTGGAACGGGTGTAATGAGTTTAGGAGCTCTTTCAACCCCGTCTACTATTGGAGATATGGGTTTTGGTAATTGGTTCTTTGGTGCAACCATCTTGTCATCTTTATTCAATATAATATCTGGAAATTATATGGTTTGGAAATCTTTCGGGATACCCTATCCATTTTCCGAATTATTTTCATTAGTTTGTGGAACTGTAACGTGGAGTACGATGTTCTATGTAATCACAGGTAAGGATATTTTTGGGGGGAGATAATGGTAAATACAAGTGTAGTATCATTGGATTTTGAAATATTATCAAATCCAAATATCTTTGAAACTTTAAAATATTTATTAGCTCTTTATCCTGAAACGGTTTCTATTATTCTATTGGGTGCAAATATTGCGATTTATTTATCTTCAAATAAAAATACGATGATTGTATTTGTCTCCGAATTAATTATGATAACTTTTATAAGTTTTTTTATAGGTCTCGACGTAATATTTTCAAAATCAATTTCTACAACGGTTTTCATCGTTAATGGTGTTTTTACACTTATGATGTTAACTGAAACAATTAAAGAGATGCAAAAACCATAATAGGTGATAATATGGGAGGAAGTTTTGGAAGAACAGGTTCTGGGAAATGGGTGCATAGTGATGGGGAAGGAAGTGAACATTTTAATTCAGGTTCTAAAAGTAGTTCAAGCAGTTCTTCAGGTGGTGGCGGTTCTTCAGGTTCAGGTAGTAGTTCTAAATCTAAGAGTCAGGATTTATATTTTAAAAATAATGAAGATGCTAAAAAATATCATAATGGTAATGGTGATTCACTAGGTTATGACCCAAAAGTTAAACCTTCAGAACCTGGGGGGTGGAAAAGTAGTTCAGGCGGTTCTTCAGGCAGTGGTTCAAGTAATAATTCAAACATTGAAAAACCCGATAATTACTACTCAAAAGGTTATGACCAATATATTGGTAAAGATAAGAGTGAATTAAGTCCTTATATTAAAAACAATTGCAATTATATGGCTGACGAATCAGGGCGAGTACTTGGCATATATGATAAAAAAGGTAATAAACTAAGTAATAGAAGTATTGCAACCCAAAACGATAGTTCAACTTATAATACCATAGGTAATGTAAATAATTATTCAAGAAGTGAATTAAATGACGGTAAAGTAACAATTATTGATAGAAACACGGACTCAAGAATAACGCTTAATAAAAATGATGTAGTTGTTAAAGATGGAAATATATTAGTTAGAAAAAGTGCAGTTCAACAAAAAGATCCTGATGAAATTCATTATGGGCGAGTGTATTATAACGATGGGCATGGTAACTATAATGCAAAACCTCCAAATATTACTCGAACCACTCATGAAAGAAATACATATGATATTAATAAAGTTGAAATTCATGCTGGTTCTGATTATGAAGTAGTTTACGATAAAAAAGGGAATTTGATAGGGGTTTATAATAAAGGCAGTATTCAACAATATAAAACTAATGGGGGAACTACTCGGATAATTTTAGATAAAAATGAAGTTTATTTAAAAGAAAATAAAATTAATTTTACGGATATAAATGGAAATGAACAGGTTGTTAATATTACTAAAAATGCAGATAATTCATTTAACATTGGTCAACAAGTTCAAAAGAATGTAATTTCAATAAATGAATTAGGTGCATCTAAAAAGAAATTAGATAATGGTAAAACTGTTTTATACAGTATTAATAACGACGGAGAAATTGATTTTTTAAAAACTGTTGATACAAATAAAATACAAAATGGAAATATAAATATTAATGATTTAAAAGATTTAACTTCAAATGAAAAAGTTATTTTAAAAAATAAAGGGATAACGTATAATATACAAGGTAGCGATACACCAAATTCTTTTAATGTATCTTATAACGTTGCAAAGTATGCTAATCCACCTAAGTTTTTAGAAGAATCCAATAAACCAGAATTTGACACTTTAGATTGGTATAAAGAGAATATTGGTGTCAATTGGGCTGTGAATGAAATATCTAAGTGGGGCGATGAAGCAGGAGCTAAAGCAACAATATATACGGCTCTACCAACGTTTATATACAATGTACCTGTAATTACTCAGGCTACCACAGCCATGGGACATTTTGACAACGATATTACAAAAAATCCATTATATGAGACTGCACCAGTAGTATTTGGAAGAAGGGTAACCAGTAATGTAATGGGTGGTATAGCTGATTTTATTGGAAGTATTGGGGTAACAGGTGGTGTTGAAGCCTGTAAATATGCCACAGGTGATAAAACTTTTGGGAATTTGTCTAATGAATTTGCAAGCTATACCGTTGATGGAATGTATCACGGAACGGTTACGCCGTGGGGTAAAGCTATACAGGGGGACTATACTGCTGAAAACGTTGCAGATATGATGAATTTACCCATTATGCTTCTTGGTGCAAAAGGTGGTGTGGGTAGTATAAAATCGGGATTATCTACGGGTAAATCAATGACTGCCAAAGGAATTAATATAGCAAGGAATCCAAAAGGGGCTATAAATTCTGGAAAAAATATATTAAAAAACGAATATAATGGATTTGTTAATCTAAAAAATACTATAAAAAGTGACTCTTTTAACATTAAAACTAACAATTTTGAAATAACTAAAACTTCCTATCCAAAGATACAAAACTGGGAAGTTAATGTAAATATTGGAAAAGCAGAAGCTTTTTTTGATTTTACAAAAGCAAATTTTGCAACGAATTTAAATTCTAAAATTAGTTTTGGCGATAATTTCTTTTCAGGTCGATACTTAGATAATTCATTATATGGTAAAGTGTATGATACTACTTTTGGAAAAGGTAGCAATTCAAAAAGAACTTCAAAACATAATATGGTTGATGGTGGAACACGTAATATTTTAGAAAAAAATACTAAAAATAGCAAATATAGAAAAGATATGTTAAATAATGATTTTAATACAGCATATAATGAATATTTCAACATATTTGATAATGAAAATAGTTTTAGTGCTACAAGGAATTTATATTATAATAAATATACTAAAAAATGGCATGATGTTAAAAAAATCGATGGTACTGCAGACTATGGAAGAACTAACTTTTTTGAAGAATATGGCGTAGGTTCAAAAGGAACAAGATATAAAAAAGGAATTAACGCAAAAGATTTAAACAATCGAGAATATTCCAACATCTATAATGCAGAATCTGAAATAGTAATGGATTTAAAATCAATTAAGAATATTGAACCGCTTTCTGAAATTAAAAGCTATAATGATAATTTTATATTTGGTGATAAACCGTTTTCTGAAATCAAAATAAATGAAATGCCCGATAATACATTTTTTAAGAGTAATAGTATTATTGAAAAAGAAACGGGCACAGGTCATCGTTCTACATCATTACAAAAGACTAAAAACTTAAAAGAAAATGGTAAATTTAGCAGGTCAACACATGAAATAAATGTAAAAGATAGTGGTTATTTAAAAGAATCTCCATTCGGCGAATTCACCAATGTTATGGAGTTTCAAGAAATAATTGGTTTAAAAGGGAAAGGTCCAAAAGCACCGAGTAAATATAAAACAAATCCCTCCAAAAGCAAAAGAAAAAATTTGAGGGATAAAACAGATTTTTCTATCTTTGATGATATGGAAGCTTCTAAAAAAGGAAATAGTAAAGTAGTTAGTAAAAATAGTAGAAAAACGACTAAAAAAGGAAATAATAGGAATAAATCAAGTACTAAAACTTCAAAGCAAGATGTAACTACGAATAAAGTAGGAGCTAAGAATCAGAACAATAATAAGAATCAGAACAATAATAAGAATCAGAACAATAATAAGAATCAGAACAATAATAAGAATCAGAACAATAATAAGAATCAGAACAAAGTTGGAATATTTACAGAAAATAATTTAAAAACTAATTCAGAAACTGGCACTCTCACAAATAATCCATTTAATCAAGATATTACAAATAATTTAAAAGTAGGGGAAATTCTAGGTACAAAAACCATATCATTGCAAAAAACAAAAAGTAAACAAAAGAGTTTATTATTTTCAGGTTTTGGAGCCACTGGGTTGACAGCACCTTATCCTACAATCCCAGAACCTGAACCGCCTAAACCAATCCCTCCAAAACCTAAACCAAAAAAAGTTAAAAAAGGGAAGAAAGGAAAAGGAAGCGATTCACCAATGCTGAATAACTTATTTAATGGAAATACAAAGAAAAAATCCAAAAAATGGGAGTTTGATTTAAAGGACATATTATAATTAATTAATATTTTTTTACATTTTATTTTAAGGTGAAACTATGGAAATAGTTCAAATTATAACTTTTATTGCAATTACAATTATTACAAGTACTATTTTTATTTAATTAATTTATTATCAAACGGTGATTACTTGGCACGAACTAAAAAAACTAAATCTAATGAAGAATATACTCCTAATAAAGAAGATAAAAAGAAATTATTAAGGATATTTCACAGTATGTCTGTAGATAATCAACATAAAGACTTACTAACCACTAAAAGAGTTATTAAAAAAGGAAATAAAAAACAGCTTGATGAATGGAAAAAGAATCCGAAAGCGTATGATATTAGGGGGGTCGATACACAACCGCCCGAACTAATGAATAAAAGATTATTTTATACTCATAAATATGTTGGTGAGCCAAAACTCCAAGCAATGCAGGGTAAAAAGGATGGTAGATATGGATATTTTGAATGGAACAATGATATAAAAGAAGTTCCAAAACAGGGATTTATACATATTAATAAAAATATTGATGATGTAGAATTTGAAAAAACTTTTGCTCACGAATTAGGACACGCTTATGATAGGAATATAAAATCAAATTACATATCCGATGGGAATTATCTTTTTGGAAAAATAGGAAATAATCCATTAAAATTAAGAAATGAAGTAATTAAAATAACTAAAAAGATATATCCCTATACTTGTGAAAATAATAAAAGTTATAAAAAAAGGAAGGATGAAAGAGACTACCGACAATCTAATGAAGAAATATTTGCAGACTGGTTTGGTACATTATTAATTAATAAAAATAAAATAAAAAAAGGTAAATCATTTTATAATATTTTTAAAAATCAAGAAAAAGATTTTATTAAAGGGTTAAAAGAAGTGGATAAAAAAGTTACAAGTAAATATATTAAAACTCCCTCAAAAGTTAAATCAAAAGGTAAAAATAGTAAAAATAATAGAAATACTACTAAGAAAAAATGAGGGATTTTATGGATGAGGAAAAAAGAAAATGTATAAAAAAACTTAAAGATTTATTTATTGAAGAATCAGATGCAGAATTTAAAAAAAAATATGGGATGACTCGTGATGAGTTTGAAAAGTTGGAAAGTACTGAAATACGTTATTGAATAAAATATTTTATACATTTATTTTTTAATTATATTAAAATTTATTATAATTTTTTTAGTACCAATAACGACCGTTATTGGGAATATTTTTATTTTATAAATTATTGTTATTTTTTGTTTAAAAATCAGTTCCAAAACTCGTGCCAAAATCAAAGTATTTTTAGTAAATAATTTTATGAGTTTTGGGAATCTTTTTTATTTTATTTTTTTAATTAATGGGTGAGTAAATGAAAATTGGTTATGCAAGAGTTTCAACCAAGGAACAGAATATTGAAAAGTATATTGAAGAACTTAAAAAAGTAGGTTGTGAAAAAATCTATTTTGAAAAGATTTCTGGAGGTAAATCAGAACGTCCAGAATTCAATAAAATGATGGAAACTATTAGGGAGAATGATATTGTTGTAGTTTCTGATTTAACTCGTTTATCTCGTAGTATGAAAGATTTAATTACTACGATGGAGCTTTTTAAATCAAAAGGTGTTCAATTAAAAAGTTTAAAAGAAGCTTGGATTGATACAACAACTGCACAGGGTGAGTTAATGTTTAATATATTTTCCGCTTTGGCAGAATTTGAACGTAAATTAATAAAAGAAAGAACTAAAAACGGTTTAGATGTTGCACGTTCACGTGGTAGAGTTGGGGGTCGTCCGAAGGTTGATTTAGGTAAGGTAGAAATGGCCATTAAACTTTATAATTCGGGTGAATGTACATTAAAAGAAATAAAAGAGATTACTGGGGTAAGTAAAACTACTTTGTATAGATATTTGGAAAAATAATAAAAAGAAAGATACATTTTAGTTATATAAAGGGTCCTACAATAGACCTTAAAATGATGACAATTATAGCCAATAACCAAAAAATATAAACTACCAATGAAATTGCAAATATAATAATACCTTCAATAGAAAATAGTATTAAAAATATATAAATCAAATATTTAACAATTGTATGTCTTTTTGATGCAAAATTGTAAAGACCTTCTATGTTAGATGTATAACGCTTAATAATACTATAAGTAAACCCTTTATCAAATTTATTAGATTCTTCAGTCATATTAAAACCTCTTTTTAATTAATATTAATTATTTTTAACATAATATTAATGGAAAAATAAGGTAGTTGCTACGTGATATACCACATATACTCCAACTAATATGGATATTGTAGTTATTATGATATTGTTAATTTTATTTTGCATATTATCACTTAAATTTTAGGTAATTTGGGGTTTTTTCTTCCATCACCAGTTAATAACTTGTTTCTAAATCCTTTCGCTGTTTTAGGTCCATCTAATGGACTTTTAGGTTTTTTTATAGTAGGTCTTTTAGGTTCTTTCATTTTATCCCCTCTTTTAATGATAAATAATAAAAAAGTGTTGTAACATATATTAATTAATTTCGAAATAATCCCAATAGAAAGAGTTTTATATAATAAGTTAGAATTAAAAATATAATGAGGATAGGAACCCAACAATTAGCAATAAAAAATATTTAAAATTTAAATTAAGATTTATAAAAAAGATGAAATTATTTTTTTACATTTATGTTTTTAGAGTTTGTAACTATTACGCTTTCAGTTCCTACGTTATTATATGAATTTGAAATAGAACTATTTTTATTATCTGATAAATCGTCATCATCAGCGTTTGAAACGGCTATTTTTATATCTTGATTATCGTCTAATAGCTCGCCAATTTCATAAAGTTTAAGTGCAGTTTTACCTTTTTTAGTTAATTTAAAATATGAATAGGGCATACTATCGCCTTTTAATATTCTTCTTTTAGATAGTATGCCATTTTTAACCAATAATGAAAGTACTTTACTTAGATTACTTCCATCTACCCCTAATAATTCTTGAATTTGTCCCCAATACATTTCTTCATTATCATTTATTAAATATAAAATTTCTTTGACACTTTTTTTAGTCAATATTTTTAATAACAAATTAATCCCTCAAATAATCCTTAATACTATATTTTTCGTACTAATAATATTTAACAAATTATTGTTATTTTAATCAATTCATTTGATTATTTAACAATTAATGGTATTTTTTAGAAAGTTATATATAGGACGTATAATTAAACATATAATTAGTGGTAAAATATAACCATTAATTTGTTAAAAATAACAAATATATAAAAGGTGAAAAAATGGCAAGTACATCAAAAATTGATGCTAACGTTTACTGGGGAGTAATTGCTCAACACGGTAATTCTGCAAGATTTTCAATGCCAAAATCTGAAATTGATAAAGAAGCGATTTTAATCGTATTACCTGATAATCAATACCTTAAAGATAGAATTATCGAGTCTTTAGTTGAAAAAGAACCCGAAGAGGCTTAAAATGGTAATAATAACAAAAGAGAGACTTATAAAACCAAGGGGCAACGGGGCAGAAATTGCAATATCTCGTAAATATTTAGGTAAATTAGGCATAGGAATTATTTTAGAAGATGAAAACGAACTTAAAAAGTTAAAAAATGACTTAATAAACTTAGGTTATGAATTGGAGGTTTAAAATGATTTACAATTATAAAACTGAAGATGAAGGAGTTATAAAAGCAGTTGAAGAGAATAAAAAACTTGATAATGAGTTTTTAGGAAATATAAATTACGTAATTAAAAAGCACTTAAAAGGATTGGTTCCAAAGCACGTGAAACCAGATGTATACAAAATATTTAGCCAATGGTGTTGGCACGGATTTAGAGTATATAATAATGATTTCACGTGTCCAGATGGCTTTAAAATAGAAAATGATATGTTAGTAGCTACAACTGAAGAAACCAAAAAAGAATTAAAAAAGATAGAAAATTCAATCCCATCAAATGAAGAAAAAGAAAAGAATTATAAAGATGCAAATATTCCCGAAGACTTAGTATACGAACAAACTATCCTCATTGAAGACGGCGTTTATTATTTTAGAGTACCTAAAAAGTTAGACGACAGGTTTTTTAAGATTTACAAATCGGAAATAGTTGCAGTAGGAAAAAGATTAGGAATAAAGGTGAGGTAATGAAAAAGCTTGAACAAAGGGAAGAAGAAATTAATAAAATTATTATAAAAGCTATTAAATTTAGTAAAAGGGCAAATTTAGAAGTTAACGTATCTCAAAAAGGGGAAATAACTACAATAGACTTCTTAAAAGATAGTATTTTAATAAATACGATAAAACTCTGTAAATGGTTCCCTATAACAGTAATTAGCTACCCTGACAATGACGAACCGATGTGGGAAGTCCAAGAAGTAGCTACAAATAATGTAAAAGGTTGGAGTATTGATAGCTTAGCGTTATTTACAGAAGAACCGCAAGAGGTGGCTGAAAATGATAAAACGATATAAAGTAATAGAAGGTTCAGAATCTCAAAAATTGTTAACAGAACATGTATCTAAGAAGTTACGAGTAGGAAGAGAATTAGTAAAATTTGTAGAAAAATATTTGCCACAAATTCCTAAACAAGAAATTGATATGAAAATAAATGATTTTATGAACACTTTTTCAGTTTATGCGCTGAATATTAATGATACAAAACCTGAAGGCTGGGTTTGGTATGAAAATACTTACGATATTAGACCTTCAAAATATGAAAAGGAAATGTACGACGAATGGTGCAAAATCCCACGAATTACCCAAGAAGAAGTTAATTTATTAGCTAAAAATTTAGGGATTCATTTAGAAATGGGTAGTAACTTTGGTTATAAATCTAACTCAAAAAATGAAGTTATCGAGTTAATTGTATCAACAAACGATGTAAATAATAGCGATTTTATTTTAGAGGCTTAATATGATTGTAGATACTGTAATAGAGTATAAGGAATCGGAACAGGATTTTATAGATTATTTAGATTTAGAAGATGATGAAGATTACAAAGAATTTCAAGAAAGCGTTAAAGAAACGATAAAAAGGGAAATATTTACCCAATATTCAAAAGAAGAACTTAAAATATTTGATATTATTGTTTCAAAACGTGATATACTCATTAAAGCAAATAAAAAGCTACAATTACAGAATAGGGTATGTAATAACTGAATAATTAATTAAAATTTACAAAAATTAACAATTTATTAATATATTTTTTTAATCTTGGGAGATAGTATGAAAGAGGTAAAACGATTAATCGCATTCAATAGAAACGAACAGTATAATATCGAGGAATACGTGGAAAGATACAAATATGAACGTGAACTTGACGGTATTGCTAAAAGCACACTTCAAATCGATGTAACTAAACTAAAAGTATTCCTTAGGTATTGTAACTTAACATTAAAACGAAAACCTGAAAATCTAACAAAATTAGATTTTGGAAAGTTCTTTATGTATTTATCAAATGAACGAAAGATTGCTAAAAATACAGAAATAAGGTATTATAACCTTTTAGTGATGTTTTACAAAGTTATGAAGTTTGATAACTTTGAAGAATTTGAAACAGAGTGTAAAGAACGTAAACGGTTTAAAAAGTTCGATAAGAAGCATTACGATTATGTAACTACTCAAGATATGGACTTAATATTCCAAAAACTCTATAATAAAAATAATTACACCCAGGATAGGGATGCAGTTCTTCTAAGAACTTTATGGGATACTGGATGCAGAGTTTCAGAAATTCTCAATAGTAGACTGAAAGATTACGATAGTAAAAATGGAGTAATTGTAATAACTAAATCCAAGAACTACACCGAAAGAAGGGTAATATTAGCAAATGATACCAAAGAAGCTTTAAACTATATTATTACAAAGAATAGAAATAAAAATGATAATGATTACTTATTTCAGAAGCTTAACGGTGAGCAAATAAATAGAAATGCAATATATCGAGTTTTTAACGCTTGTGTTAAGGAACTGAAGGCAGAAGGTAAACTTGCTAAAAATAGGAGAATTGTGTTACATTCCATAAGACACGGTTGTTGTGTAAATCTACTAACGAAAGGGGTTAATTTAGATGAAGTAAGTAGATATATGGGACATAATAGGGTAGAAACTACAATGATTTACGCACACAATCGAGAAAGGACAAATGAAAGTTTAAATAATATAAAAAATATCTTATAGGGGTAATATGGGTAAAAAAGAAAGAAAAATAGAATTAAGCAATACAGTTAATGTATTCTTCAGGTCTGTGTTTGATGTAGCATCTAAAAATATAGATGAAGATAAGTTTATAGAACTTAGAGCGTTTAATAGCAATGGTAAACCAGTTCAAAAATATTTTAAATATCCTAATGAATTACCAAAGTTTTTAGCGGAAAGTGTTACACTTAATAATTTAATGAGTGTATATTATGGTATTGGATTGAGAAAAGAACATAAAGGTACTAAGGACGCTACATTTGATAATATATCCATAATACCTATTGATATAGATGTTTTAAAAGATGTTCTTAATTATGGAGACCCTAAAAAAGATGAAAAGTTTTTAGAAAAAGATATTACTAAGATAACTGACTTGGAAGCTCACAAGTTAGTTGAAGACTATTATAAAAATTTAAATTTACCCATAAAGCCAACTTTCTCATTCTTTACAGGTCACGGAATACAATTATATTATTTATTGGAAAATTCAATTACTGAAGAAGAACTGTTAAAGTTTAAGAAACTTATTGAATTTGATAACAAAAATAACTATATTGTGAATGGAGATTCTAACATTTATGATTTAGCAAGAGTTTTAAGAATCCCATTCAGCGATAATAAAAAATATATTTCTAAAAAAGGAAGAGTTTTAGAGATAAACGACGTTAAATATGATTATAATGCTGTTATTAATCAGTTTAAGAATTATGTAAACTATAAAGATAATGTTTTAAATGAAAACTATGAAGAAAGAGATTTTAAATCCATTGAAGAGATAAACTGGGATTATGTACCACCGTGTGTTAAAAAAGCTTTAGAGCTTAGAAAAAATGGAGAAGCTAATCGAGATATACAATTATTTCTAAGAGCTTTCTTTATGATGATATTTAATCAAGTGCAAGGAGAAGACGTTTCAAAGACTTTAAGCATATTTAAAGAGTACTCAAATAACTTTAATGAGGATTTGACACTAAGAAGTTTAGAAGAGTGGTTCAATAGTAGACGAGCTCCAACAAATTGTATGAATTGTCCAATACAAGAGTGTTCAACCTGTTGGTTAGCAAATAAGAAAAAAGGAAATCCTTTAAAAGCTTACTACGTAAAAAAGATAAATGCAGAAGAAAAGAGCGTCGATGAATTAGAAGCTTTAATGTTGGGAAACGTTGGTAAGTTAGAAATGGAATGCTTCAGAGGAATTTACAATATTAATAAAGAAACTGAGAGAAGAACCAATAGTGATGGTGAAGAAATAGTAAGAACAAGGTCATTAGCTTACTTTACAAAACCAAAATTAGTTAATAAACACTTCTTTGACTTGCACGATGTACTGAAGGGGAAAGAGTTGGAAATAAATAAGGAATTTATAGACATTTTTGACGATTACGCATTTTATGATTTTGTTGAAGTTGCAAAAAGTGGAAATGGTGGACATCAAAAATATCTTTATGAATACGATTTAATTTACAAATGGATTCTCAAAAAGTTTGAAGTAGACGAATGCAAGAAAGTTACTAAATCGTATGGGTATTTTGATAAAAGTCATATCATTCTACCTAATGAATGGGAATTACCACGTAAAACAGCTATGTTGCATTATAAAAGGGACTTTATTAAACTATTTAATGAAAAATATACTGAAGAGGATATTAAAGACATTGTAAAACATTTGAAACTTTACTTACAAGACGATGTAAGTAAATGGATTCTTGAATATACAATGGCTTCAGTATTTAGATACTATTTTTTATCAAATAGAAAAATAGATATGTTCCCCAACTTGATAGTGACAGGTCTTCATGCACAGGGTAAGTCTGCAAGAGTTCGTTTATTATTTAGCAAATTATTATTAAATTCAGAATATCAATATGGGGAAGCAGTTACACAAGGAACAGGTATAAGATTAGAAGAAGAACAGTGGGTAAATTTACCGATGTTATTTGATGAATTAAAAGAGATTCCTAAAAAGTTAGAAGGTATGATTAAAAGAATTGGAACTGGTGCTGAAGATGTTACTCAAAGATATAGAAGAGATGGAGAATGGAACGGTTCTTCAGTCATAAGACCATTATTAATAACAACTAATGATTTAAATGTTAATGATATGGCTTTAATATCACGTTGTATTATTGTAGATATCGATGATATTAAGACCGTTAATACAATAGA
Organism: Methanococcus voltae; assembly: GCF_024807655.1. Taxonomy (NCBI): domain Archaea; kingdom Methanobacteriati; phylum Methanobacteriota; class Methanococci; order Methanococcales; family Methanococcaceae; genus Methanococcus; species Methanococcus voltae. The sequence continues at coordinate 13,050 of NZ_JANUCR010000006.1, read as the reverse complement.
CGAATACAGATGGTTATATGATAAAATCCATCTATTGGGTAGATGGATTTATGATAATTTAGGAATGATTGGCGAGCAAATCGAGAATTTAAAATTCTCAGGTGATAGGGAAAAAGCCAAAGAAAATGTAATTAAAATAGGTAGAGCAATTTTAGGAGCAGTATTCCATAACTTTGGTGAATCATACATACAAAGTTCAGACTATCCAGTTGAAAATTATTCAGCAGTCAATACACCAGATAAAGCAATTAGAAAATGTATTATTGAAAGTGTAAGAAGAAACATAAAATATACGATAAATGGACAAACCTATGATATATATGACGTAATGTACGACCCAGAACCAACTGTAAAATCAAATATAGAAAAACAGCTTAGAGCTCACGGTATGGATTTAAAAGAAAGGGATGGGGCAATATACTTGGTATTATCAAAAGATGCTTATGATATTTTAGATATTGATAAATACAATGTTGCTGAAGTTGGTAAATTAAAAGCTTACTGGGATTATAAAACTACTGCAATAAAAGGACGAGGAAAAGTAAAAGCAATATGGATGCCACTACAAAAAGCAGAACCTAAAAATAAACATAGTAAGAATATTGAAGTAGAATATAATGATACAACAGTAACAGTGTACGAAACAATTTTAGAAAATGTAGATGAAAATGACAATGTGAAAATAGATATTATTATAGAAAAAGTAAAAGAATATATTCAGATTGAAGATAATGAAGTATTACTTGCAATAAAGAACCTGAACTATAAAAGTTATATCTCACAACCAAGAGTTGGAGAAGTTCATGTATGCATCAAATAATTATTTATTTTTTTTTAAAAAAATAATATATCAATACATTTAAATGTATTTTTAATAATAGGGTATTTTTAGAGGATATGTTAAAGTTACCAAGTTACCAAGTTACCATAAAATAGCTAAAATATATTTTTATCAAAAAGTCAAAAATTCCAGGTTACCAGGTTACCATTTATATTATATTATTATATTATTAATATATTAATTATATCTCTATTATATGTCTTTATTTTAGTAACTTGTATAGTAACTTAGATAGTAACCTACCAAGTTACTTTTTTACTTTTCGTCATACTAATCGTTAATTATTCACATTTATTATTATTTTTGTTAATAATATTCTTATAGGAGTATGCAAGAAAAATGGTAACTTCGCCAAGTTACCTTTAGGTTACCATTTTATTTTTTATATTTACGCTTATTTTTTTGATTACCCTATTATATGTCTTCCTTTTTGAGTATTATTTTTTTGGTAACTTGGTAACCTGAGATTTTATACACACAAACATTTTGCAGACCTATAAATTTACACTTTTGAAGTAAGTTCTTCACCCAATATTGTAGTTATACTCCGACAGTTATACAGTAATAATATATAATGTTAATTTTAAAATATTATTATTCTAAAGAGGTGATATATCATGATCTCAGATGATCAATTAAAAACGTGGAGTAATACTGGTGCATTAGAAAAATCTGAACGTACGTATAGCCATATCCAAAATATTATAACTAATAATTACGATAAATCAGAACTAGATAATAAGAAACTTGATATATTTTTACAAGGTTCTTATGCTAATCACACTAATATTCGTGAAAATAGCGATATTGATGTAGTAGTGATGCTAAAAGACGTATGGCATGCAGATATATCTAAATTATCATATTTCGATAAAGAAGTATATAATAACAATACTGGTCAATCCTCAATAGGAGCTGTTGATTTAAAAAATACATTAAAAACTATTTTTTTGAATAAAAGTATACCTATAAAAGAAGGAAATAAATGCTTAAAACTAACTTTACCAGATCATTATCTAAATGTAGATATCGTACCGTGTATAGAATATAGAGTATATAAAAAATGTTCTAAAGATTATCCCCATAACCCAAATAATTTTATTGAAGGTATTTGTATTACGGACCTTAGTGGCAATAAGGTTATTAATTATCCTAAACTACATAAACAAAACGGTGGGGAGAAAAATCAAGATGTTATTGGGAAAAATTATAAACAAATAGTTAGGATTTTCAAAAATGTAAATTATAAAATATTGGAACCTCAAAATCAAAATGTACCTTCATATTTTATAGAATGTTTATTATCTAATGTCCCAGATTCTAACTTTAAGAGTGATTTAACAACTACATTCTACAATTGTATTACTTGGTTACATGATTTAGATTCTAAAGATATTAGTAATTTAAAAAGTCAAAATGGAATTACTCAATTAATTGGTAATAGTTATAAAGATTCTACAGTTTGGGATGCTGAAGACTGTAAAAACTTTATAAATAATATTTATAACCAAGTTACAAAAAAGGTGTAATATGCATAATTACGGATTATCTAACAATATACGTGCTCAAGTTAATTTTTACATAGTTATTGCTAGTGTAATTAGCAGTTATATTTTAAATGAATTTGTACAATATATAATAGGATCGTGGGATATACCATGTCTTACAGTAGTTGTATCTTTAGCCCTAGTTTATAAGATTTATTCTTGGTTATGGAATAATCATATTTGGAAATATAAAATAGTAAGTAAAATTACTAATATACCTAATTTTACAGGGGTATGGAAAGGAAATGGTATATCCTCTTATGAAGAAAATGGTTCTCGTAAAGAATATAGTATAAATATTGAGATAAATCAAAATTTTAATGATATATCTATCCATTTAAGAGCTAATGACTCAGAATCGGAAAGTACTTTTGCATATGTTCGAAATGAAGATATACTTCATAAAGTTCTTTACTATGGTTATAAAAATAAAAGACATGATTTAAAAGATATGCAATTTCATGACGGTACTACTACTTTAAAAATAATTTCAGAAAATAAGATTGAAGGTTTTTATTATACTTCCCGAGAACCTCAAACTAAGGGATATTTTAATTTAAAAAAAATATATTAAATTTACTAGTTTTATTTTTTCTTATAAGACATAAAAGTGAGAACTTCGTCTTAATCCCGTTGCACTGTCGTGAACTTTTCCGAAAACGAAAAATGTAAAATGCCTTTTAAATCCAATAATAAACCTAATATAGTCTTATTTCTTATATGAAAAACGGAATAGTTACAAAAATTATCCCGTTAATTTCTTAAAAATCACAAAAATTTAAACTTCTAAAAATCCTTTAAAACAGAAAAAACGCGGAGACCGCGATTTGAACGCGGGTTGAGCAGAGCTCAACGGGATTAGCAGGCAAGAAATGACGCTTTTTTAACAATATATCAACAATTTACACAAGCACTATAAATTTTAAAAAGCTGTAATTCGGGTTTATATGCTTTTAGTATGCTATTTATTATTAGTATTAATTCGGGGGTACCTATGAATAGCGATAACAAAAAAAAGACCTATAGATTAAATGAAGAGGATACCAATAAATTAAAGTTTATAAAAACAGCTTTAAAAGCTTCTTCATACAATGAAACTATTAAGTTTATGATTAGTCAATTTTACGAAGTATTAGAATATGAAAAAGCAGAAAATAAATTAATCGGGTTAAACAATGGCATATAAACAAGTTAACAAATATAAACGGAGATTTAGGAAAAAAGAAGAACCGGAAGAGATACAAGAAATTAAAGAAATTCCGGAAGAAGTTCCAAAAGTCGAATATATCGAAGAAGAACCGGAAGAAATAGAAGAAATTAAAAACGATAATAACAACTTGGATTTATTAGATTTGGAAGAAATCGCAGAATTAACACGAACCGAAGAAATTAAAGAAATTCCGGAAGAAGTTCCAAAAGTCGAATATATCGAAGAAGAACCGGAAGAAATAGAAGAATTTAACGAATTACCTAATATAAACATAGAATTAGATAGCGTGATGGTTTTATTATCGTATGTACTAACGGTTTATATCTATTATCGTTTAAAAAGCTTAGAAAAAGCAAATAAATTGGCTCAAGAGATAGAAAACGAAAATAAAAAAATATTGGAGCGAATAGCTGAAAAGTTAAAACTATTAATTGATAAATATAGCCAACGTTCAAAACTAATAAATGGAATGGCTTCAAATCTTCAAGAAATAGTTTTTTTAATGGATTTAATAACATTTATGACTAATATAGAAACTAAAATCCAAAATGAAATTAAAGAACCGGAACCAGTTCCACAGGTCTTGGAAGTTCCAACAGTAGAACCGGAACCAAATAATAAAAATTTATCATTAAAAGAACAATTACAAGCATATAAGGGGTGCGACTATGAGCAAAATAGTATACATTGAGTATGACGAAGAAAAAGGAACGAAAGAAGTTAAAAAACAGTTTGCAGAAGAAGAAGTTAAGGACTTTATGGAGGTTGGCGACTCTGTTGTTAATATGTTTGAGTCAATGGGGGTATTTTCTAAATTTACAGGAGCGGGCAATATTGGAGATATTATTAATTTTATTAAACAGCTTTTAAAAACTTCTAAATCTATTAACATAGTGGCGATTAAATAATGGTATCACATACCGCAGTTATCGGAAGAACCGGAACCGGTAAAACTTACTACTTAAAACAACAATTAAAAAAATTTGATAAACTCAATGTAAAATGTTTAGTAATGGATATAGAGGGAGATTTTACAGGAATTAAAAGAACTAACCTTAAAAACCTAAAAGAAGACTTTAAACGGCATAATGTTTTAAGGGTGCAAGGTTCCGAAGAGAAAGAAAAACAAAATATGATTTATGATTTTGTGTTTAAAAATCTTAAAAATATAATATTTGTTATTGATGAAATAAATAGCCAAGGTGGAAGAGAAAAGAGTTTAAACCCAAGTTTAGAACGCCTTTTTATTCGAGGGCGTAAAAGAGGTATTAAAATAATTGTAGCAGGTCAAAGGGCTTCTTTAATCTCAAAAACTATATTATCCTCTTGTACAATTCATGTACTTAAAAAACAAGGTTGGGAAAACGACTATAAAGTTTATAACCAACTAAATAAACACGTATCAGACTTAATAAAAGACTCTAAAAATAAATACGTTACCACCGTTTTAAAGGACGGAATTTTATATAAATTATATGACTAATCTATTTTTTTATTTTAAATTATTTTAATTTTATATTTTTATTAAATTATTTTTTATTTTTAAATTTAAAAAGCTGTAATTCCGGTTTATATTCTTTTACTTTCATAATACTATCTTAGTTACGTAACTGAAAACTAAAACACAATAAAACACGGTGGAAACATGAACAAAGACTTAATAATAGCTGTATTCGTAGGAATGGTATTAGCATTAATTGTATATAATAAAGTTCTTGCGGGTAAATTGTAAATTTTTAAATTTAAATTTTAAATTTTTTAGGTGGAAACATGGATAAAAAAACTGTAAAAAAATTATTAAACATAACGTCTGGTAAGCAGGTCATGGGGCAAAAGTTAACGAAAGAACTTAAAAAAATTGATTTGCCAACTGAACACGTTATCGATAAAATAGTATTATTAGTAAGATGTAAGTTAAAAGCTACGGCTAATAAAACGGTTAAAATCGAAGAAATCGGTAAAATATTTTCCCAATTTAACGTATTAAGTGATAACGCTATTTCACATTATGCGGTAGGAATGAACGACATTTTAAAAATCAACCACTATATGAATAGGGGTAAAAATTTAAGCGTAAATGGTACGGTTTCGCTTGATGATACATTTACAATCGGTACAACTGAAACAACGTTCGAAACTCTATTACTTTTAGATTGTGGGGATATCTTAGCATTTAAAAAACAAGCTTTGGAGTTAAATGTTGATTATGATTTGGGAGCTATTGACGGGGTCACGGTTTCAGATATTGAAATAACTGTTACATTGGATAAAGATAAATTCGAAACGATGAACGATTATTATTTTAAATATGGTACTGGTTTAGATGTTTATGTAGAACCAAAAGTGACGGTTTTCACGTCTAATTTATCAGAAAATACAAATTTAGACGATACACAAGCTTTTCCAATTGGTAACATATTAGATAAATTAATCTGTACCTTTGTAGATACAACAGGGGCAAGAAGCGACGGTATTAACTCAGAAATAGCCGTCAGGGATACAGTCAACTCTATTGAATATTATAAACAAGATTACCTAACTATGAAATATCTTGACGCAGTGGAACATGATATAAAACCACTTTTGGGTGTTGTAATAATTGATATGGAGAGCGAAATAACTAACCAATCGTTAGGATTTAAGGAATATCTTTATACTAAGGACCAATTCCAAATAGCGACACATAACAAAACAAACGGCAAATTAAGAGTTATTAGAATTGAGCATATGGCTACTCCAAAAGCTAAACAAGTGTTAGAGTCTGAAAAGTTAACCGCCGAAGCTACAAACGATTAAAGGTGATATTATGTTTAGTATCTCTTTATTAAGCAAACAACTTGGAAACGCCATCAATCAAGGTTCGAGAATTATCGCACGTAATCCAAATTTAATAAGAAATGGGGCTTTAGTTGGGGGCGGTGCTGTTGGTACTATTGCGGGTCAAAGTTTGTATAGTCAAATGACCGAAGCAGTTAATCCAATTGACCAAGAGGGCAATATTAACCCAATGGGTATTATTATCATTTTGGTAATCGTAGCGGTGGTTATGTACTTATTAAGGAGGGGATAATATGCCACTTCCCATTCTCCCATTGATTATGGCACTTACTGCGGTGGGTGGAACTGCGGGCGGTTTAGGCTTGCAATGGCTCGGAAACGAAGACCAGAAAAAACAACAGGAAGAAACACGAAAACAACTTTTAGAATATCAGAAAAAACAACAAAATAAGAATTTATTATTACTATTCGGGGCTTTGGTGCTTTTATTTGTAATTTTAATTATTATTAAAAGGAGAGGATAAAAATGGGATATGTTCCGCCAAGTTTTGGCAGATGTACAAGCGGTAGTATAAAAAGCTCGTCAAGTTCAAAAGATAAAAAGACTTCTTCCGGCTCTTCCTCTTCTTCAAGCTCTGGAAATTCTAAAAGTAAAAATAAAACAAGTAATAAAACAAGTTCCTCAAGTAATAATTTAAGTTTTAAAACCCTTAATGATAAAAAAACGTGGGCGTCAGGTGGTAAATTAGGCTATGACCCTACAACGTCCGCAAGTAGTAAAACAGGTTGGAAAAACAGCACATCAGGAAGTTATACCAACCCGAACCCTACAAAGTCGTCAAGCTCTTCCGGAAGTTCTAAATTAGACGTATTTTTCAATGTAGATACTAATAAAAAATCTAACAATAATTTAGATAAATTGTACAATATAAATACAAATACTTCTAAGCAAAATATTAGTGCATATGCGCCTATGGCTGTATTAAATGCTGATGGTTCAGTATCTACAACCACAAAACAAGCTCAATCAAATGACTGGTTAGGCAATGCTATTGGGGCTTTATCTTATGTTTCGCCGGTAGCAATGCTTACTAAAAATGCGGGAGCTATTGCAAATACGGCAGGTTCTTTAATTGACACAGGGGTAAAAACTGCTATGTCTGTACTTCCGTATGTCTCCCCAGTAGCGATGGCGGGAAGTAGTGCGTTAGGTCTTGCAAATACTTTAATGAATGGCTCAAAAGTGTCAAATAGCGACGGAATGACAGCAAACGAGCGAAACGTTACAAAACCACCTACGCCCAATAATATTTTTGAAGGAGCGAATCAAAAATTATATGAAGAATTATTTAAAGTACCTGATTGGCTTAATCCTTGGAGTGGCGGGGGAAACACGACACCGACACAACCCGAACAGCCGAACCCTTGGGAATGGTTAACGGGTGGCGGTTCTGATAGTTCCGATTATGGAGGTTCAGGGGGTGGGGGCGGTGGTTATGGATACGACCCATACCAACCCCAAGACTCAACAATACCCCAAGTAGAACCACAAGAAGACCCAACAAAAAAATACATAATGTACGGGGCGGGTCTCTTGTTGTTGGTGGGTGGGGTCTACTACTTCACTAATAACAAGAAAAAGAAATCAAAATAAAATAATTTATTTTTTACTTATTTTTTTAAAACAAATAAAACACGGTGGGAATATGTACAATATTAATAAAACTATAATATCTAATTTTATGCTTATAGTATCTAACGTTTATGACTTCATATTTGTTAAAAAAGACATTGATAGTCTTAAAAATGAGGATAAAGAAATTAAAGAAGATATAAAAGATATTAGACACGAGATAAAAGAGATTAGAAAAGAATTACAGAAAAATAACGAAGATAATAAAAAGACTTTAAAAGAAGATTTGCAAATTATGGAATCTCGAATAATGCACAATTTAGAATTAATACTTACTAAAAATAAATGAGGTGTTAAAAGATGTTAACAGGCTCAACGAGTGATTTAAGCAATATTAACCCTTTGGATAACGTAGAGGGATGTTTTATATATTGCCCAGCAAAAGAAACGGCAAGAGTACGGGACTATTTAAATAATAAGCAATATCAGTATAAAGAAAGTCCGGCTATTTACGCAGAGTTTACGGAATTCATTTTAATGAACATAAATTATCGAGATTGGATAAACTTAAAACGTGAATTAGCAAGCGACCAAATGCCAACCAGCTCCGTAAATGATAGAATGAGTTTAAGCCCTACTATTATGGAAGTTCCAGAACTTGGCGACCTTTCGGTTATTAAAGTGCAAGGATTGGAGGGTTCAACGTATAAACCATTTACTATGTACGCCGGTAAGCTTAATGTATATGATAGTTCTTTGATTGATAAAGTAAATGATTTAAAAACAGCTAACGCAAGTAATACATTCAATGTATTAACTAATTTAAGCGAAATAAAAACAGCAATTAATGAGAAACAATTTACCGCAGATTTAGCAAGCATAACGGTAGATAACACGGACGTAATAAATGTACTTAACAATATTGTTACTTTATTAAATAATATTGCAGAAACTCAACAAAATATATTAAGTAAAATACCTACATTAGAGAGCATATAAGGGGGTTTAAGATATGTTAAAACTAACTTTTAGCGACGGGTTTATAACTATCCCAACAAGTGAGGAAATAAACACGTTAAACACCGAACTAAACAATATTAATAATAACATTGAAACACTTAATACAAAAATTACAACATTGGAAGCGTCGACAGGAGACCCCGACGCACTTAATACAATTAATACAGAAATAGCGACAATAAACGATAAATTAACAATTTTAGAAGAAAATAACGGTATAACAACTAAAATAATAGGAATAGTGGAGGGGTTAAAATGATTATAAATAAATATAAACGTGTATCTTGTGAAGAAATAACACTTAATGAAATTTCATTTATTGCACAAGATGGAGCATACCCTACCGACATATTATGTTTAAGGGGTTCCGGTTCTGTTTATAGTGGCTCTAAGACTACACAAACGAGTACATTAAGTTTACCATACGATGGAACCATTACAGATATTAGTACATTAACACAAGATACTATTAATTTAATATATTTAAACAGTCAAGGGGGCACTATAACAATATATAAAGACGGTACACAAGTTTATACGAATACAGCACCCACAGCGGGTTTATATATTATATTAGAGCAGGGAAATTATACAGCTACGTTTAATTACGATGGGGCAAGGGATTTAATTAAATGGGATACTTCAAATTGGATTAAAACAGACCTTACGGAAAACTCGGCAAAAACAATAAATTATTTAGTGGGTCATAACATTAGCGTTTATGCCATCGGAACGTTTAGAAAAGAGATAGGCACGGCAATAACTGCTAATACGGATATAGTGAGCTTTGTGGATGTGGTAGAATGATATATTATAATTATGAACTTGAAAAATATCAAAAATTAAATGAAGACGGGACTATAACGGACTATGTACCAGAACCGGCGGAAGAGGTTCAAGAATGATAAAAATAGTTAAATATGTATTCAATGATAAAAAGAAAGCTAAAACAGAGAGTAAAAAGAGTACTAAACCTAAAAAGAGTACTAAAAAAGTTAAGAAAACAAAACAAACAAAATTAATATAATTTATTTATCTTTTTTTTAGTAAATTTTGCTGAAGGTAAATACTGAAGGTAAATACTGAAGGTAAATACTGAAGGTAAATACTGAAGGTAAATACTGAAGGTAAATACTGAAGGTAAAAATAATATTAATTTAAAATTTATTTATCTTTTTTTTTAGAATTTAATTTAATATAATTATAAAAATTATAATTATAATAATTATTGAAATGTTAAATTATTTTCTACATTTTCATTTTTAGAATTAGTAATATTAATGTTATTGTTTGAATTTTTATTTTTATTATTTGGTTGAGGTTCCTTAGAATTTTTACGTTTATTTTTTCTTTTCATTTCATTTTCTATTGAATTTAAAACCTCGTATACTTCCAGTATTCGCACACCTAAAGGAGTTATGCTATAATACATTTTTGGGAGTATCCGCTCGTCTTCCTCATCTTTTCTTTTATCAATTAATTTAGCATCATATAGGAGCTTTAAAAGTCTGCTTAAACTCCCATGTTGTATAAATAATCTATCGGATATTTCGGAAAAATAAAGTTCTCCCTCTTGATTTAATAAACATAAAATTTCCTTAACATTTGTTTTAAATAATAACCGTGATAGCTCCATATTTTCACCTATTCTATATATTATACCTTATCTTTTTATTAACATAAATATTAGTACAATAATTTTTGTGGTATTATTAATTTATCCTATATAAATTTTGGATAACACACAAAAAAGATACTTATTTATAATACTATTTCTAAAATGTTTAAACATACATAAGGTGTAGTAAAATTTTTAACACACATTTATGTTAGTTAATTAAAAGGTGATAACATACAAGTTAGTAAAATTAAAAAAACCGTTAAAAAATGGGGAAATAGCGGAGGTGTAGCAGTTCCCAAGGGTTTTATAGGAAAATCCGTTCTAATTCAGGTCGTAGAACTTGAAAACAACGAAATTAAAAAGAAGTTCAAAAAAGTTAACATTAAGCGAAATAGTCCCAAATATGAAAGATTTATAAAAAGAGGTTAAAAAATGAGTAATAATCACGGTTGTAAGCTTAAAATTCAAGACCATAAAATTATAGTATTATTTGCTATGTTAAGCTTTATTTATGCAAATTTAAAAAAAGAGGTTAAAAAATGAAAATAACCGCAAATTGTACAATAAATGACAAAACACCAGCAGAATATTTAAAAGAATATTTAGGTAAAAAGGATAATATCGATGTACCAATCGTTCATACGCTTAAAACTAATCCTAACAGGTTTAAAAGTCTTAAAGAGGCTTTAAAATACTATTTACGTAAACAGTATGTAAAGGATTTAAAATTTATAAAATTAATAAAAGAGGTTAAAAAATGATTAAAATACCTAACGGACACCACGTTATTTATAATTATGAATTTGAAGACGGAATAACCGCAGATATTAGCGTATTGGTTGAAAATAACCAAGTTGTGGATATGGATATATTAAAAATTGTAAATTATGGTGACTATAAGCCAGATATGCCAAATTTAGCAACAATGGAATACGGAACATACGCATTTTGTGACTTTGAAAACTACAGGGGTTAAAAAATGAAGGTAGAAAAACCGCCTTCTTTTGAGTGTTTTATGAAAAATACCGCCTTAGGTCGTAGTATTTTATCATTGTTAGATTATTACGGCTTAGAATATAATTTTAAAAGTAAAGAATTAAAAGAGGCTAAAAAATGAAAGGATTTAAAATAAATGAAGAATTTGAAAACGCTTTCAAATCCGAAGAAGAACCGGAAAAATATTTAAAAAAACAAGATTTAGAAGTTGAAAAACTTAGAAATTCATTTATAGACTTTTTAAGCATATTGTACAATTCTAAGCTTGATACAGATGTTAAAAGTTCAGAACTAAGCACATTTAACGATATATTATTTATGCTAATGATGAATTCTAAATTTAAAAAAACAGAAATAAAAAACGCTATAAGCTCAATATACGAAACAGAGGCATAAAATGAAAGCTAAAAGACTATTGAACCCCGAACCAGTACAAGAAATGTACAAAATGGTACAATTTAATTCAGAACATAAAAACTGGAGTAATGAAGTATCAGGACTAAAAAACAACACAATAAGAGAATTTAAAGAAAATGAGAACGATATAAGGTTTAAAGTATTAGATGATTTTATGATGGGCGAATACGATAAACAAGGTTTATTTATTCGTATCGTGGATAAAGAAACAGTACAATACTTTGAAAGAAAAATAACCGACGTATCAACCTTATACACATCTAACGCCGATAAACTCTATATAATAAGCTGGGAACCTAAAAAGGAGGATTAAACAATGGAGAATATATTTAATAATAGATTTTATGCCCTATTTATAATACTTTTGTTTTTATGGCTTGGCGGTAAAATAATAACTCAAATATGGGGCGTTGGCTTAAATTCGAATGATATAATTGTAGTTTGTACTTTGGCAATCGTATCAATCTTAGACGATATAAAAAACGCGTTAAATAACAAATTAACAATTTAATAACTAATTTTTCAAAAAAATAAAAAAAGTAAAACAAGCTTTTCCGATTTATAGTCTATTAAATGTACTATAAATAGTTTGTTTTACACTTTGGTGTAACAATGATTTCAGTAGAAGAACCTACCCAACATACAACCATCAACAATGAACTTGCAGAATTTGGAGAAGATGCAAACATAGTAATAAGTATATTAAAACTTTGTAAAAATAAAAATTTTTTAGCACAGGGACTATATGACGCTTTCATAAATAACAAAAAATACGATAAATCATACTCAACGCTTAACAGATTGATTTTAAAATTAGAAAATAAAGGTTATATACAGCGCGCCCCGCTACGCGGTTACCTCACGACACAAGAAGGCATAACCCTTTTACTTGATAACTGCGATAGCACAAGTGCGACGTTACAAAAAAGTAATAACAATAACAAATTTACGGGCTTCAATGATAAAAGAAACTGGACATTCAAGAAA